>JBARWP010000556.1:0-5273 GCA_049646905.1 Pseudaminobacter sp. | reverse complement strand
GGTTCCAATCGATCAGCTTGAACAGTTTTTCCAATATGCCGAGCCGGCCGGGCCCGATGATGAGGCGCGGGCGGAACAGCGAGATGCGCATGCCGCGCTCGCGCCACCCGGCGGCAAGTTCCTCGGTCTTCAGCTTCGACAGGCCGTATTCGCCAAGCGGCGAAGCCGGGTGATCCTCGGTCTGCGGATAGGTGTAGGTGTGGCCGTAGATCATGTCGGTGGTGTAGTGAACGAGCCGCGACGCACCGGCCTCGTCCATCGCCTGGATGATGTGCTCGGTGCCGTGGAAATTCACCGGCCAGAAGAAATCATGACGCTTGGCGCGCACCTGGATCGGCGACAGCATCTTGGCCGACAGATTGTAGACCATGTCGTCGGCGCGGATGCCGACCGCCGCGACCGAGGCCGGATTGGTCACGTCGCAATGGACGAAATGCGCGCTGCGATAATGTGCAAGCCCGCTCTTGACGATATCGGCGACGATCACCTCCTCGCCATCGGCAAGCAGTTTGGGCGCAAGATGGCGACCGACGAAGCCGTCGCCTCCGAAAATGACATGTCTCATTGGGCAAGCTCGCTGGTCTGGATGGTTTCGTTGGTGTTGGAGGCGGACGCTTCATGCCCGCTGCCGCCTTGCGCGATCAGCACCGTGCCGACGCAGATGAAGCCGATACCGGCGATGCGCCAGGCATTAAGATCCTCGCGGAAGACGAAATAGGCAAATACAGCCACCGCCACATAGGCAAGGCTGAGGAACGGATAAGCGAATGACAGTTCGACCTTCGACAGCACATAAAGATGCGAAGCCATCGAGATCACGAAGGTGACCAGGCCCAGGAAGACCCAGGGGCTGAAGACGATCTGAAACATCCGGACGACGGGATTGACGCCCTCGAATGAAATCGGCCCGAGCGCGATCATTCCCTGCTTGAGCATCAGTTGCGCGGCCGCGTTGGTCATGACCGTGAACAGTATGAAGCCGATATATCTCATGTTTCCTACTATCTGCCGGAACCCTGTTTCATCGGGAGTTCCTGACTTATTGTTCGTCTATACGGGCGCAAACGCTGGCACTTCCTGCCGACTGGCGAGTTGCCTTGCGGTTCGCGCCCAGAAGTCGGACATGAAGGCCGGGTCGCGTTCCGCCTCCAGTTGCTGCCAATCGGGAAAGGAGGCCGCAAAGGTCTCGGCGCCCATGCGCGCATCCTTGTAGGGATTGACCGCGCCGCCGGCATCGATGGTCATGGCATCGAGGCGCTTGAGCAGCGCCAGTGTCGCCGCCCCGCGATTGGGAAAATCCAGCGTCAGCGTGTAGCCGGGGCGCGGAAAGGAAAGCACCCCGGGAGAGTTGATCCCGCCGAAGCGCTTGAGAACCGTCAGGAACGACCCCTGCCCGGCCGCGTGTGCTGCTTCCAGCAAGGCCGGAACCGTTTCCCGGGCCGCGTGCTCCGGCACCACGCTTTGATGCTGGAAAAGCCCCTTCGGCCCATAAAGCCGGTTCCAGTTGCGAACGCCGTCAAGCGGGAAGAAAAACCCCTGATACGGTGTCTGCCGGGAACCGGCGGCCCTGCCCTTCTTCCAGCCATAGGCAGTATTGAACAACCGCAGGAAGGGGCGGCTCAGCAGATTCAATGGCGGCTGGAACGGCACCGTTGCCCATCCGCCGGCAGGTTTCGGGATATGCGTGCCATGGTGGGCATGGTTGCCCGTCATCAGCAGGCCGTGATTTGCGCGCGCAAGCTGGTCGATCCAGGCAACCGCATATTCATTCGCGCTCTCCGCTTCCTCGACGCAATCGAAGAATTCGCCAAGGTCGCGGAAGGGGGTCACCTGTTCCACGACATCGAGCGACGGCACGCGCAGGAGGCGGATCGTTGCCATCTGAATCAGCCCCGTCAGGCCCAGCCCGCCGATCGTTGCCCGGAACAGGCTTGCGTTGCTGATATTGGAGCAATCATAGGTTCTGCCGTCCGAGCGCAGCAGCGTGAGCGCCTCGACATGGCAGCCGAAAGTGCCGCGCCGATGATGGTTCTTGCCATGCACATCATTGGCTATCGCACCGCCCAGCGTCACGAATTGCGTGCCCGGCACCACCGCCGGAAAGAAGCCATGCGGTGCGACATGGGCGATGATATCGGAAAGCAGCGTGCCGGCCTCGGCTTCCAGCACCCCGGTTTCGGGATCGAAGGATAGGATGCGGCACAGCGAGCGCATGTCGACAAGGCTGCCGGCACCGTTCTGGCACGTATCGCCGTAGGAGCGGCCATTGCCATAGGCGAGCAGCGAGTCCGGCTCGGCAGCGCCACTTTCCAGCAACGCTATCGCCTCACCGGCAGGCATCGCCTGCCTGGCCACGGCAGTGGCTCTTCCAAAACTTGCATACGTGCCGGTCATGACCACAACCCGGCCGTGACCAGCAGCAAGCCGCCGCATAGCGCCACGATCTGGCTGCGCCAGTCGCGGATGATGAAGACGACGGGATCGTCATGCATCTCGTCGCGGCGCGCCAGAATCCACACCCGCATCGTCAGGTAGAGCACGATCGGCGCCAGCGGCCACACCATCCAGGGATGCGGATAGAGTTCGCGCACGGCCGCACTGTCGATATAGAGCGCCAGCACCAGAGCAGACGAGAATGCCGAAGCCATGCCCGCCTGCGCGATGATATCCTGGTCCTCGGCACGATAGCCGCGGCCGGCGATGCGCTCGCCCGGAACGAGCACCGAGGACCGCAGCTCGACATAGCGCTTCACCAGCGCCAGCGACAGGAAGAAGAAGATCGAGAAGGCCAGCAGCCAGAACGAGACATCGACATCGGTGGCCGCCGCCCCGGCAAGGATGCGCACGGTATAAAGGGCCGCAAGCATCAGCACGTCGATCAGCAGCATGCGCTTGACGGCCAACGAATAGGCGGTGGTTGCCACCAGATAGGCGGCAAGGACGGCTGCGAACGCCGCCGGCAGGAAGAGTGCCGCACCGATGCTGACGGCAAGAAGGACGACGATCGATCCCAATCCGAACGGAATCGAGAGCGCGCCGCTGGCAAAGGGCCGGTTGCGCTTGGTGGGGTGGCGCCGATCCAGCGGCAGGTCGAAGAAGTCGTTGACGATATAGATGGCCGATGCGGCCGCGCTGAAGGAGATGAAGGCGAGCAGGCAGGCCAGCAGCATCCCCTCGTCAAAATATTCGTGCGCCAGCACCATCGGCACGGCAATCAGCGAATTCTTGAGCCACTGATGCATGCGCAGCATCTTCATGACCGTGCGCAGGCTCACCTTCGGCGCGGGAATGGTTTCGCTGCCGTGAGCCGCCTGCCACTGTGCCGCCTGGCGATCCGGAGCCACCACGATCGCCTTGCGCGCTGCGTCGAAAACCTTGAGGTCGTGCCGGCTGTTGCCGGCATAGTCGAAGCCGCCATCGCCATAGGCCGCCACCAGGGCGCGGCGCTTGCGCCCCGACGTCAGATTTTCAGTACCATCGGTCGCCAGCACGGAATCGAACAGGCCAAGATGGGCGGCGACGGCCTCGGCGAATTTGCGCGGCGTGCCGGTGGCAAGTACGATCTCGCGACCGGCCTCGCGCTCCTGCCGCAGGCGGGTGATGACCGCATCGCGGTAAGGAAGGGCTGCCGGATCGATGTCCACCCGCTCGGCAATCGCCTGCTTCAGCCGGGCCGGCCCCCTGGTGAGCCAGAAGGGCACCAGAAAAAGGAAAAGCGGATTCTTGCGGACGAGCAGGAAGAGACCTTCCCAAAGAAGGTCGCTTGCAATCAGTGTGCCGTCCAGATCGACGGCAAGCGGTATTGCGCTCGTGTCGGATCGCGCATCCATTGGTCGCCCGCCCTGCCCCGTTTCGATATCGCGCCGTTCGCCGGCGTCTGGGCAGGGATATAGCGACCATAGCGGTATGGAAGGTTAAGCCGGCAGTGCCGAAAGAAAGACGACGCGGGATTTCACGCGTCATCGTTAAGCACTTGCTACCGAAAACAATAAAAGGCCGGACAATTTGCCCGGCCCGATTTGTTTCAGGTGTTTCCGGAGATTTTACTTGATGCGAGCCACCCCGTCCGAAATCTCGATGGTCTCGTTGCCGGTCAGTGCTTCGCGGTCGCCGTTGGGCATGGTCACGAAACAGCCATTGGCACAGAATTCCACGGTTTCGCCGGCGGCCAGCGCCAGTTCGGACTTGTTGCCGCCCTCGGTGACGATCAGCGTGTGCGGCTCGGCATCCCGGTTCACCGCGCTGGCGCCAAAGGCCGTGCTGCCGGCAAGGACAAGAGCACCAGCCGCAAGAAGAAATCTCATCATCGCAATGTCGGTGCTTCCACCGCCTCTGTTGCCGTTCGCAAGGCGCTGTCGCCCTTGCAGCGACCTTATATGAGTTGAAAGCTGAACGGCAACTGAATGACACATTCATGCCGAATTCGGCAGAATTTTAAACTTGCGGATTCGATACCGCTGATGTTGGAACCACTAGGGGGAAAGTCAATCCGGGTCCGGGCGCTTCGACCGGCGGCGAGGTCGCGCCTCGGCAGCGTGCTTGGCGCGCGCCTGCTCGGCCTCGTAATACAGAGCTTCCTCCTTGTCATCGTCGGTGGGCCATTTGGGCCATGGACGTGTCTCCACCAAACGTGGCGTCGACGGAATGGAAATCCCGGCCTCAGCGAATTTCTCGACGATGGCAAAACGGATATCGTTCTGGACGCTGCTCAGGCTGTTGATGTCGGACAGGAATATCCGGATCTCGAACTCAAGTGCGGTCGGGCCGAAATTGGCGAACAGCACGAAAGGCTCCGGGTTCTTTAATGCCAGGGGATGGTTGCGTGCAATCTCCAGCAGGATCTCATGCACCTGCTTGACGTCGGACCCATAGGAAACCCCGACCCTGACCTCGATACGACCAAGCTTGTTGCGATGCGTCCAGTTGCCAACAGCACTGTTGATCAGGTCGGAATTGGGCAGGATGACCGTCTGGCGCTGGAACGTCTCGATTTCGGTCGCCCGCACGCTGATTTTTTTCACGGTACCGGTGACAGCGCCCGCCACGATCCAGTCACCGACCTTGAACGGGCGCTCGGCCAGCAGGATCAGGCCCGAAACGAAATTCGACACCACATTCTGCAGTCCAAAACCGATCCCCAGCGACAGACCGCCGGCGATAAGCGCCAGGCTCGTCAAGTCGATGCCGGCCGCCGAGATGGCGACCAACGCTGCCAAGGCAAGGCCCGCATAGCCAACCACGGTGCGAATCGAGTTCCGGACCCCGGTATCGAC
>JBARWP010000555.1:0-5595 GCA_049646905.1 Pseudaminobacter sp. | reverse complement strand
ACTGCTGGAAAACCATGCCGACGCCCTTGCGGATGGCGGCAAGCTCCTTGTCGGCGCCAAGCTTGCGATCCTCCTCGCGCGGCATCTGGAAGCCGTCGACGGTGATCTCGCCCTGCTGGTAGACCTCCAGCCCGTTCACGCAGCGGATCAGGGTGGATTTGCCCGATCCGCTGGGGCCGATGACCACCATGACCTCGCCCTTCTCGACCGACAGGCCGACGTCCTTGAGGACCTGCAGGCTGCCATAGAATTTATTCACGCCGGTCATCTCGACGATGGTGCTCATTTCATTGCTCCGTCGAAGGTGTGGGCCATACTCATCGGGCGCCTTTTGCCAGATGCAGCTCGAGCTTGCGCGCCGCAAAGGTGATCAGCGATCCGATCAGGAAGTATGTCACGAAGAGGAAGATGTAGATCTCGTAGGTCCGGTCGCTGTACTGCGGATTGGCCAGGACCATCTGGCCGGCGCGCAGGAAATCCGTCAGTCCTATGATGAAGACCAGCGGCGCGGCGTTGAAGACGTCGAGGACATTGCCGACCAGGGGCGGAACGATGACGCGCAGCGCCTGCGGCAGCACGATGTAGCGATTGACGTCGAGCTCGCTCATGCCGAGCGAGCGGGCAGCTTCCACCTGTCCCTGCGGTACGGCCTGCAGGCCGCTGCGCACATATTCGGCCACATAGGCGGAAAAGAAGATGGTGAACCCGGCCATGCCGCGCAGCACGTCCGGCACGGAATATTGCGGCGCAAGTACCGGCAGCACGATCCATACGCAGTAGACCACAAGGATGAGTGGCACCGAGCGCATGGTCTCGATATAGGCGGTGCAGAACATCCTCACGCTGGCCAGCCGGCTGCGGCGGCCGAATGCTAGCGCTATGCCGATCGGCAGCGACAGCACGGAGGTCACGATCGTGATCAGCACGGAGAGCATGAGGCCGCCCCACAGGCCGATGCCCGGAGGCGAAAGCAGCGCAAAGACCGCGATCAGGCCAAGCACCCAGGCCGGCACGAGGAAGCGGCGCAATGCCGCCCATCGCGAGGTCGCCTGCCAGCCCGCCAGGGCCAGCGCGGCAGCCATGACGATCAGCAAGGCGGATTGCGGATCACGCCAGGCGGCGGCTGCCGCGATGAGGGCGGCAACTACACAATAGGCCGATGCGAGCAGGCGGTGGAGAAAGAACACGCAGCCCAGCGTGGCGCCGAACAGCAGGGCAAAGACGAGGAGCGTTCCCCATGCCCGCCAGACCTGATCGGCAGGGTAGATACCGACCAGGAGCACGCGGATGCTTTCCGGGATGATGCTCCATTGGGCGCTTTGGAACACCCAGGCCCCGCCCGAATACAAGGCCCAGGCGCAAAGCGGGATGACGACAAGCGAAAGGGCTGCGTCGAGCGGCTTGGCAAAGAGATTGCGCCGGGACCAGCGCATGGCGGAGACGATCATCGGCTTGTCCCCCTTGCCAGGCGCGCATTCGTGAAGTTCACCGCGGCGCTGATGATCCAGCTCAGCAGCAGATAGGCGACCATGACGATGACGACGCCTTCAAGCGTGCGGCCGGTCTGGTTGGCGATGGTGCCGTAGATGTTGAACAGTTCCGGAAAGCCGATGGCGATGCCAAGCGCGGTGTTCTTCGCCAGGTTGATATATTGATTGCCGAGCGAGGGCAGGACCACCCGGAACACCTGCGGCAGGATGATGTCGCCCAGCGTGTGGCGGCGGCTGAGCCCCAGCGCGGCGGCGGCCTCCCACTGGCCCTTGTTCACCGCTTCGATCGCGCCCCGCACGATCTCGGCGATGTAGGATGCGCTGTTCACCACGATGGCAAGCAGCAGCGCTGCCATTTCCGGGCTGACGGTGATACCGCCGGATGCCCTGAACCTGCTTGCGGCCGGATAGTCGAGCACAAAGGGGAAACCGAGCGCGATCGACAGCACAATGCCGGCAAGCGCCAGGGCAAGGGCGGCCAGCCGCAGCTTCGCCTTCAGGAACAGGGCGGCGCATGCGAATACGAGGCCCGCGCTCGCCGCGAGGATCGCCGGTGGCGTTGCCCCCTCGGCCAGAACCGGCCAGGGCAGGTAGGTGCCCTGTTGGCTGATGATGATGCCGCCATAGAGTTTGGCTGCTGCTGCTATCGGCGGAAACTGCAGGACGACGGCGAAATACCAGAACACCAGCTGGATGAGCAGCGGCGTGTTGCGCACGAACTCGACCACGCCGAAGGAAATCTGCCGGACCAGCCAGTTGGTCGACAGGCGGCCGACGCCGAGCATGGTGCCCAGGATCGTGCTGAAGACGATGCCGAGAAGCGCGACCTTGATGGTGTTGAACAGCCCGGTGAGCAGCGCCTGCGCGTTGGAATCGGCTGCCGTGAAGTCGGTCAGGGCCGGAAACCGGTCGCCGAAGGTCAGCGTCTTGCCTTCGCTGATGTCGAATCCGGCCGCTTGCCACAGATAGTCGAAGCTGAAGCCGATGCCGTGCCGGGCCAGCCCGTTGCGCACCGCAAGGGCAAAGGCGATCACGAGGCCGATCATCGCCAGGATGATGGCGATTTGCAGCAGGTCGTGCCTGATCCGTTTCTTTCGCCGGTTCCATGCCGACGTCTTCAGGTCGAACCGTGGCTGGGGCTCGGTCTGTTGCTGAACTGTCATCACCTGGTCCGCAGAAAACGGCTGCCGGCTCTAGGCCGGCCGCCGATCGAGGGTGTCCGGCGGCCATGCCGCCGGACAATGGCATGCGCTTAATGCATGCGATCGACTAGTTCCACAGCGGCGAATAGATGGCGCCGCCCTCGGTCCACAGGGCGTTCGGCGTGCCCTTGCGCTCCAGATACATGGTGGTGTCCGGTCCGAGGTTGCGCTCGTAGATCTCGCCATAATTGCCGACGGCGCGGACCGCCTGCTGGAGGAAGTCGTCCGGCAGGCCGAAATCCTTGCCGAAGCCGCCACCGACGCCGAGCAGCTTTTGCATGAACGGATCGTCGCTCTTCACCAGTTCGTCGAGCTTGGCCGTGGTGATGCCGGATTCCTCGGCCTGGAACAGGCCGTAGGTGATCCAGCGCAGGGCGTTGCGCCACTTGGAGTCGTTTGCCACCACGAAGCCGGCAAAGGGCGACTTGTCCAGCGTGTCGGGCAGGACGACATAGTCGGCCGGGTTGGGCGAGTTGCCGGCCCAGGCGGCCAGCGCCGACTTGTCCGTGCTCATGGCATCACAGCGGCCGGAGCCCAGCGCGGCGAACAGCTTTTCCAGGTTCTCGTAGGTCAGGACCTTGGAGGTGGTCCAGCCCTTGGCCTTGAACGCGGTTGCCAGGACCGTTTCGGTCACCGAGCCCTGGGTGGTGCAGAACGTTGCGCCGTCCAGTTCGTCGAAGGACTTCACGCCGATCTCGGCCTTAACCATGATGCCGGTGCCGTCGTAGAAATTGATCGGCAGGAAATCGACGGAAATCGCCGACTCGCGTGCCGGCTTCAGCGTGGTGTGGGCAAAGACGACGTCCACCTGGTTGGTGAGGACGGCGTCGAAGCGGCTCTTGTCGGTCACGGTGACGAACTTCACCTTCGCCGCATCGCCGAGGACCGCTGCCGCGACGGCCTTGCAGAAATCGACGTCGAGGCCCTCGAGCTGGCCGGTCTTGGTGTTGAGATAGCCGAAGCCAGGCGCGGTGTTGTCGGTGCCGCAATGCAGCACGCCGCGCTCCTTGACCGTATCCAGGACGGAGGCGGATGCCGTGTTCACAGACAGGCCGATGGTCGCGACGACCCCGGCTGCCAGGAGTTTTGCCAGTGACATTTCATTCCCCTTGCTTTGATACCAATGCTGTAGTGCCCAATTCAGAAACTGGCGTCGGTCGGATTTGCAGGCGCAGCACTTGCCGTTCTGCCGGGAAGTCTCTGGCGCGGTCCTATTCACCAACACGAGGAGCCGCGCAAGCCCGCCGATCATGATCGGTCCCTTCAGCCACAGCAGACGCTAGGGGCTGTTTTCCATAAGGTCCACTTAATTTTCCTTGATTAATATGTAAGTAAATGTAGTCAGTGAATAACTGCATGGACCCCCGATGGATATTTCCCGGCTAAGAGCTCTTCGTGAATTGGCCAAGCGCAAGACGATGGCTGCCGTCGCCGATGCGCTGTTCGTCTCCGCCTCTGCCGTATCCCAGCAGATTTCCCAGCTTGAGGACGAGGCAGGCGTGCCCCTGATCACGCGGCGCGGGCGAGGAGTGCGCCTTACGGAGGCGGGCGAGCGGCTCGTGGCGCATGCCGAAAGGATCATCGGCATATTGGAAGAGGCGAAGACCGATCTTGCCGAGTTGAAGAAGATCGTTGCCGGCGAGGTCCGGCTGGCTGCGTTTCCTTCGATCGCCTCGACGCTGGCGCCTGCGGCCATGCAGGAGGTGGAGGCCAACCATCCCCGGCTCAGGGTCGTGCTCAATGTGATGGAGCCCATGGAAGGCCTGGCGGCGCTGCGGGCCTGGCAGACGGATGTGGCGATCGTCGATGACCTGACGGTCGATCCCTCCAGCGCCGACCGCAATGTCGAAAAGACATATCTGTGCGACGACCGGCTTTATGCGATCCTGCCGGTCGGCCATGCCCTGGCAGGGCGCGACAGCGTCCACCTCAACGAGTTGGCGGATGCCAAATGGGCGCTGGACGTGGCGTCCAACAAATATTCCGAAGTCATCATGGCAGCCTGCCACCAGGCCGGTTTCGAGCCTGTCGTAAACGCCTACTGCAATGGCTTCGAGGTGGTGGTCTCGCTGATCGAGGCGGGCTGCTCGGTGTCCGTCATGCCGGGGCTAAGGCTGAAGAGCTATCGCGGCGAAGTCGTGTCGGTGCCGGTCATACCGGAGATAAGGCGGCAGATATTCGCGGCCGTCAGGGCCGGGGAGACGCGCAACCCCAGCATCGCAGCCGTGCTGCGCGCGCTCCGGAACGCTGTCGAACTGCAATTATCCGCGAGTGATTAGGACAGTTGCAGTCCGCGCCGTTCGCCCTTGTCTTCCTGCCGATTTCGATGTCAGCCGCTGTTCCTGCCGAGCCACTGCCGCGCCACCACGCTGTCGTCCGGCACGATTTCATGGCCGGCATCCAGAACATGCGTCTCCAGCGCCGCGCCGCTTGCGGCAAGCCATTCGGCCAGCCGTGCACCCTTGTCGCCGAACGGGTCGCGCGCGCCGGAAATCTGCAATACGCCGACACCGCTCAGGTCGGTTTCAGGCAGCGTTTCCAGCACCGCCGTTGCCCGCAGCAGGATCGCGCGGCGGATGGTTCCCGGCCGAAGCCCCATCACCGCGGCGGCGAAATTCGCTCCGTTGGAAAACCCCAGGAAGGTCATGCGCTGCGCGTCGAGGCCATAGCCGGTGATCGCGCCATCCACGAAGGCTTCGAAAGCTTCCGCCTCCGCCGCGATATCGGGCTGGTCGAAGGTCGTCGCCGTGAAGCGGCGAAACCAGCGGGCGCTGCCTTCCTCATGGCTGCGGCCGCGCACACCGAGCAGCGTCGCGCGCGGCGCGATCCGATGCGCCAGCGGCATCAGGTCGGCCTCCATTCCGCCGCTGCCATGCAGCAGCACGATGGTGCTGCCGTCGGGG
>JBARWP010000554.1:0-5760 GCA_049646905.1 Pseudaminobacter sp. | reverse complement strand
AACCCGATCCACATCCGGCTTCATCCAGGAGAGAGCAATGACCTTCATTCATGCCGTCCACCGGCGGCCGACCTCTGACGTCCGCAGTTCCGCTTCCGCCACGTTGCGCAGCGCTGGGTCCCGTCGTTCGAACGGTGCCGTACTTGGCGTTGGCATCGACGACGACGGGCGTTGCGCGCTCGACGCGGACCTTGCCGTCCTGATCGAGCGCGCGATCGAGGCGATCCGTGCCGCGGGCGATCGCGACGATCGTGTCTTCGGACCCTATGCAGATCTCAACTCCCTGGTTCGTGCCGTGACCTATCATGAAGGCAAGCTGCTCGAACTCGGCGTTGCCCGGCTCGCGGCGGAGAACCCGGCACTGGTCCTGATGCCGCCAGAGACGGCTTTGCCGATCGTGCCTGCTGCGGTCGAGATGCTGAAGCGTAACGACTGGTCCAGTCTTGAAGGGCTTCGGCTGCGCTCCGAAGTTCATTCCAGGACGAGCTATGTCCCGGATCTCTTCCTCGTCGATCGCGATCGCCACTCGGCACTGATCCTCGACGTCAAGCGCTCGCTGGCATCCTATGCCGAGCGCAGGCTCAATGCGCTGCGCGCCCGGATGATGGCGGCCGCACTCATTGCCGGAGACTGGCTTCACATCGAAGGCCGGGTGGCGGGCGTCACAAAAGTCGGTGTCGCGATCATCGACGGCTCGAGCGAGCGGCGGGATCGCGCCCGCGGTGTGTTCGCCCTCGACGAGATCGGCGAACTGATCGGCGTGGCCGATGCCGGTACGGTGATGCTTGAGCTTCGGGCAAAGTTTGCCTTGGCGGTCCAGCAGGAGGTCCGCGCCGCCTGCCTGCGCGCAATCCGCGATGACGGGGGAGCATCGGGCACATTGGCGGCAGCGAATGATGAAGAAGAGGTCGACAGCGACGAGACCGACGTCGATCCGGCCCAGGATGGCGATGACGACGTACCCGGCGATGGGCCCGATGCCCTAACAGGGCGAACTCGACCGTCGACCGCATTCGAACGGCGGCCGATCGTGGTCGGCTTTGCCCGTGGCGGCGCGCCCTGACCACGGCTGCGCGCCGCTCAACACTCATCACCATGCTCAATCCATTTTTTTGCGCGCCTGCCGCGCCACGGGAGACCACGCCTTGACCGACGATACTCACCACCGCCTTACACATGACCTGCAGGCTTCCGCCGCGACAGAAGCCCGGCTTTCACATGACGGTTCGACAACAACCGGACACGGTGCGCTTGACGCAATCCTCGCCGACAGTCCGCTCGCGGTGCTTCTCGGTGCTGATGGCCATAGCCGCGCATGCATCATGGGCATCCGCTCGGGCCGCAGTTCGGGATGCATCTGCGAGACCGAGCCTCATCCGGTAGACGATGCGGCAAAGGCGGTCGGAACCGCAATCCGCTTTGCGCGCATGGGCGCTAATCGGCAGATCCCGATCCCGCCTCGCGTGATTGCCGGCCTCGTCGATCAGGTCGATGCCGGCAATGCGGCTGCGATCCTTGTCTGGCACTGGCTCGCCCGGCGCGGCCAGATCCCGGCCAGGAGCAATTCCCGCCCGAAGCTGCGCATCGTCTGCGAGCGCTCGTGATGGACAGATTGATGGATACCCGTCTTGCAGACCATCTCCTTTGGCGCCTGCGTCACCGGGCAGAGGCTGACGCCATCGACCATGCGGTGGAGCGTGGAATCCTTGTCGAAGATCTCAGGATCGCCGATGGGCGCAAGGTGCGGAGGTTTGCTCCGGGACCGGCCGCCGCCGGAAAATCCGAGGCTGAGATCGCACGCCTGCTTCAGGGTGGGGCCAGTGCAGGTTCCAGATCATCACGGCGCCCGGCGGAAGACGACGAATACGGTATTGCACTGGAGGCTTTGCAGAATCTTTCCGAAGAAGTCCCGCTGGACACGGCAACAGCGCAATCCCTGGTTCGTCCGGACACGACAAACCTGTTGCAGGCCGTGCGCCGATCGGCGGAGCCCCCACGCGCGGTAGATGTCGCCACCATGCTGCTCGTCGCCCAGCCGATCACCATGGGGGCGGCATCTGTTGCAGATATCCTGGAGGCGCTGCGCGTCCCCAATCCGATCATCACCATTACCGGACGGGTTGCAGGATTCGAGGAGACATTCCTCGACCTGCTTGGGAGCGGGCTCATCCTTCCCGGCAAGGTCGCGACATGCAAGGGCACGGTGCTTTCGCGGGATGGCTATGGCCTGCGCTTCTCGTATGATTCCGACGCCTGCTGGCACATGGTCGCCTTCCAGGGAAGCGAATACGACGCGGAGGACCGGGAGAGAACGGCGAGGCAGGTCTTTGTCGCCGCGCGAAGCAGCTATCCGATTATCGGTATCTGCGAGGACGAGAAACGGCTGCCAACACTTCTGCGGCAGGCAGCCCGCATCAACCTTGTCTGCGGCCCGCTTGATATGGGCATCATCCGCTGGACGATGAGCGCGGTTCTCGGTGAGGCGCCGGAAGGCGGCATCACCCACGAGCATGCCTCCATCCTGACGCTTGCCGATCTGGCGCTGGCGATCCGGCCGGGCACGTCAGTGGGGCGGGCCCTCGAGCTTCTCGATGACCTTGCCCGCATGCGGCTGGCGTCGGCCGATGATGGAAACGGCAGCGGCTCGGCAAGCAGGGATTCCGGTGGGAAAGCAACCAGCACCTCCAGTGCCTCGAAATCCAGTCGCGGTACTCCCGGATCGGGCAGTGAGCGGATCGATCCGGCGGTGCTGTCAGGCACCGACCGTGATCAGTTCATTCCCCGCATCGAAACGCTGAGCGGTTACGGCAAGGCCACGGACTGGGCCCTTAGCCTCAAGCACGATCTCGCGCTCTGGCAGGCGGGAAGCCTGGCCTGGGAGGACATGAGCGTAAAACTTCTGCTCAGCGGTCCGCCCGGCACCGGAAAGACCGAATTTGCCAAGGCGCTCTGCAACTCGCTTCGGGTTCCGCTGATTGCAACGTCCGTCGCGACCTGGCTTGAGCCGGGCTATCTCGGCGATGTCCTGAAGCGCATGAGTGCAGCCTTCGCAGAAGCGGAGGCCGCAGCGCCTTCGATCCTGTTCATCGACGAGATCGACGGTATCGGCCGACGAGGCAGTGCAGGCGAGTGGAATAGCTACTGGGACTCGCTCGTCAATCGGGCGCTCGAACTCCTGAACGGAGCTTCGAAAACATCCGGCGTGATCGTCGTCGCAGCCACCAACAATCCGGATGCCATTGATCGTGCGCTGCTGCGTTCCGGACGGCTTGAGACGCACATCCCCATTCCACGACCCGACACCACGGCGCTGATCGGCATCATCAGGCATCATTTGAAGGATGATCTCGCCACCGTCGTGGCGAGCGCTCCAGCATTGCCCGCCCATGCGGCCCACGCCGTAAACCCGGCGCCTGCCGCGGTGGCCGCTCCAGGATCTGCCGAGAAGCAGTTCGAACCGACATCCCATCGACATCCTGCCGAAACCACCGGAGGCGCACCATCATGATGACATTCGACCCGCACGATACTGGCCGCGACACTCGTTTCGATCGCGAACTGGCGCGCCTTCGTGCCCTCGTGGACGACATGGAGGCGATCCGGTCAGGCATGCCGCCCGAACGCCTCGCGGGAGACGCACCCATCCTCGACCACTGGATGCTGACGCATCGGCCGGAGGCGTGTCTGGCCGGACGGTCGACGGGTCATCCAAAGCTGCAAGGCGCGGCCCGCCCCATCGTCACCTCGGATCTGTGGCTGATGTCCAAAGATCAGCTTTGGGCGCGGACACTGTCACGCTGGTATCGCCTCGGTCGACCCGCCGACCGCCCATTCGGTGACTCATTGGCGCAGAATGCTCCGCGTTGAGGCAAAGTTTGCCTGCTGGCGCTTCTGGCACGTTCGTGTGAGTAGCTTGCATTGTCTGGGTTGCCGTAACACTCCATAAACCATTGTTTTTTCTGGATTATATCCACTTTCCCGCTTGCATTCGGCTTTGCGGTGATGTAGAAGCCGCCCCCAAGTTGCCTGGGATGGTTCCTGGGCAGCCTGCCACGGAAAGCAGTTCATCTTGAGCATACGAATACCCAGCAATCACCGGTAAGCCGATCCGTCGTCATCGACGGTTCCGGTTTCCGACGATTGCCGAATGCCGCGCCCATGAGGTCGCGGGGGTTCTTCGGCTCTGGACTGCCTCCGGACATCCTGTCTCGAGAGGAAGGATGATCGCGGTCTTGCGCCGCTGGTAGGGAGACTTTGATGGCCAGTTCTGGCGCCTCCGCCTTCTTCGGGCGGCATTATCCGAACCTTACAAATATCCGTGCGCGGACCGTTGTGTCCGCTGTCGCGCTCGGCCTGCGTTCCGTTCCGCTTTCCGCGGCCGGCTCGCCGGACAGCGCATCCTCCCGCCTGGCCCGTGGTCTGTTGTTCAGCCACGGCGCAGCACGTGACCGAATATCCGGGACCATGTTCCGGGGCCGCCCGAACGGGCGGTCGGTACACGTGACTGATGATGATGCCAGCTAACAGGAGGATTCCTACATGGCGAAGAAGATCGACGACACCGAACTGAACGGCGCGACTCCGGTGGAGACGCCGCAGAGCGTGGAGAACCTCGTTGCCGAGGTCGTAACGCCGAAGCCCACCCGCAAGGCGAAGCTGAAGGCGCAGACGGCTCTCGCATCCGAGGAGGATGTGAAGCCGGACTATGCGGCACTCGGCGTCGAGGAGACCGAAGTCGAGACCTACGAGAAGCTGCGGCTGCGCTTCAAGGAGTTTGGCCGCCGCTCGACGGCCCAGGTGTTCGAGTGCGGCGAGGTCGTGGCCGAGCTGCAGGAGCTGACGCCCGACCAGGAGACGTTCGCAAAGCGCGCCAAGGGCGTGCTGAACCTGTCGCGCCGCGGCGCGGAGAACTATGCCAACGTCTACCGCCACCTTCAGCCCTACCGGGACAGGCTGGTGCGGGTGGCGATGATCGCCAGCGCGCTCTATGACCTTGCAACGGCCGAGCCGGAGCAGATCGAGGAGGTGCTGGCTGCGCGGGAAGCCGGGCAGGCGCTTACCGGAGCGCAGATCAAGGAGATGCTCGGCAAGGCAAGCGGTCCTTCGGTCTCGCCTGACGATGGCGGCCCCGAGGGGCTGCGGGCAGCGACCGCGCAGAAGACCGCCTTCGCCACCAAGCTGCTGGCAGACACGCTCCACCAGATGCTGCGCGATGCGCATGTGGCACTGGAACCGCACCATCAGGGCAAGGACGTGGTCAAGGGCAAGGCGGAAACCGCGCTCGTGCATCCCGCGCGTCTCGCCGACGGCCTTGTGCAGTCGCTCGTCTTCTCGGCCCAGATCCACAGCGAGAAGTTTCCGGGGATGATCCAGGTGCGTCCGGTGGTGGAGAGCCGCTGGTGGCAGCTGCACCTGGCCCTTGTCACCATGGGCGACAAGGACCGCTGGCCGGGTAAGGAGAGGGTCGGCGCCTGGCTTGCCGAGACCGTCGTGCCCGAACTCGAATGGGCGGTCGGGGAGCAGCGGGCGGCGAAGGCCAAAGCGGTGCTCGATGAGCGCGCCGCGGCTGCCGAGGCCGAACGGGTCAAGGCCGAGCAGGAGAAGGCGCGCGCCAAGGCCGAGGCGAAGAAGGCCCGCGAGAAGGCGAAGCTGGACAAGGCGAAGGCCGAAAAGCGCGCCGCTCGTGAAGCGAAGGCGCTGGCGAAGCTCGCTGCGTCCCAGAGCCAGGAAGCGGCCAGCATTGATGCTGCCGATCCGGCG
>JBARWP010000553.1:0-8594 GCA_049646905.1 Pseudaminobacter sp. | reverse complement strand
TTACAAGACTGTGCGAACTGCGCCGACCGTCCCCGGTTTCGCTCGGGCGGCGAACAGATCGACTGGCTCGATGCGATCGCGGTACGTGCTCTCGTTAACGGCGCGAAGGGAGCGGCCCGCCAGCCTGTTTTTCGGCAGGCAGACGCTATAGGATGACGATGACATGCGTTGGGTCCGGAAAGACGCTGACCCAATACGCGAGGGGGCAAGCATGAAGACAATTCTCGCCGGCCTGGCACTGGAGGGAGGAGACGATCCCATTGTCGCGCGGGCTGTGCAACTTGCCGGACGGCACAAGTCGAAGCTGATCCTGGTTCATGTGATCGAGAATGCGGCATTTGACGGCGTCGATATGCCGGGGGCTCCGGATGCCAGCGCGATAAGCGCAATGCTCGAAAGCGAAGCGGCGGATCGCCTCGGCCGGATCGTAGCCAGCCTGGATACCGACATTGCGCCTGAGACCGTCATCATCAAGGGGAAGCCCTTTGAGGTGATCTCCGAGCTTGTGCGTCAACGAAAAGCAGACCTTGTCGTCATCGGCCCCGGCAGGGCCAGGAACATGCGCGAGAAGGTGTTCGGCTCGACTGCGGACCGCATCGTCCGCTCTTCGAGCGTCCCTGTTCTCGTGGTCAGGCCGGGACCAACGGAACCCTATCGCCGCGTGGTCGTCGCGGCCGATCTTTCACTCCAGTCCTTGTCGGCGTCGAGGGCGGCGCGAGCACTCGCGCCGGAGGCGGCAATCGAACATATCCATGTGGTCGACATGCCGCTTACGTTCGAACAGGCTCTCCTGAGGGCTGGCACATCCAAGGCCGAGATCGACCGAATCCGCCAGGCCAGGCTTGTTGCGGCGCGTGAGCGGCTGAAAGCCGCATTCGCCGGTATAGTCGGTTCAGCGTCCCTGAGGCTGCGTCTCTTCCATGGAGAGGCGCGTAAAGTCCTCGTGCGGCAGGCGAGAAATCCGAGAACGGACCTGATCGCGCTCGGGACGCATGGCCGCAGTGCGGTATCGCAAATGCTGCTTGGCAGTGTCGCGCGCAATGTCCTTCAGGCGGCGACACGCGACGTCCTGGTCGTTTGACGATGAGGGCGCGATCCGGCGCGGCGCCCTCTTCGCTAAGGGAAGGCGGCGCAATCGTGATGGAATCCTGGAATTGGCTGCGGACATGGCTGCACTGCCAGCCGGATCACCACCAGTTCTCGGTAAGCCCCCTCAGCACGTCGGTTCGGCTGATCTGGCCGGCCAGGCGCCCATCCCGCATCACGGGGAAGCGTCGATAGTGGCTAACGAGAAAGCGTTCGGCTGCCTGGACGAGCTCCATATCGGCCTCAAGCGTTTCAACGTCCCTGGACATGTAGTCGGCGACGATGCCACCCCATTCCTGGTAGTAGTTCGAATTGAGCGCTGCCTTCAGGCAGTCCTTTTTCGAGAGGACGCCGACCAGCAGTCCTTTTTCATCGACCACCGGGGCACCCGAGAGACGCTCGTCGAGGAGTATCTTCATGGCCTTGTTGATTTCCTGGCCGGGGGTGAGGGTCACCAGATCGGTTGCCATATAGTCGGCGATCCTTGGTCTGTTCGTCATGCCCGGTCGTCCTTCTTTCTGCTGCAGGCGCCACATCCACCATCCGTGCAGGCAAGCCCGCCGCATGAGCCTTTGATCGGGGTCCGGCCAAAGAAAATGCCGACGGCCAGCCCGGCAATCGAAAGCATGATGAGGCAAAAGGTGAGGAGGAGCGTTTGCATTGCCTGGCGCTATCCCAGAATCCGGGTGTCGAAGTTGCCCGTCGTGACTTCGTTGCCGGCGTCCATGATGAACAACGCCTCGATATGCGCGCGCCTGGCCACGTCTGGACCTCGTTCGGCCCCCAGTGCGTAGAGAGCGGTCGCCAGGGCGTCCGCGGTCATGGCCGTGCCGGCGGCGACCGTCACCGACGCCAGCCCGTTGCTCGCGGGCAGACCGGTCGCGGGATCGATGATGTGACTGTAGGTCCGGCTCCCGAAGGCATAGGCGTTCACGGCCTTGCCGGAGGTTGCGAGCGCATGATCCTCCAGCGATACGGCGTGCGAGAAGCCGCCTTGCGAGGGGCGCTCCACGCCGACTTGCCAGCGACGGCCGAAGGGGTGGAAGCCAGCGGCACGAACTTCGCCTCCGAGCTCAACAAGGAGGTCGGTTATCCCGAGATCGCGGCATGTGGCGACCATGCGGTCCAGTGCATATCCCTTGGCGATCCCGCACAGGTCTAGGGACAAGGTGGCACGGCTCTTGCGGATGGCGTGTGCGTCCACGGCGATGTCTTCCATAGAGCCGGGCTCGCCGCGCAGGATCGGGCCGAAGCCGAAGCGGCCAACGATCGGCCCGACCGTCGGATTGAAGCCGCCATCGGTCAGCGAGGCGATCCGGATGGCCTCTTCGACAACCGTGATCGTGTCGGCCGAGACGCCGTACCAGTCGGTCGTCGCAGCTCCATTGAAGCGCGAGATCTCGCTTTCGGCCTGAAATGGTGACATCGCGATGTCGACCGAGGAGATGACGTTTTCAAACGCCGCCTTTATCGCCTGCCCGTCGCACGGCCCGCGTGCGAGGAGCGACCATGACGTGCCGAAGGCCGGTCCCCGAAGCGTCACGAGGGGCGAAGCCCCCTCACAGGCTGCCCGGGCGGGAAGCATGGAGGCCATCAATGCGCAGCCGCCCCAGATGATGATGTCGCGTCGAGAAGATGTCATGGTCAGGCTCCGAAATCGTCGAAGAAGATGCTTTGCGGGTCGACGCCGACCTCATCCAGCATGGCCAGGACGGCCTTGATCATCAGCGGTGGGCCGCAGAGATAGTATTCGCAGTCTTCCGGGTTGGTATGTTCCTGCAGAAGTTCCCGGAACACGACGTCATGGATGAAGCCGGTGGCGCCGGTCCAGGCGTCGGAAGCCGTCGGTTCCGAAAGCGCGGGGGTCCAGCTGAAATTCGGGTGGGCTGCGGCAAGCCTGTCGAACCCTTCCTCGTAGAAAAGGTCGGCCCGGCTGCGTGCGCCGTACCAGAAGCTCATCTTTCGCTGTGTGCCGACCTGCTGCAACTGGTCGAATATGATCGCGCGAAGTGGTGCCATGCCGACGCCGCCTCCGATGAATACCATCTCGCGCCCGGTCGGTTGTGCCGCGAAGTCCCCGTAGGGGCCTGCCACCGCGACCTCATCTCCGACCCTTCGGCCGAACAGCCACGATGACACGATCCCCGGCGGTGCCCCACGCACCGTGGGCGGGGGGAGTGCCAGGCGGATGAGCAGGACGATCCGCCCGCTATCTTGCGGCCGATTGGCGATGGAATAGGCCCGCGCCGTCGGCTGGGCGCTGTGTGAGGCCATATCGCGCAATCCGAGCCGGCTCCATGTCTCCGCATGTTCTGCGGCGACGTCAAAGTCCGTGAAGCGCAACTCATGGGGGGCTGCCGTCACCTGGACAAATGCGCCGGCGCGGAAATTCAGTGTTTCATCGTCAGGGAGCGCAAGAACGATCTCGCGGATCAGCGGCGAGAGCATCCGCGCGGAAAGCACGCGGCACGTCCACTGTCGCACCCCTATGATTTCGGGAGCGACTTCGACGTCGAGATCGTTCCGCAGCGTGATCTGGCACGCTAGGCGCAGTCCGTTGCGAATTTCCCTTCGGTTGAGCTTGGTGGTTTCGGTGGGGAGCACTGGCCCCGCACCCTGGCGGATGGTGACACGGCACTGGCCGCAGGTTCCCTTGCCACCACAGGCGGCCGGCACGGGAACACCCCCCTCGAAGAGGGTCGGCAGGAGCTTCGCGCCCGATTTTCCGGTAAGTTGCCTGTCGCCATTGATGCGGATCGTAACCATGCCCGTCGGCAAGAGCAGGGCGCGGGCGGCGACAATGATCGATGAGAGGATGAGCACGATCGCGATGAAGAGAACGCTTCCGAGTATGATCTCGTTCATGGCAGCTGGATCCCCACAAAGGCGGAGAACCCCATCGAGATCAGCCCGGTGACGATGAAGGCGGAGCCGAGGCCCTGCAGGCCGGCGGGGATGTCGGAATAACGGAGCCGCTCGCGGATTGCCGCAAACGCTATGATGGCCAATGCCCAGCCGATGCCACTGCCGAAACCGTAGACGAGGCTCTCGGCGAAGGTATATCGGCGTTCGACCATGAACAGGCTGCCGCCCATCACGGCACAGTGCACCGCAAGAAGCGGCAGGAAGATGCCGAGTGCGCCGTGTAGCGCTGGCGCATAGCGGTCCAGCGTCATTTCGAGAATCTGGACGACGGCCGCGATCACGCCGATGAAGACGATGAAGCGCAGGAATGTGAGGTCAACCTCCGGCAGCCCAGCCCAGGCCCAGGCGCCCTCCGACAGAAGATAGGTCTGGACCAGATAATTGGCGGGCACGGTGATCGTCTGGACGATGACCAGGGCCACGCCGACGCCGACTGCCGTGTCGAGCCGACTGGACACGGCCAGGAAGGTGCACATGCCCAGAAAGAAGACGAGGGCGAGATTCTCCTCGAGGATGGCGCGCTGGAAGAGATCGATCATGCCGACCTCCGCCGCGTGTTCGTGCGCAGGCGGAACTCGGGCTCTTCCACCTGCTCCGGCTTCCACGTCCTCACCGCCCAGATCAGGAAGCCGATGATGAAGAAGGCGCTGGGAGCCAGGAGCATGAGGCCGAGGGGCTGGAACCAGCCGCCGGCGTCCACGGCCGGCAGCAAGGTGAAGCCGAGCAGCGTGCCGGTTCCGAACAACTCGCGGATGGTTCCGACAATGACGAGTATCAGGCTGTAGCCAAGGCCGTTGCCCAGACCGTCGACGGCTGCCGTCAGCGGCGGGTTGCGCATGGCAAAGCCTTCCGCGCGCCCCAGCACGACGCAATTTGTGATGATGAGGCCGACGAAGATCGAGAGCCGCTGGCTCATGCCGTAGGCATAGGCCCGCAGCAACTGGTCGATGACGATTACCAGCGAAGCGATGATGGTGAGTTGTACCACCAGCCGGATCGAGGGCGGGATGTGGTTGCGTATGAGACTGATCAGAAAGCAGGAGGCTGTCGCAGTGAAGGTAAGGGCCGCGCTCATGGTGAGCGAGGTGGACAGCGAGGTCGTAACCGCCAGAGCCGAACAGATGCCCAGGATCTGGAGCGTGATCGGATTGCCGTCGACGATTGGATGCAGCAGGACCTGACGCAGGCTGGTTTTGGACATTGGTCAGGCTCCGTTGAAACGGGGAATTGGTGCGATGCAGGGTGCGGAACGGGTCACGTCTAGGCCTTTCCTGCACGAAGATTGGCCAGGAACTGCCCAAACCCATGCTCGCCGAGCCAGAAGCGGACGAGATTGGAGACCCCCATGGAAGACCATGTCGCGCCCGTGATGCCGTCGACCTCATATTCGTTGCCGGCAGCACCCCGGACGACTCCGATGCGGATCTCGCCGGTTTCGTCGGTAATCCGCTTGCCTGCCCAAAGTCCTTGCCAGGCAGCGTCGGTGATGCGGGTGCCGAGCCCTGGCGTTTCGCCCTGTTCGTAGATCGAGATGGCGGCGATGGTGTCGAGGTCGCCGTTCAGTGCGATATAGGCTCGAATGGTCGACTGATAACCGGTGCCATAGGCCGGAAGCACCACGAGCAGAAGCTTGCCCTCCTGGCGAACAATGTGAACGGGAGCGAAGTTCGCGCGCCGGCCAATCCCGGCGATGTCCTGCTCTTGCGCGAGCGCCAGGGATCGGGTCGGATCCGCAGCGGCCGCAGCGGCGTTGAATGATGCTGGATCGATGCCGTCGTCATAGGTTCCGGTCGTCAGGTCCACGATGTGCGTTTCGAGCGTGTCGGCGTTGATCTCGCCCAGAATGTCTGCAAGGCCGGGCACCGAAGCGAGCATCTCGGCCATTCGTTCCTGCCGGGCGCGCTCAACGTTCTCCTGCTGTGCGGGTTTGAGGCTGACAGCGGTGACAGCCACGGTGATGGCCGAAATGGAAGCGACGAGGAAGGCAACCATGAAGGTCTTGGTGCTGCTGTCATTGGGCAGTGCGAGAAAGCGACGCCACCAGTTCAATGGATTCAGCCCGGCCATCGTCTCTGCCTTCTGCGTCTGATGTTGAAATGGATGACGATCCGGTCGATCAGCGGTGCGAACACGCTGCCTAGCAGTGCGGCGAAAACGATCGATGCCGTCGATCCGACGCCCTGGCCGGCATCGCCGAGGATGACGAGCAGTGCACCTGTGAAGAGCCCATAGGCCCAGCGGCCCGGGTTGGTCGCGGCCGCGCTGGTTGGCTCACAGATCAGGAACGTGACGCCCAAGGCAAGGCTCGTCGTCAGCATGGCGAGTGACGGCAATCCGAAACCTTTCAGAGCGATCCAGCCCGTGAAGCCGATCGCGACGGCAATCACGATACGCCAGGAAATCAGCCCGGATGCGATGAGCAACAATGCTCCGGGGAGGACGGCAATGGTGACGAGGGCAGCCGGTGCCTGCTCGCCGGCGGCGGTTGGAAACGAGAAGAACAGGAACGCGAGTGCCGCAACCGCGGGGCTGAGAAAGGAATAGCCTCGGCCTCCGAAGATCTGCTCGCCTACGACGATGCCGAAGCTGAGCGCCACGAGTGACTGCCAGAGCGGTACTGCCGGGACCATCAACGTAAAGACGATGGCGACCGGAACGGCATGCCAGTTCATGTCCCTGCTGCGGAGCCTGCCGAACAGATATGTCCAGCCGATGGAAACGAAGAGCGTGCCCAGAAGGTGCGGCAGGAGCGCGCCGCCTGTTGCATGGATTGCCGCTGCGAGCGGAAACATGGCTGCGAGCGTGAAGACCGTGGTGACACGGTCGCTGGTCCACCCCTGGGGAACCCGCCGACCAGCCGCCGACAGTGCGGCCTGGGGAAATTCAACCCGGACATCCATCAGCCTTCCGCCTCGATCTGGTTCAGGACGTTGCGCAGCAGCGCACCATAGTCTGTTCCGGTGGTGCAAACGTGGGAGAGGAGGGCGAGGTCTTCTTCGACCAGTTCGAGGCAGCCCAGGGCGCGTGCCGTTTCGACATCTCCGATCGAAAGAGCGCGCAGAAGCGGGACCGGGAGGATGTCCAGCGGCAGCACGCGCTCGAACGCCTCGCGCGGAATGATCGCCGCGTCAGGCACGCCGGTGAAGAAGCTGCGCAGCCGAAAAACCAGGCCTTGGGCCGTCAGCGTCTCCTGGTCGCGGGCGATGACCGTGACCTGGTTGTGGTAACGGCCGAGATAGCCCGCCTCGCGGCCGGTCAGAGCCGGGCCGGAAATGATACGCACCGGCCCATCGGCCAGTTCCCCATCGAGAGCCTCGTCCAGCGATGCGCCGTTCGGCAGCCGCACCAGCGACGGATCCTGCACGCCGGGGCCGGCAATCGCCACGATGCGCTCGGCCGGCAGGTGGCCCGTCTCGAGCAGATGGCCGATGGCGATCACATGCTGGTAGCCGATCTGCCAGACGCTTCTGCCATTGGCCACCGGCGCCAGATGATGGATGTGGGTGCCGGCCAGCCCAGCTGGGTGAAGTCCGCAGAAGACCACGTCCTTGATCCGCCCCGGCGCCTCTTCGACGAGCGCCTGCCCAGGCGCTCGGCAGACGAAGACCGGTCCCGGCGTGAGAAGCGGGAGCACCGCGAGCCCGTATCGGAATTCTTCCTGGTGCAATCCGATGGCGACGCGCGGATCCGCCGCCAAAGGATTGGTGTCGATGGCGGTCACGAAGATCGCATCGGGAACCGCGTCCGGATCGGGTATGCGCCCAAACGGCCGCGTCAGGAAGGAGGGCCACAGACCGCTTTTCAGCAACAGGCCGCGAATTTCTTCCGTCGAACCGGAGCTGGACGGGACTGGAAAGCTCTCCGCCGCATCCCCTTCGCGCCGGATGACGAGGGAGTCGAGGGAGCGACGCTGGCCGCGATTGATCGCGACGACCCGGCCCGCCGCGGGCGCGGTGAAGGCTATCCGGGGCCGCCTGCGGTCTACAAATACCGTCTGGCCTGCACGAACCCGGTCGCCGGGTTTGACCGTGAAATCCGGTCTCGTGTCCGGAAAGTCATGGCCGGAGATCGCGACGGAGGTGACCGTGCCGGCCTTGCGGACTGCCTGCCGCGGTTTGCCGGGCAGTCTCAGGTCAAGACCCTTTCTGACGTCCAGCCGGGTCGGATTGCCGGTTTTCATTCCAATCAAATCTGCTTCGCCCTGCGGGTGTGGAGGGAGCCAGCCTTGGCCCCTGTTTCCTATCATTGCTCCAGACGGTGCCTCGCACCTTGCGCTCGATCAAAGGGTGCGCGGCGATCGTTCATCATCAAAGGACGATGCGGTTGATCTCCATCAATGCCCGCCATGCAACCAGCGACATGCTTGTTGTCCATGGGTCCGGCGCTTCGGTCGGGCCGGCAGAATGGTCAAGGAGACCGACGATAGCCTGATGGAGAAGCGCTATGACGAAAAGCGGCATAACTGAAATCACCCGCCGGGACATGCTGAGAGCAGGGACCGTGGCCACCGCGGGCGGCATGCTCTTTCTGTCGGCGTGCGAGACAATGGCCGCGCCGGCGGTGCTACCGGACAATTGGGACGA
>JBARWP010000552.1:0-1578 GCA_049646905.1 Pseudaminobacter sp. | reverse complement strand
ACCCTCCCCACAAGGGGGAGGGCAAAGCCGCCCGCACCGTGGGAGCAAAATCCATGACCAAAACCCGCCAATGGCAGATCCCGGTGGTCGTCGTGCTCGCGCTCTATGCCGGCGCGGTCTGGCTATTGACGACGCAGTTGCCGGTCAGGGACGGCGCACGGGACTGGTTCGCCCCGCTGGTCGCGGGCGGCTGGATGGCCTGGACCTTCCCGACGGCCGCATTCTTCCTGACCATCTTCGCGCTGCTCTCGCTGATGGCCGTATGGGAATACGCCTCGCCGGGCGGCAATCCGCGTGTCGGGCTGCTGCGCTTCGAGACGACGCGCGGCGACCGCCTGTTCATCTCGCTGCTTGGCAGCGCCTATATCCATCTCGCTTGGCTGGGCCTGACCGGGGCCAGCCTGTGGTGGGCTCTCGCTCTCTCCGTAGTCTACGCCATAGGGGTGTTTCGCTACGTATAGAGGGGGAAATCGTTGGAGCGGCCGCGTGCCGGCGACCGCTCCGATCGCACATGCAACCTTACTGTGGAGGAAACCTATGCGACGGCAGCTTCTAACATCGACGACCGCCCTTGTCCTCCTGCTTGGCGCAGGCAATGCCTTTGCCGGCATGGACGAGGCAAAAACCTTTCTCGACAATGAGATAGGCGATCTTTCGAGCCTGGACAGGGCGGCTCAGGAAGCCGAGATGCAATGGTTCATCGACGCGGCCCAACCGTTCCAGGGCATGGAAATCAAGGTCGTTTCGGAAACCATCACCACCCACTCCTATGAATCTGAAGTGCTGGCGCCAGCCTTCTCGGCCATCACCGGCATCAAGGTCACACACGACCTGATCCAGGAAGGCGACGTGGTGGAGAAGATCCAGACGCAGATGCAGACGGGCCAGAACCTTTACGATGCCTGGGTCAACGATTCCGACCTGATCGGCACGCACTGGCGCTACCAGCAGGTGCGCAACCTGACCGACTTCATGGCCAATGAGGGCAAGGACGTCACAAACCCCAACCTCGACCTCGACGACTTCATCGGCACCTCCTTCACCACCGCGCCGGACAAGAAGCTCTACCAGCTTCCCGACCAGCAGTTCCCCAATGTCTACTGGTTCCGCTACGACTGGTTCAATGACGAGAAGAACAAGGCCGATTTCAAGGAAAAATACGGCTACGACCTCGGCGTGCCGGTCAACTGGTCGGCCTATGAGGACATCGCGGAGTTCTTCACCGGCCGTGAGGTCGACGGCAAAAAGGTCTATGGCCACATGGACTACGGCAAGAAGGACCCGTCGCTCGGCTGGCGCTTCACCGATGCGTGGCTGTCCATGGCCGGCAATGGCGACAAGGGCATTCCGAACGGCCTGCCGGTCGACGAGTGGGGCATCAAGGTGGACGAGAACAGCCGCCCGGTGGGTTCCTGCGTCGCACGCGGCGGCGACACCAACGGCCCGGCCGCCGTCTACTCGATCCAGAAGTATCTGGACTGGATGAAGGCCTATGCGCCGGCCTCCGCGCAGGGCATGACCTTCTCCGAATCCGGCCCGGTGCCGGCCCAGGGCGAGATCGCCCAGCAGATCTTCATG
>JBARWP010000551.1:0-2508 GCA_049646905.1 Pseudaminobacter sp. | reverse complement strand
GTGCCATAGCCGCTGACGGGGGACAGCCTGCTTCCAATCTACGGACTCGCTCCCGAACCTTCGGCTGGGCAGGGGCATCAATTTTTGCGACAAGGACTGCCGAGCCTTTACGCACCGCGTCAAAGTGAACGTCATGCGGCTCGCCGAGCAGCTTCGCAAGCGCAATCATATACTCTGCCAGCCGCTCCATCGGGAGGGTATCCGGCGTATAGCTGTCTGCAATGCGGAACTTATAGTTGGTACTCATATCTTCTCCCTCGCCACACATAGCCTACATGCGTCAAGGTTGACGAGGCATTTCTCTGCTGCCGTCTGACCCCTGCAGCCGAGACTGCGCAGCATTTCGTAACTGCCTTCATATAGGACTTTTCTGCCAAAGGCGCTATTTGCTTGAACAAACGAAAGAAAGGCGGCTCCGAAGAACCGCCTTCGATGATAGGTGATGTTGGCGCGAGCTTATCGCGCGACGGCGGTCCTCGCTTCCTTCTCGCCGGCCGATCCTTTCACCCACTGCCAAGGCGTGCGGGATTTGTGGGTCTTGGCAAGTTCGGGGAATTTCTTCGCGTCGCGCGCGGCGGCACGCAGGCGCTCGCGGCATTCGCGCGGATCGAGCTTCAGTTCGGCGCAGAGCTGCTTGAGCGTGATGATTTCGGTGGTAGCCATGTGATCGTCTCCTTCAGTGGTTGGACGATCTTTCTATTAAGATGACCGATACGGGCGTGTCAGGGAAAATCCCAGGTTATCTTGATCGGTGCCGGGCGATCGCCTCAACCGCGATTGCGACGAGTTCAAGATCGCTGTCGGTCATGGCGTTGCCGGCAGCGGCGATGCGGTCCTTCAGAATATGCTTTGTGCCAGCATCACCATTGGCGAAGCCGAGCAGGACGTCAGGCGACGTTTCGAGGACGTTGGCGATGCGCACCAGCGTCGCGAGGTCAGGCTCACGGCGACCGGCGATGTAATTGCCGTAACGACGCTCACTGAGACCGGCACGGCGCGCGGCTTCAGCGTTGGATATGCCGAGTTCTTCGGCGCGCTTTTTCAAGTTCGATGCAAATGGCTCCATGAGAACGAATTGTTCCTGACAGAGCCAACGGGTCCATGTACGATACGTGGTTACTTGAAACCACAATTTGTTACGCATGGCCGACACAGTTTTCAGCATCATCTCCGCCTATGGCGCTTGGATATTCTTCGGGCTGTTCGTCCTGGCGATTGCCGGCTGGGAGGTGTGGCAGTTCCGCATCCGACCGATGCTGATCCCAAAGGCGAAGATCGAAGAGATGGCTGATGCACTGATCGCTCGATACGGACCCAATGCCGAGCAGATGACCTATGGCGAAGAGGATCGCGCGTGGCGCTATTCGGACACGTTCAAACAGGGACTGTTGCGCCGGGTGCGTCGTGAACTATGGCGACGGTACGAGGCAGGCGAATGGGAATAGCACCTGCAATCAACCGAACCGGCAGACAGACAGACGCGCGTGTGGCCGCGTTGGAATGGCCGACAGTGAGAACGCCGAGAGCATGTGCGCGCTCATTGACGAGCCAGAGCCGCCAGAAAGCGTTCGTCGGTAGGTGAACACGCCGACGACGGCGCGGCGCGCCCAGAGCGCGATAATCGACCCCTGAAACACCCCATTTGATACCCACGGAGCATGCACATCCCGAGCGTCGGGTCAGAGCCGTTGCTTTCGTTGATGATTTCAACGTACCCGATGGCCTGACATCATGATCGCGTAAACGTGTGTCGGTCCGACGTGCTCGGCATCCGATGACCACAGGTGGGTATGGGGGGGAGCGATTTTTTATTGCGATGCCTCCATGCGCGGACAAGGAGGCATATCGACTGCCAAGATTTTGGATGGTGAGCCGTTTTCCACATTGGTGCGGTGCCGTGCCGTGGCATAGGCCGCTTAGCGAAGCTGCCGAGCGTTGCGCTATGCCGCCCTCGGCTCAATGGTGTTCAGATCGCCCTCGATTTCCCGGTGGCGTTCCATAAGATCATAGTCCGCTTGAAGCCCGAGGAAGAACCCCTCAGACATACCGAAGTAGCGCGCAAGGCGCAGATCGGTGTCAGCGGTCATCGCACGTTTGCCCAGGACAATCTCGTTGATACGGCGCGGCGGAACATGCACAGCACGCGCAAGGGCGTTCTGGCTGAGCTCCATCGGCTTCAAGAACTCCTCCAGCAAAATCTCGCCGGGATGCGGGTTCGGCAGAAGCTCAGTCATGGTAGTCGACGATTTCGACATTGCTTGGTCCTCCGTCCTGCCACTCAAAGCAGATGCGCCACTGGTCGTTGATCCGAATGCTATGCTGCCCTTTGCGCGCTCCCTTCAGGGCCTCCAACCGATTGCCGGGCGGCACACGCATATCCTGTAGAACCCGTGCTTGGTTGAGCATGCGCAGTTTTCGCAGCGCGACCGCCTGAATTTCCCGCGGCAACTTTCGACTTCGTCGTCCCGACCAAATGAGTTCCGTTTCCGAGTCAGCGAAGCTTTGGAT
>JBARWP010000550.1:0-2395 GCA_049646905.1 Pseudaminobacter sp. | reverse complement strand
GGCCTATCTCTATCTCTCCGGTACGCCGTTCAAAGCGCTCGCCACGGGCGAGTTCATCGAGGAACAGATATTTAACTGGACCTATACCGACGAACAGCGCGCCAAGGCCGAGTTTGCCGCGCAGAATCCAAGCAAACGAAATCCCTACGGCGCGCTGCCGCAAATGCGGCTATTGACTTATCAGATGCCCGACGAGCTGCTGGCGATTGCCAGCGCCGGAGAGTTTGACGAATTTGACCTCAACGCCTTTTTCGCCGCCACCGGCACAGGCGATGCGGCGGCGTTCAAGCACAAGAGCGATGTCCAGAAATGGCTGGACATCATCCGGGGTGGCTATGCGCCGCAAGCGGTCGAAAGCCTGAAATCGGGAACGCGACCGCCATTTCCCTATTCGGATGCGCGGCTGCTGCCTTACCTCCAGCATTCGTTCTGGTTCCTGCCTAATGTCGCCGCCTGCTACGCGATGGCGAACCTGCTGGCGGAGCGGCACAATACCTTCTGGCACGATTACAAGGTGATCGTGGCGGCGGGAACCTCGGCAGGGATTGGCCTTGATGCCTTGCCGCCCGTCCGGCAGGCCGTCGGAAGCGGATTCGACACGAAAACCATCGCGCTGTCGTGCGGCAAGCTGACAACCGGGGTGACGGTGGCGCAATGGTCGTCGATCCTGATGCTGCGCAACCTCAAATCGCCGGAAACATATTTTCAGGCGGCGTTCCGGGTGCAGTCGCCTTGGTCGATCAAGAATCCCGACGGCGACAATCCGAACGAGGAAGAAATCCTCAAACCCGTTTGCTTCGTGTTCGATTTCGCACCGACGCGCGCGCTGAGGCAATTGTCGGAATATGGCATCGGCCTTTCGCCGGGCGAGGCGAACCCGGAAAATGCGGTGCGGGAGCTTGTCTCCTTCCTGCCGGTGCTGGCTTACGACGGCGCGAACATGACCCAGATCGACGCGGGCGGTATCCTCGACATCGCGATGGCCGGAACCTCGGCGACGCTGCTCGCGCGTAAATGGGAGTCCGCGATGCTCGTGAACGTGGACAACGACACGTTGCGCCGCATCCTCGACAATCCCGAGGCAATGGCCGCCGTCGAACGCATCGAAGGCTGGCGCGCACTGGGCGACAACATTATCGAAACCATCATCAATAAGAGTGACAAGGTTAAAGAACTCAAGAACAAGGCCAAGAGCGGCGAACTGACCTCTACCGAGAAGAAGGAACTGAGCGAGGAGGAGAAGGAATATAAATCCAAGCGCAAGCTCGTTCAGGAAAAGCTGATCAAGTTCGCCACACGCATCCCCGCTTTCATGTATCTTACAGATTTCCGCGAGAACACTCTCCAGGACGTAATCACCAAGCTGGAGCCAAACCTATTCCTCGCCGTGACTGGCTTGACGGTGGCGGACTTCCATCTGCTGGTGCGCCTGAAGGTGTTCAATACCGAGCGGATGAATGAGGCCGTTTTCGCCTTCCGCCGCTATGAGGATGCCTCTCTTCGCTACACGGGCATCGAAAGCCATGAAGGCCTGACCCACTATGGCCTCTACGATACCGTCGTGGCCAAAGAGTAAAGGTGGGTAGGCTCTCGGATCATAGTGCGATGGCGTAAACGTAGTGCTCATCACTATTCGCCGGACAGGTCGGCGGGCCCCAAGTAAGTGATATCGATCCGCGTGACGTCTTGGGCCACCTGAGCGCGCAATAGGCCGGCTCTTCCGGGATTGAGCGCAGCCTGCACAGAGCCTAGGGGCGCGCCGTCGGCGGAGAGCACCCGAGGGTGACCACCCCAATGATGAACCTGGACGGGCGTGCCCGGCGGCGGCGCAGCACCGAGCCATGCCACGCTTGCCCAGTATCGGCGATCGGCCCAGATGCGGTTTTGGTGCGGCGTAAAGCTCTGCGTGAACTCCGTCCACATCGCCTTGGTCTCCGCTGTCGGCCAATCCGACTGCGCGCTCCACGCCGCGACGGCTTCGGAGTTGAGCCATTGCCGAAGCTCCTGACCGGTCTGGAAGGTAGCACCCGTGTCGGTGACGGCCTTGATGGCGGCGAGCCTCGAATTGAAGCCGGCTTGAATGAGGATTGCCGCAGAGCGGCTCAGAGTGCCGGTTTCGACAGCGGCAACGGCAAAGCTAAGCTCATGGTCTTCGAGTGGAAGATCAAAGATGCCGAACCTTCCGCTCGAGAACCTGAGTGAGCGGAAGTTCGCGGTCCAACATCTCATAGAGGTCGAGACCGTCCATGCAGATGACGCGCTTGCCTCGTCCGAAGGCAACGAGACCATCGTCGGTGAAGCCGCTGTTGCTGACAAAGAGCCCGCGAGTCCACGCCGCCTTCTGCTCGATCTTGCCGTGAAAGGTGTGCAGTTCGGCAACGCCAATGGGTTGGCC
>JBARWP010000549.1:0-2555 GCA_049646905.1 Pseudaminobacter sp. | reverse complement strand
TTACTAGGCTGTTGGACTGCTCGAGCTTAACTGGCTCAGTTGGGGGTATCTTTGAATTGTTTAATGCCTAGATCGTTTATTCGCAATACCTTACGGCTCACGATGTGAGTGTCTCCGTCCCGCCAAGAATACAAAATAGTAAGTGCCTTTACCGTACAAAACCCGCCAGAAATTGTGTACAACATTATTTCTGGCGGGTTTTTCTATTTAGCGCTAAGCTTCCGTAAACGACGGTGCCGCACAGGCATTATGCAGACATCCGCGAAATACAATAATAAGGTGTCAGGAGGGGTTATGGCTTTCGCTGACCGTATCAGCTTTAAGTTTGGGCTTGTCGCTCTGCTCTCAGTGCTTGCTGGTTGCGCGGGCAGTCTGGCGCATATCGAGACGCAGAAGCGGATGGCGGCTACTTATGCCGGATTTCCACCACCATTTACAGATGCCAGGCTTAATGAGTTTCGTGACCGTTATCTGGCCGAAAAGACGCTCTTCGATGAAAATCGAGAGGGTTTTTTGGGCTTGGATAGCAAGATTCAAAGCTGCCCTATCAGCCCCGCAGAAGCAGAGCAGTTAGCCAGGACGTCATTTAGGCTGACTATTCACGAGCGATCTCCGGCTTGGTCAGACTACATGAACAAGGCTGGCTATGGCTATGTTGCTGAAGCCTTAGATAAGGCGCGGGTTCAGGTACTGCAAGGTGATTGCAGTGATGGTACGTTAAACGGACCTGCGCAGGTGCTGATGAGCTACATGTATATCTTGAAAGAAGGTCAATTAGATGAGTTCAAGGTGCATGAAGTCACCGTGCGAGAAAACTGTAATTACGCTGAAGGTCAGCGTAACGGTTACTGTGCAAGATATACATGGGAGCGCAACTGGACAGGTATGATGTTCAATGGGCGTTTGATGCATATTCAACGTGCTAAAGCGCTGGCTTTGCCCAAGTATGTAAAACCATTTGTGCCCGGGACCGAGTACTACGAATACACGACTATATTTGACTACGGTCAGTATCGGGATGGGCTGGAAACAGGCCCAGGAGTGGCATTTGAAACAACGCCACCTCATGATGAGAGCAAAGTCCGTGTGACCGTAAACCACACACTTGTGCGAACAGCCATGCCCGATGGCCGTGTTGCCTACGATGAGTTCTACGGGAACCACCATAAGGTTCGGTATATTTTGCGCAATGGTGTTGCGGATGGTGAGCTCGTCTTTTCGCCAGGTGAGGCTGATGGAGCAGATGATCTACGATTGTGCTTTCAGAATGGCGTCGCTGTACTGAGTGACCAATGTACGGCCTGAAGCAGGGGATCTTACTGGGTCTGTGCCTTGCGTTAACCGGAGGACGCGTAGCGGGGCAAACAGTGGCAGATAGCCGCTTGTCCGATGCTACGGCAGGCATTGAGCTCAGCGGCGAGGTTCAGCGTTCGCTGGAACAACAGCAGGACGGAAAGGTGACTCCTTCTCTGCTTAACTCTCGTCCCCCCACCATCACGGTGAGCCGCAACAACCAAGGAGAAGGCAGTGCTCACTTTTCCTACGGCGTATACACAGGCACATTCAGACGTGTAACCAATCCGTACAGCGGGAACGCATACTGGACTTTATATGAAGGCGTGTATGAAGAGGCAACGGGGGTTAAATATACTGGACGGTTCCACTATTTTCACGACAATAGCGGCAAGCATAGCTATATTGAAGAAGGCTGGAAGCTCGCCGATCGTGGACGTTATATATTTGTGGGTGGTCGTGCTGCGCCGGGTGGTTTATCGAAATCCGGAGTTTATTCTGTCCAAGCCTCACAACGCGCAATGCCGGCCTTTACTCCAGCAGATAAAGGCTATGTTGCTGGCTTTGAAAAGCGATACGCAAGCCAGGTCAAGAAATTTCGACAAATGCAGGCGGCCGAATCGGGCGGCGGATTACTGTCTTTTGGGCAGATTCTTGCGCTTGGGCTTGGGGCAGGTGTTCTTAGTCAGGCCAACATGTCTGGTGCAGATGCCGCCACCATTGGTAGTGCCTTTGTTGCAGATGTTCTCACAGATGGCAAGGCAGGTGCCTTGCGGTCTGTGACTGAGACTCCGCGTGCTCCGGCGCAGTATCACCCAGCGGTCACCCAGGCTAATGCTGCTAAAACAGCAACAGCCGCTGCTAACAGTGAAAGTGTGACGGTTTCCTGCCCCAGTGGAGCTAGCAGTACGATTCCTATTCGCTACAAAACTCAATCTTGTCGTAGTGCAATGATAGAGTTCGCGCGGGTGTATTCGTGTAATCTAATTGATGATTTTGCGGCAGTGGGGCAGCGCTGTAAAAGTGCCTGTGGTCACCCTCAATGCCTGCAGTAGTAGAACTTTTTTTGCTGAAAGAGGACTTCCATAAATCTCTATAGATCACGCGTACGCACTGCTTGATTGCCCACGCGACGGATAGGATGCTGATAAGAGTTGTTTGCGTAGGTGCTGGTCATAAAGTGGCGAGCCGCCAATTGTGCGGCAACACCTTATCGGTGTGGCTAACGGCAGAGCGCTTTAATGATGTTGTTGGCGCGTGGA
>JBARWP010000548.1:0-2408 GCA_049646905.1 Pseudaminobacter sp. | reverse complement strand
GGCGCCGGGCCGTCGCGATGGCCTGCAGGCCGGCGACGCCGACACCCATGATGAAGACTTTCGCCGCCGGAACGGTGCCTGCGGCCGTCATCATCATCGGCAGGGCGCGGTCATATTCTGCAGCCCCGTCGATCACCGCCTGGTAGCCGGCGAGGTTGGCCTGGCTGGACAGCACGTCCATGACCTGCGCGCGGGTGATACGCGGCATGAACTCCATGGCAAATGCGGTCACGCCGGCCTTGGCGAGCGCGGCCACCGCCGCCTCGTTGCCGTAGGGATCCATGATGGCGATAACCGCAGCGCCGCTTTTGTAGCCTTTCAACTCGGCTTCGGTCGGGCGGCGCACCTTCAGCACCACATCGGCCTTGCCAGCATCCGCCACCTTGCCTATCGCAGCACCAGCCTTGACGAAGTCCGCGTCAGGGATGCGCGAAAGCGTACCGGCACCCGTCTCGACGATCACGTCGAAACCAAGGCCCACTAGCCGTTTGACCGTATCCGGTGAAGCCGCAACCCGCGGTTCGTTGGCGTCGATCTCGCGCGGGATGAAAACCGTCTGTCCCACCGCATGCCCCCTCTTTTGGCTGGAACTTTGGCCGGACGCGAGCGCCGCCACGCCGGCGGAAAAAGCCTGTCAGGCCGGATGCGGCATATCAGGTGATATGCGTGGGAACGCCGCGCAACAGGTAGGCGCCAACCGCACAGATGATCAGGAAAAGAACCGTGGCGGAAAAGAACCCGGCGCTGGTGAAGAAACCGAATGCCATTGCAATCAGGGTCGCTGCGGTAACGAGCGCGCTGTATTTCGCGAGCGCAAGGAACAGCTTGTAGGTGCGCTCATGCTCAGGGTAGTCCATATTGGCACCCATTTCGAGCGGCCCGGAAGGCGTATGGTCGGCCATCAAAAATCCTCCGAAAATATCTGATTGCGCACATAGCGAAAAGCGGAGCGGAGGGCAATGGCTCCTGATGTCGCGTCCAACGCCTTTCACGCCTTGAAAATACATCACTCCAATGAGGGACCGCGCCTGCGGGCAGATGGCGGCGCCATGAACCAGGCGAACTCACGCGTTCGATCGTTCCAGCTAGCGAAGCACTACGGCCTCGTCGGTGTCGAACCACTCAGGCGGCTTGCGCATGCGGTTGCGAATGGCGGCAAGCTCCGGGGCAAGCCGATCCTGGTTCCAGGCGGACAGGATGAGAGGGTGGATATAGCATTGCCGGCAAACTGCCCGCGTGTTGCGCAGCCGTGCCGCCACCTGATCGATGACCTCGTTTGCGGTACGGGTCGTTCCGCTCTTCGTGTCGGGGCGAACGGTTTCGGCAAACAGGCGCGCAGCCGTGACCGTTCCGCCCCACGTCCGGAAATGCCGGGAGCTGAAATCGGCGTCGCTGGCGGCCCGGATATAGTCGTTGACATCCTGGGAGGCGATCGTCCGGCGTTGCCCCTCGTCGTCGGAATATTGGAAAAGCTGCTGGCCGGGCAGTTCCTGGACGCCCTTGACGATATTGGCGATGCGGCGGTCGCTGATCTTGAGGTTCCATTCCTTGCCGGATTTGCCACGAAAGGCGAAGCGCAGGGTCGAGCCGGTAACATCGACATGCTTGTCGCGCAGGGTCGTCAGCCCGAAACTGCCATTGTCGCGGGCGTAGCTTTCACTACCGATGCGGATCATCGAATTGTCGAGCAGCCAGACGATGGACGCGAGGACGCGCTCATAGCCCAGGCCGCGCCGGCGCAGATCGGCATCCATGCGCTGCCGCAATTGCGGCAAGGTATGCGCGAAGTCGATAAGTGAGGAGTATTTGGCGTCGTCGCGATGTGAGGTCCATTCTGGATGATAGCGATACTGCTTTCGCCCTCGCTGGTCGCGGCCCGTCGCCTGCAGATGCCCCTTGGGATCGGCCGAAATCCAGACATCTTCCCACGCCGGCGGAATGGCAAGTTTCCTGATCCGATCCAGGATAGCCCGGTCGCTGACCTTTTTGCCGTTGGCATCCGAATACCAGAAGCCCCGGCCAGCCCGCTGTCTTGAAATGCCGGGCTCGCTATCGCTGCTATAGGCCAACGAATGTGCAGCCCGTGCTGCGGCCGGCGCTGGCTTGTCCACTGTTGTCTGGCGCTCCTGCCCATCACCGGTTCCCCAATGAGGTGTGCCGGAAATGAGTATCGCAGCCTGGAGCGGCTGCGATTTTTTCAGTCTCATCTATGAAAGCCGGACCCGTTCACCAGGTCTGGCGTCCATACCAGTCATCGATCTCCCTGCGGACGCGATCCTTCTCCACGCCGTAACGCTCCTGAATCTTGCCTTCCAGCTGGTCGCGCCGGCCGGCGATCTGATCGAGGTCGTCATCGGTGAGTTTACCCCACTGTTCCTTGATCTTGCCCTTGACTTGCTTCCAGTTTC
>JBARWP010000547.1:0-6244 GCA_049646905.1 Pseudaminobacter sp. | reverse complement strand
ACCAAACGCTGTGCCTCGATCGTGGCCAGCTTGTCCTTAGTCTGGCCGACGAATTCCGGCTCGCGAATGAAGACGGAAAGCATGCCGGCCGCCGAGATCATCACGTCTTCGCTAGTGATCACCGCTGCGCGCTTGTTGCCCGTCAATTCGCCATAGGCGCGCAAGCCCCGCGTCAGCACATTGCGGAAGCCGGTTTCATGCGTGCCGCCTTCGCCGGTCGGGATAGTGTTGCAGTAGGAATTCAGGAAGCCGTCGCCGCCATACCAGGTGACCGCCCATTCCATGGTGCCGTGGCCGCCGGGGCGCTCGCTCCTGCCGGCGAATATCTCGCGAGTGACCTGGAAGTCGCCGTTCAGCGATTCGGCGAGATAGTCCTTCAGGCCGCCGGGAAAATGCAGCACCGCCTTGGCCGGCGTCTCATCCTTGCCGTCGAGCAGCAACGGGTCACAGGACCAGCGTATTTCCACGCCGCCGAATAGATAGGCCTTCGAACGTGTCATGCGGAACAGCCGCGCCGGCTCGAAATGTGCGGTTTTGCCGAAGATCTCGGGGTCGGGGTGAAAGCGGATTTTCGTGCCGCGGCGATTGTGGATCTCGCCGAGCTTCTCCATCTCGCCCAACGTCTTGCCGCGCGAGAAGCGCTGGCGATAAAGCTGCCGTCCGCGCGCCACCTCCACCTCGAGCGAATCCGACAACGCATTGACCACCGAGACGCCGACGCCATGCAGGCCGCCGGAGGTCTCATAGACCTTGGAATCGAATTTTCCGCCCGAATGCAGCGTGGTCATGATGACTTCGAGCGCCGGCTTCTTGAACTTCGGATGCGGGTCGATGGGGATGCCGCGGCCATTGTCGGTCACGGTCACATAGCCGTCCGCGCCAAGCTCCACCTCGATGAAGGTTGCGTGACCGGCCACCGCTTCGTCCATCGAGTTATCGATGACTTCGGCAAACAGATGGTGCAGTGCCTTCTGGTCGGTGCCGCCAATATACATGCCCGGCCGCCGGCGTACCGGCTCCAGCCCTTCCAGAACCTCGATGTCGGCCGCGCTGTAGCTCTCGCTGCCGTCCTTCACCTGCGGCGCGCTCGCACGCCTTGCCGCCTGCACCAGCGGATCGGCGGGCCGCGACGACTTCAGCGATACGGATTTGTCGAGATTGGCGAAGAGGTCGTGGTTGTCATCCATATTGGCTGCGAGGTTCCAGTGATTCGGTTCGTCGTGATACTGCCATGCTTTGCGGTGCGGGCGACAGGGTTCCCGTTCCGTTCAGGGCATCCATATGTTCCTATAAGCGTTTGGTAACCAAACCTTCAAGGTACGACGCACACGCAGTGTAACCGCCATGTGAAAAAGCCCGGCCGCATATATGTGGGACCGGGTTTTTAGCTATTCCGCTGCGCCGAGATATTCCGTCAGCGGGGGGCAGGAGCAGACCAGGTTGCGGTCGCCGCCGACATTGTCGACGCGCGAGACCGGTGGCCAGTATTTCGCCGCCGTGTCGGCATTGCCGGCCGGATAGGCCGCGACCAAGCGCGAATAGGGATGCTCCCATTTATCGGCCAGCACCTCGGCTGCCGTATGCGGCGCGTTGGCGAGTGGATTGTCATCGCGAGACCACTCGCCTTTTTCGATGCGCGCGGCTTCCTCGGCAATCGAGATCATCGCCTCGCAAAAGCGGTCGATCTCGTGCTTGGGCTCCGATTCCGTTGGCTCGACCATCAGCGTGCCTGCTACCGGCCAGGACATGGTCGGCGCATGGAAGCCATAGTCGATGAGCCGCTTGGCGACATCCTCGACGCTGACCCCGGCGCGGTCCTTCAGCACCCTGGTGTCGAGGATACACTCGTGCGCGACGCGGTCATTGCGGCCCTGATAGAGCACCGGATAGTGCGCCTTGAGCCGGGTGGCGATGTAGTTGGCGTTGAGGATCGCCATCTCGGTCGCCTGCTTCAGCCCGCTTGCGCCCATCATGCGGATATACATCCAGGTGATGGGCAGAAGCGAGGCGCTGCCGAAGGGGGCTGCCGCCACCGCATGCTTGCTGCCCTCGGCGACGTGGCCGGGCAGGTGCGGCTTGAGGTGAGCCTTGACGCCGATTGGGCCGACGCCCGGCCCACCGCCGCCATGCGGAATGCAGAAGGTCTTGTGCAGGTTCATGTGGCAAACATCGGCGCCGATATCGGCGGGCCGCGCCAGTCCGACCAGCGCATTGAGATTTGCGCCGTCGAAATAGACCTGCCCGCCATGCTCGTGGATCACCGCGCAGATGTCACGGATGCCTTCCTCGAACACGCCATGCGTCGAGGGGTAGGTGATCATCAGTGCAGCCAGCCGGTCGGCGTGTTCCGCCGCCTTTACCTTGAGGTCGTCGATGTCGACATTGCCATCGTCGGTGCAGCGCACGACGACGACGTCCATGCCCGCCATGCTGGCGCTGGCGGGGTTGGTGCCATGTGCCGAAGACGGGATCAGGCAGATGTCGCGATGCTTGTCGCCACGCGCCTGGTGATAGTGACGGATGGCGAGAAGGCCGGCATATTCACCCTGGCTTCCGGCGTTAGGCTGCAGCGATACCGCATCGAAACCGGTGATTTCTGCAAGCCACCCTTCCAACTCGTTGATCATGGCGCGGTAGCCGCTGGAATGCGCGGCCGGCGCGAAGGGATGCAGATTGGCGACAGACGGCCAGCTTACCGGCATCATCTCGGCAGCCGCATTGAGCTTCATCGTGCAGGAGCCGAGCGGGATCATCGCGCGGTCAAGCGCCAGATCCTTGTCCGCGAGCCGGCGCAGGAAGCGCATCATCTCGGTTTCCGATCGGTTTTCATGGAATACCGGCTGGGTTAGGAATCCCTTGCCGCGCGGATTGGTATGGGCCGTGCCCTTTTCGGCAGGTCCCGGCTTCGCTCCGAACAAGGCGGCAATGGCTTCGAGATCGGCCTCGGTCGAGGTTTCGTCGAAGGCAATGCTGACCCGGTCCTTGTCGATGACACGAACCAGCCGCCCGCCCTTTTCAGCGGCGGCAGCGATTTCCTCGGCCTTGCCTTTCGCCACCACTGTGACGGTATCGAAGCGGCGCTTGCCGATCACCCTCAGTCCGGCATCCGTAAGGCCCTTCGCCAGCCGTTCGGCCAGCGCCTGCACCTGCGAGGCGATCGCCTGCAGCCCTTGCGGGCCGTGCCAGATCGCATAGGCTGCCGCCATATTAGCCAGCAGCGCTTGCGCGGTGCAGATATTCGACGTCGCCTTGTCGCGGCGGATATGCTGCTCGCGCGTCTGCAGCGCCAGCCGGTAGCCGGGGCGGCCATGCGCATCGACCGACTGGCCTACCAGCCGGCCCGGCATCAGCCGAGTCAATTTGTCGGAAACCGCGCAATAGGCTGCGTGCGGGCCGCCAAAGCCCATCGGCACGCCGAAGCGCTGCATGGAACCGACCGCGATATCGGCGCCGAGCTTGGCCGGCGGCTCCGAAATGGTCAGCGCCAGCGGATCGGCAACGAAAATGACGATGGCGCCGACGGAACGCGCCCTGGCGATCGCCGCCGCATGGTCGCCATAGACGCCCAGCGTGTCTGGCCAGGAGACGACGAGCGCTGCGGTATTGTCGCCTATCTCTGCGGCGCCGATGGTCAGGCCGAGCGGCTCGGCCCGCGTCTTCAGCACGTCGAGCGTCTGCGGGTGCAGTTCGCCCGCTAGTGCTACCTCGCTGCGCTTGTCGCGGTGATGGCGCGCGGCGATGCCGACAGCTTCGGCGACTGCGGTCGCCTCGTCCAGCAGCGATGCCGACGCCACCGGCAGGCCGGTCAGTTCGGTCACCAGCGTCTGGAAGTGGAACAGCAGTTCCAGCCGGCCCTGGCTGATTTCCGATTGATACGGCGTATAGGCGGTGTACCAGGCCGGGTTTTCGAACAGGTTGCGCTGGATCACCGGCGGCACATGGCAGCCATGGTAGCCGGTCCCGATGAAGCTCTTCAGCACGACGTTGCGGGCCATCTTCTCACCGAGTTCGGCCAGCGCCTCGGCCTCGCTTGCTGGTGCCGGCAGGTTGAGTTTGCCCTCCAGCCTGATCGACTTCGGTACTGCCTGGGTGATCAGCGTTTCGATGGAGGGCACGCCGAGCACCGCCAGCATGGCGCGCATGTCGGCCGTGCCCGGGCCGATATGGCGCGTCGCGAATGGGTAGGGAGCGGTCGTCATCGCTGCAACTCCTGTCTTCAGCCGATCAGGGCCTTGTAGCCGGCTTCGTCGAGAAGCCCTGAAAGCTGGCCCTCATCGGCAAGCTTCATTTTCCACAGCCAGCCATCCGTGGTGGCGGCGGAATTCACCAGCGCCGGATCGGAACCGAGGGCTTCATTGGTCTCGATGATCTCGCCGTCGACCGGCGCGTAGACGTCGGAGGCGGCCTTGACCGATTCGACCACCACGGCGACATCGCCCTTCTTGAGCGCGCGGCCGGCTTCGGGCAGATCGACGAAAACCAGATCGCCAAGCTGCTCCTGGGCATAATCGGTGATCCCGACGGTGGCGATGCCGTTCTCGACGCTTAGCCATTCGTGGTCATCGGTAAAATAGAGCTTTGCCATGAAAGAGTTATCCTTTGCGGTAGCGATGCTGCGTGAAGGGCAGGGGATGAATGTCGACGGGGATCTTCGTCCCGCGTACTTCGGCAAAAAGTCTGGTTTCGGGCTTGGCGAGTGCCGCCGCCACATAACCCATCGCGACAGGGCCGCCGACTGAAGGGCCGAAGCCGCCCGAGGTGACATGGCCGACCTCTTTGCCGGCCTCGTCGAAAAGCCTGGTTTCGGCGCGCACCGGCTGGCGACCCTGCGGTTTCAGGCCGACGCGCTTTTGCGAAGGTCCCTGCGCTACTATGGCCGCAAGTGCTTCCGCGCCGATGAACCGGCCGGCAGCGCGCACGTCCTTGGAAACCGCCCACATCAGGCCGGCCGTCGCCGGGTCGATTTCCGGGGTGATGTCCTGCCCGTGCAGGCACAGGCCCGCTTCCAGCCGCAGGCTGTCGCGGGCGGCAAGGCCCACCCATTTCACCCGCTCGTCGGCAAGCAGCTTTTCGAGCAGTTCGCGCGCGTCCTTTTCCGGCAAGCCGATCTCGAAGCCGTCCTCACCCGTATAGCCTGAGCGGCTCATGAACCAGCCTTCGCGTGGCTCGATGCCGTGCATGAACACCAGAGTGCCGGTCTCGACGCCAGCGCGCGACAGGGCGGCCCAGGCGTCCGGCCCCTGTATGGCCAGAAACACACGCTCCAGCGGCTTGACCGTGCAATCTAGGCCTTCAGCCAGCGTATTCAGATGCGCCAGGTCAGTGGCAGCATTGCCGGCATTGGCCACCACCGTGAAGCGCTGGGGCCCGAGACGGGTGACGATCAGATCGTCCAGGATGCCGGCCTTGTCGTTGAGCAGGAAGGTATATTTGGACTGGCTTTGCGCCAATGCATCGGCATCGAGCGGGCAGGCCTTCGCCAGCAGTTCGGCAGCCTGGCTGCCTTCCAGTTCGATCAGCTTCATATGCGAGATGTCGAACAGGCCGACATGCTCGCGCGTGTGGGTATGCTCGGCCATCACGCCGGCCGGGTAGGTCAGCGGCATAGACCAGCCGGCGAACGGGCCGAAGCGGGCCCCGGCCTCGCTGTGCAAATCTTCCAGTGGGAGTCTTTTCAGTCCGTCGCCCGTCATGTCTTCTCCAGAGTCGCACGTACACCGCCGCTTTCGCGGCTAATCCGTGCCCCTCTGTCGGAAGCCTGAGAGACTCGCGCAACCGGAACTCTGTCGGCTACGCTTACACCTTCGGCGCGGGGGATCGGCCCCGACTTTCCAGAGTCGTCTTTCCCGTCAGCGGTTCTTTTGCCTGAGAGATTTCGGGGGATTTCCCCGTCGGCGGCAACCTGGGCTGCTCTCTCCCGCAAACAGGTAGAATCCAAATGGATCCCTGACGGATGTATAGCTAGCCCAGGTGCAAGGCTTTGTCACTCCCCTGCGACACAAGATGTCGCAGGGAGGAATTTTTCGAGCTGTCGCAGGTGATTGGCCGCAAGAGCTAACGGGTGCCTGAAAGCACCGGATGCACGGGACGGCGCACATCCGGCTGCCGAAGGGAAGTTATCAACAGGTCTTGTAAGCTAACTGGCGCGGCGCGCCATGCCGTCTTCGAGACGGCTGATGAGATGACCGGTCTCCGCGTGAAGTCGTTTCAGCCGGATAATCTGTGCGCCAACGGCCTCCAGGGT
>JBARWP010000546.1:0-2933 GCA_049646905.1 Pseudaminobacter sp. | reverse complement strand
CTTCGTGGTGCTCGAGAATCGTCACGGGCGGTTCCTCCGATTGAGTTGATGCACGCATCCGGTCACGATGCCTTGCGCGAGGTATTCGATCTGTCCGGCGGTGATCCGCAGATCGGCGGCGACGGCTTTCAATTTCTCGGAAGCGTCCTTGATCTCGGCGAAGCGGCCGTCAATGAAGGCGTCCACAAGCGCGGTCACCGCGTCATCGTGCCGGTTGAACTTGGTTCGGATCACGTTGCGGCCAAGTAGGATTTCGTCCCGAGATATCGCGAGGACTTCTTTGGCCTTCGCCGGCGATACCGGCGCATCCGCTTTGTGATCGTGGGACTCAGCCACGTACTGCCGTGCCGGCGCTCGGCTTGAACGGGATTCGACGTGGTTGCGGTGGGGGGCCATTATGGTTTCACCCCCAGCACACCAACGAAGAACGTGAACACGCCGATAATTAACGTTGCCCACGCCGGGCCGAATAGGAAGCCGACGCTGACGGCGATCACCACTAAGCCAACGAGGCTCATCAAGATCGCCGCGTCCAAATGGGACATTTTCATCAGAACCACCCCAGCCGTTCGACAGCCGCGCCGAGCGCGCCGGCATTGGTGAGGATTGCGGCAAAGATGAATATCGCCAGCACAACTATACATTCCGCAGCTATTGCGGCTGAGACAGGTCCATTCATTTCGGCACTCCAAGAATTGCCAAAGCGAAAGCCAAGACAAGAAAAAACAGCGCTACATTGGCGAGACAGTCAGTCATCGCGCACCCGCCTTCCTGCGAAGCGCATCGCAAATCAGAATGTGCCGGCAGAACTCAACCGGATCGCCCGACAGATACGCGGCGCAAGCCTTCGATGCGTGCCAGTCGGCAATGGCGAGGGTGATGGCGGTCATGCTGGCACCTGTTCGATGCCAGCGATGATCGATTGATGGCTGATTACGCAGCCCGCTTCGTCACCTGATGAACGTTCGTATTCAGCAATACCGGAGAGAATTGATCGAGGTTCATTGCCGCAGCCGCGATCTCGACTCGCACCGTTTCCACAATCGCCCGAGCAAGCACAGCCCTCGCGCGCGCTTCCGCTTTGGTGATTGTCCCGGCTCGCAGAGCCTCCCAATCGCTGATAAGCCCCTGCCTCAAGTGTGATGTATCGAACATCTTCATCGTCCTTTTTCATGAGGTGGTTGATGATCCCGATCACCTCTCTCACCTCACGAGCGGGCCGGGAGAATTGCGTCTTGTGGCAGTTTTCGCAGACGACCACTGCGGCCGGGTGAAACCAGTCGACAACCCCGGCATGGTCAACAAAAATGTCTGTTTCGCCGCACGCGGGGCAAACAAACTCAAGGTCCGCGGCTACCAAGTCGATCATTCGATCCTGGAATTGCAGGACCGAGTTGTGGCGTCGCGACAAAGACGGGTTGTCCCGCCGGACATCGCATATTGTTTGGATGATCTCGCGCGGACCAGCGTGCGAATATCCCGGGTGCTGCATCAAGGTTTCGACGATATCCCGCAAGCGGAAGTCGAAACTGATTTCCTCTCGAAGCTGTCGGCGGCGACACATCATGCCGCTCCATCGAACTGCGGCGCGCCGACGATGCTGGCGACGGTATCGACCGTGTTGCGATATTCCTTGTCGTGGTCCTCGATCTGCACCACGTTTGACGGCTCAGAATTGGCCGTGGGTGCGATTTCCTGGGTGACCGGCTCCAACCGATAGCCGAGGTACGCGGCCAACTCCCTGACCTTGTCCATGGCGCGGTTATGCGAGAACGGAGCCCAATCGCTGCCGACTTCTTCCCGCGCGTGGCAAATCAGAAATTCCTCAGACACCTGATGCGCAATCAGATGCGCGGTGTAGTTCTTCAGATCCGGCATCACAAAGCCCTCCAAGAAACGGCAACGACCGTCACGGCGAAAATGAAAGCTGAAAGGGAAAGCGCCTCTGCGGCGAGGCGGAACGCGAAGGGGAGCATCAGGAATCCCCCTTAGCCTTGGCGATGGCCGCGCAAACTTGGCGAAGCACGTTCCAGCATTCGTTGTCGGGGTGCTGACCGTGGCAAAGCTCTGCGGTGGTTTGTTCCGCGCGGATCAGTGCTGCCAGCAAGTCCGGAGCGGTTGCCACGAGGCGAGCATTCGCGGCGGCTTCATCTAAGGCGCGTTCACCGCTTGCGCGAATATCCGCGAAGCATTCAGCGAGAACATTAGGCAGGCCGTCCGCGGTAATCCCCACGTCACCCGAACCGTCACGCGACCAACGGATTTTCCACGGCCCCGGCGTATGCGTTGCGGCGGCCATTACGCATCCTCCCAGATCAAAGCGCGGCGATAGTCGGCAGCATCGTCAGCGTCGGCGGCGCGATCTTCCTCAATCGCTTCGTTCACCGCGTCCTGAACCTTGCCGCGCCATTCGTGCTCAAGGCGGTGAAGGATGGTGCCGAACAGGGACGTGCCTGCGTCCAGCGAAACTGACTTGCGCTCGAAGAACGAAACCGGCTTCCCGGCATCCGCCAACTCATCACGCTCGGACGGCGTGAGCAGGCGGTGACCGTCCAGGCTGATCCCGGTGATCGTCCACTCGCCGTCGCGGAAATACGAAACCTCCGCCGATCCAGCGATAAGGCCAGCCTCAAAACCGCCTTCAATCACCAGCGGCAGTTCGTCGAAATCGTAGTTGAAAACTTGCTTGGCCATGGTGGCTCCCCGATCTGATGGGGAGATAGTTGCACAACTCACAACTAGCCGCAATAGGAAAGTTACGCAACTTGCAACTTTTTTAAATCAGGCTTAGAACTGCTTCGCCGCCCCAGCCGAGGCTTTGGCGGCACAAGCCATCAACCTTGCCGGGGCGCTGATGCGTCGGGGCTTTCCCAGTCTGGATGGCGGGCGCGGGGTCGTGATTCCGAAGGTGCCGACCGGGGAAACGATAGGAA
>JBARWP010000545.1:0-1862 GCA_049646905.1 Pseudaminobacter sp. | reverse complement strand
TGCTAATTCCTGTGCGTCAATAGCGTACCTATCTTCATTTCAGAAACAATGCCGATCTTCGGCCAATCCCTTGAAAGGAACCAGCCATGACCACGACCAATATAAGGACCCTGCTGCGCAGCGATGAGCTGTCTTGCCCAAGCTGCGTGCCAAAGATCGAGAAGTCGCTGCTGGCGTTGCCTGGCGTAACCAAGGCCGAGGTAAAATTCTCCAGCGGCCGCATCGAGATCGAGCATGATCCGGCGCTCAGCGACGTAGCCGCTCTGGTCAATTCGGTCGCCAAGGTGGGCTATGCCGCCAAGCCGTCGGCATTCTGATCAGACTTTCTGAGCCAGCAGCGGCGCGAAAGCCGAACTCCACTTCTCGCCCGATGCTCCGAGCCCTGTCGTTTCCTGCGGCAGGGCTTACCTGTGAAGGAGACATTCCATGTTATCCCGGTTGACCGCCGTTTACCGAAACCCAGCCGACCGGCGCAAATGGCTGACCATTGCCAGTGGCCTGTTCATCACCGTCGCGCTGGTCGCCTTCTATGGCTTCGGGCTGGCTGCCCCCTGGGCACCGCTGATGACGATTGCCGCGGTCCTTGCCGGCTATGACATTGCGCTTAGGGCCTGGGCATCGCTGCGGCTGCGCCATCTCAGCATCGAATTGCTGGTCATCGTCGCCGCCATCGGTGCACTTTTCATCGACAATCACTGGGAATCCGCCGCCGTCACCTTCCTGTTCATGCTGGGAGCATGGTTGGAAACGCGCACCATGAGCCGCACACGCGGCGCGCTGAAGGCGCTGATCGACGCCGCCCCCGTCACGGCGACCGTGCTGCGCGATGGCCAGCCCGTCGAGGTCGCCGCCCATGAGGTGGCGCTGGGCGAAACCGTCCTGGTCAAGGCCGGCCAGCGTCTGCCGGTCGACGGCGAGGTGATCGAAGGCACCGCCGCTGTCAACGAGGCCGCCATCACCGGCGAGCCGATCCCGGCGGAAAAGGTACCCGGCTCGCGCGTCTTTGCGGGAACCCTGGCCGAAAACGGCTTGCTGCACCTGCGCGCCACCGGCGTCGGCGCCGATACCACGCTGGCGCGCATCATCAGCCGTGTCGAGGAAGCGCAGGAAGCCAAGGCCCCGGCCCAGCGGATGATCGAAAGCTTCGGGCGCTGGTATACGCCGGGCGTGTTCGTGATGGCGGTCGTCAGCTATGTCGTGACGCGCAATATCGAACTGGCGCTGACGCTGCTCGTCGTCAGCTGCCCCGGCGCTCTGGTGATCTCGACACCCGTCTCCGTGGTGGCCGGGATCGGGCGGGCGGCCCGCGCCGGCATCCTGATCAAGGGCGGCGAGCATCTGGAAAATGCCGGGCGCATTACGGCACTTGCGCTCGACAAGACCGGCACGCTGACCGAAGGCCAGCCGCGCCTTGCAGAAATCGTAGCGCTGGCGGGCAAGAGCAAGGAAGACGTTCTGCTGTGGGCGGCGATTGCCGAAACCGGCTCGAACCATCCGCTTGGCCGGCCGATCATCGAGGCCGCGCGGGCGCAAGGGCATCTGCCCACCGCTGAGGCGCTGGAGGAAATCGCCGGCATGGGCCTGATCGCCCGCCACGATGGCACGCAGATCGCCGTCGGCAGCCACCGCCTGTTCGATCATCTCGGCTTTGCCTTCGACGCCGAGACCAAGGCCGGCATTGCCCGCCTGCACGGGCTTGGCCACACCGTGGTTATTGTGGCGTATGATGGCACGGTCGTCGGCTTGCTGGGACTGGCCGACATGCCGCGCGCCAGCGCCAAGCCGATGATCGATCGGCTGCATGCGCTTGGCGTGCGCCGGGTGGTGATGCTGACCGGCGACCAGCGCCCGGCGGCCGAGGC
>JBARWP010000544.1:0-6273 GCA_049646905.1 Pseudaminobacter sp. | reverse complement strand
CCGTAAGTGATCGCCCTGCCCTCATACTCGGTCTTGAGGCCGACAAACTCCCGGCGATAAATCGACTGCAGGTAGTAGAACGCGGCTTCACGAAAGGCGTGGTCGCGATTGACGATGCCATCGATGCGCTTCGTCTCGGCCTGCACGGCGTTGAAGCCGCCGGCGCCCTGATCCGGCGGATATTGCACCGAGGCCGGCCGCCATGTGGTTTCATCGACGTATTCGACGACAACCGCGTCAGGGTCTCGCTCAGTCAGAAGCTCGACGCCGATCTCTACCGAGTCCCGCACGATCTCACGGTCGGTCAGCATCATGGTCGGCACGTCGCGCCATTCGTCTCGCACCACGGAGAGCGTGTCACCAAGCCAGAAGTGCTTGGCGCGCGTGACGGTCAGCGCCTTGTCGATGGCGTCCGGAGCGTTCTCCGCTGCTGAAAAGATGTAATCGAACTTATCGCCGCGCAGACCGGCCGCGGCCGCATGGTTGACGACGGCGTTAAAGTCCACCTTCGACAGCGCGTGACCGGCGCCGTAGGTTGCGTTGGTCGCAATATCCAGCGCGGCCCACACCGGACTGCGCGTCGCCTGTTCAACAAAGGTCGAGCCGTTCCACACCGACAGCTTGCGGGTGCCGAGCACGCCGAACCGAAACGAGCCTTGCGTGCTCTCGGATGCCTTGATGCGGATCGCGACGGTCGAAACCGGAAACTTGTTGTCGCCTTGCAGGAAGGCGCGCAGCCCAGCCCACACGACCTCGCTGGTGCCTTTGTTCTGCGGCGGTAGAGCGGTATCGCGCCGAAAGCGCACCTCATAGCGCCCGGCCGGCAGGTACTCTTTGACACCATCGCGGATCGGAGACCGATTGGCGTAGGTCCGCGTCACCGAGAACAGCATCGACCAGTCGTCGGTCGGCGCGCCGGCATCATCAACTGGTCTATACTGCGCGGTCAGCGTCACGCTTTCGGATGTGGTGTTGCCTTCGTCGTCGATCCGAAAGCAGCCGCCCGGAAACACCCAATCCAGCGCTATCGCTGTGGCCTCTGTGCCGCTCGGGTTGGCGATAAAACCACCAAGCCACGCGCCCGGCGAGCCGTCTGGTATCTGCTGGCCGGACACCTCCGCAGCCTGATGCACGTTGACCGGAAACAGCGTGACGGCCTGCCCCGGCTCATAGAACGCGATCCGTGCCGACGAAAAGCCCGGCTGGACACCGCCGACCGCCTTCCACATCGGCGTGTCGTCAACGAACAGCGTTTCGTATTCCATCTTGCCGAGCGTCGTGGACAAGAGGATGTTCTGATACTGATCGTTGCCGACGAACTCGCCCCACGGCGACGCGGCAAAATCGGGATAGTGTTTCAGCCGACCGTACCAGACCGGCAGAGGCTGGCCGAGGCGCGCGGCATTGCCTTGTGCCTGAACCGAGTAAATCTGGTCGATCTTGGCGTCGGGATCGTTGGTGGCGCCCGGCTTTGGCGCGGTCAGCGCGCTGATGAGCAGCGAACCGCCGATCATGATGCCAGCCTGGATCACACCGGTAGCGATTGCCGAGCCGCCAAGGCCCATGGCCCCAGCCGCCATGCCCGCCAGAGGTCCCGCAAACGCCGCCAATGCCACCAGCGCGACCAGACCGACGACCTGCTTAAAGCCGCCCTTGCCGCCGCGGGGGAACGAGACGAACCTCACATTGTCATTCGCGGCGATGCGCGTCTTGCGCCAATCCTTGCGCAGGACGCATTCGCCATTCACTTCGAGGATGGTAGGCAGGCCCCTGCGAAACTGCCAGCCGTATTTCGGATCGCGGTACGCCCAAGCGGTGCGACGCAGGAAGGCCGTCACCGTCTCGCCCTTCCGCGGCGTTTCGCGCGCGACCTCAAGGCCGGGCGCAACGACGTACAGGACCGGCTGGCGCGCAGGCGCACAGCAGCGCTCACGGCGCTTGCTGGCGCGCGCTGGCGGTACAGCCGGGAGTTTGCGGACGGAAATGGGCATGTATGAGCTATTCCTGCTCGACAGGCTCGGCGCGGACAGCCTGCACACCGCCTTCGCGCACGATGTTCAGTGCGACCGGCGCCGGGCCGACGACTGCAAACTCGCCGTAATAGCTGCTGGCGAGGCGCAGCGCTTCCTCGGCCGCCGATTCCTCGTTGTCGTGGCAGCCATAGACGCGCTGCTGGCCGGCCTCGGCCGACACGTCGCTGCGGACCACGAAATAAGACGGCGCTGGCATTGACTCACCTCGGCTCAAAGAATCGCAGTTGCTTCCAACCCTGCGCCCGCAACGCCAGCGGCGTTTCGGCACAGACGCCGTTTGTCTCGCTGCAATGGATCACAAGGCCCTCAGGCTTGAGCCAGACGCCGATATGCGCCGGCATACGCAGATGCGCCATGAGGACCAAAGCGCCATCACCGGCCACGACAAGGCCACCTGGGCCACCCTCAACCTCGCGCCAGTTCTGCCGCTCCGGGTGCCCGTCAAAGGCTTCCAGCACCCACCGCTTACGCTGCTCGGCCGGGACCGCGATGGACGGCAAGTCGCGACCGAAAAGCTCGCGCTGGACGTGGCAGGCGAAATCCCAGCAGTTGCCGGCCTGCCAGTCCCATGGCTGGCCGATGAGGCCGGCGAGGAATGCGCGACGGGCGGTCACGGCAGTAGGCTCGGGAAATCCCGATAGCTGTAGTTCTGATCCTGCTTCGGAAACCGCTTGTTGAGCAGGTCATTCACGGTCGCCGTGCCGGTAATCGTCGTGCCGGTCATCGCCACTTCCTTCAGCAGAAACTCGATCGGGCCATAGGCGGGCTCGCTTAGATCGTCGCTGACATACTCGCGATAGATGACCTTGATGGCCTCGCGCACCATCTTGGCGTTTTCGATCAGCGGCCAGAGCTCGCGCGTCACGTTGTCGATCGAGACCTTGCACTGAGGCGGCAGGCCCTCCCGCACTTCCGGCGGATCGGCGCGAAACGGGCACGCGATAAACGTCACCATCTCGCCTGGATCGTAGACTGCATCGGCCTCGATGCCAAACAGCATGTCATTCAATGCGCCGGTGACAACGCGCGCCGGCTGGTCGAATGTCGAGTGCTGCAATTCCAGCGTAAAATAGACCAACTGGCCCGGCTTCACAGACGCCCGAGCCTCGGCCATAGCCTCCTCGATGGTCGCCACGTCAGGCTCCGCCGACCCGCAAGGTCATCTGCACCGCAACGTGAGTTGGCGAGAACTCCACCGGCTTCGGCGCGCCATTCTGGAACATGCAGGTCTTCAAGGCATAAGCCGAACCAAGCCACACCATGGCGGTGAACCGCCCTGTCCAGTTGCCAAGCGTAGATCGGCCCCACGAATTGAACGTGTCGTACTCCGCCTTGGTCATCAGCACGGACTGCTGCACCACAGCGGTATCGTCACCAGGCCGAGCGCGCAGTCTGACGTTGCCGCCATCCATCTCTGTCCGAAGCGGCGGCAGGAACGGCTCGATGCTGAACCCCTCCTTGAGCGATTCATGCGGAATGCCGGACGGCCACGACGGGAGAGCCATGGCTATCTCCCACCAAAGCCGACCTGACGCGCCGAAATCATCTGACTGATCGGGCCATTGCTCGACACGTCATCAGCCATGATGCCCTCGACCGCCTGCTTCAGTACAATTCGCAGCGTTGAGCCGTCCGAGCTTCGCTCCACGCTCGCGGTTTGAGGGACGCCCGGCGGGTTAACGACCTCGATCTTGAGGCCAGCCAATCCGCCGCTGCTGCCGTGCGCCGCCACTCCCAAGCTACCGTCAGGCGCGCGCTTGAGCGGCATAATCGCTTCCGGACCCGCCTCTCCCATCAGACCGACACCGCGCGCGAACGGGAATATCGTCGGATGCGAGACAATCTGGTTGGAATATCGCGATATCCCATTGTCATTTGCTGGGAAGACGCCCCCAAGCGCATTCGGCAGAATGTTGAGCGGTGCACCGGGGCCGACAATACCACCCATGATGCCCTGTAACCCCTTCATCAGCGGCTGCACGATCATCATCTTGATCACCATCCGCTCGATATCCTTGATGATCGAGTCGGCCATGTCGCGGAAACCATCCGATGCGGACTTGGCGCCGCTCACGATATCGGTGAGCCCGGACGTCAGATTGCTCTCGATGGACGATGACAGTTCCCGCATTGCATCGTTAACACGCATGGCCTGCGCCTCGACGCTCGACAGCGCTGTCGCAACGTCAGGATAGATGTCGCGAAGCTGCTGCGCGATCTGCACGTCTTGCTGAGACAGAAAGCCGGTATCGCGATCGAACTTGATCTGATCGTTGATGCGGGCCAATGCGAGCTTCTGCGCTGCATCTTGAGCCGCCCGCCCCAGCTCTTTGAATTTCTCGCTCGACCGCACAGCCGCTTCGGACAAACCCGACCTCAGGCCCGCTTCAACAAGCTGCGCCTCTACACGAAGACGGGCGTGCTCTGCCGAGGTCTTACCGACCGCTTCGGCATCGGCGTTCATCGCGGCGATGTGGCGGTTGATGGAGTTGACGGCCCGATCAAACGGCGTGGCGGGATCGTCTTTCAGGCTAGGGCGACCCGCAAATCCTGGAAGGTTGTCGTTGGTCGGCTTTGGTTTCGGCTTATTGGCAGCTTCTGCGACCTCGCGTCCAGTAAGGACGGCCTGCATCGTGGCGACTTGGTCGCGGAATTTCTTGATCTGCTCATCATTTTTCTTAATCGCATCATCCCGCAGCGACGGGAAAATCCCGGCTAAAGGAGAACCTATTTCCCCAGCCGCCAACTTGCTGTTTTTTTCCTGGAGGCTTTCGATTTCGGCGTTAAAGCCAGCGATCTTGCCCTTGAGAGTGCCGGTGAACTGATCTTCCAGCTTGAGAAACATCGAGGCGAAGTTTTCAAGCGCCTGCCCGCCCGCTACCAGATACGGCACCAACCGCATTAGGTCAGGAATAAGCTCAACGATTGCGACCCGCAGCTTATCTGCCAGCACATTCGAAAGAAGCCCGAGAGTGCGCTGGGCATCCTGAGACTTCTTGATGAAGTCGCCGCCGATGATGACGCCGTACTTGCGCGCCTCTTCAATATAGTCATCGAGCGCCTGCCGACCGCGAACGAATAGATCAATTACCCTGTCTTGGTCGGTGCCAAGCGCTTGCTGGGCGACCTGATACCGCTGTACTTCGCCCTTGGCGTTCTTCAAGGCGTCCGCGATTAAGCGAAGCCGTTCTTCTTGTCCGCCCGATTTCCCGGCCTGCGCCTTGAAAGCGTCCGCCAAGGCAGGATTCACATTCGAGAGAGCTTTCAGGAGTTCCTTCGCTTCGGGAGTCGCTTTTTTTGAAACGGCGGTAAAGTGGTCCAGCGCCTTATTCAATTCGTCGGTGGATACGCGGGCATCAGCGGCGCCCATCCGTAGTCCTTGCAGCACTTCGACAGGCAGCCGCGTATCGCGAGCGCGGTCACCCAACGCGGCAAGGCCGTTGATCGATGCTTCTAGCGCCTTATAAAGGCCGCCGCCGGCCAGCGCGACAATCATGCCTTGGATCGTGCGCGTAAATAGAACCGCCGCCGCACTCGCTTTCTGCGTGCTGACGGCCATTTTCTCAAGCTGAGTTGCGTGCGCCGCCGCACCGTTTGCAGCGTTTTGAAGTGCTGGCCCGCCCTTGATGAACTGTGCCGACGCTTTTGCGTAGCGGTCCCGAACCTGCTCCACGGTCTCGCCGGTCTTTTTGGCAATGGCTTCAAAGCGGCGAAGATCGGATTCAGCTTGTCGGCTATCGACCTCAATACCGAGAACGGCGGTCGTATCTGCCATGGTGAAAACCTTTTAATCGACTTGACGCCGCTGAAGAGCGCAACCACGATGATCCCGCTTTGGGAGGCGGTTATGTCGCTTATTCTTCGTTTGATTTCAGGCGTCTATTTAATCTTAGTCTGGACCGTGTTCGTCGCGACAGTTGCGTTCTTGCCAGGAATTGCTGTCGATAGCGCCATTGCGATGCAACGGTTGACCGGCACTTTTCCCTCGGACGGCTTATTCCTGCTGCTACTGTTCCTAACGGCAGTGTTTCTTTCTATTCCCGCCATCGCGCTCTATGCGTTCGGGCAAGTTGTTGGCGACGTCAGGGCGATGACAGATCACCTCGGAGCTATGCGTCGGTACTACGAGCCGAATGGCCGCTAACCACCATTCGCCGCAGCCGCGTGTCTCTGCTTCATCGCCATCCGCTTCAAGTCCGAGAATAGACTTGGCCCGCTTTCCGACACCGGAGCACCGGGC
>JBARWP010000543.1:0-5325 GCA_049646905.1 Pseudaminobacter sp. | reverse complement strand
GCCACGGCGAGGCCTAGAGCATGTTGCAGCCAAGTGGAATCACTTGGCGTCTCACACATGCGGCAAAATCACTTGGATAGACCATGATGTCGTCCGAAAACCGCTTCACGCTTTTCGGCATCATGGTCTAACGCCTGTCCGTTATTTCGCCTGCGCCGTCAGGATTTTGAGCGCGAAGACGGAAAACACGCCGGCAAACAGATAATCGACGACGCGCGTGACGGTCGGGTTCTTCCGCAGCAGCCTGGAGAACCTGTCCGCCGCGATCACCATCGGCGCCACGATCGGCAGCGCCAGCGGAATGAACAGCAGCCCCAGGAAGAACAGCTTGCCCGGCGCATGAGGATCATGCGCCGACACGAATTGCGGCAGGAACGTCATGAAGAACAGGATGATCTTGGGGTTGAGCAGGTTGATGCCGAGCCCGGTCATCCAGTTCTGGAACAGGCTGTGCGAGGCGCCCGCGCGCTTTTCCGGCGAGAAGGCCGAACCGTGGCGGACCGCTTGCACCGCCAGCCAGACGAGATAGCCGGCGCCGACGATCTTGAGCGCCAGGAAGGCCTCGGGCGAAGCCACGATCAGCGCCGACAGGCCGAGCGCGACCAGCGCGGTGTGGATGAGGATTCCGGTGAAGGCGCCGAGCATGCAGGCAAAGCCCGCCGCCTTGCCCTCGGACAGGGCACGCCCGACGAACAGCGTCATGTCGGGTCCCGGTGTTATCGAGATGATGAAGGTCGCGATCGCAAACTGCACGATGATCGCCAGATCGGGGATGAAATTCATTGACGCCGGGCCCGTTGAACGGCGCAAGCTAACGCATCGGCTCGGAAAGTGAAATCGACTTTTGTCGCGAGCCCGACACATGGAAAACGGACAGCTCCGGTGTTATCCGGAGCTGTCCGTTTTGCCTTATTACCCTTTCCGGAACTTTCCGGGATCAGGCCTTAGCTGAGAAAGAAATTCTGCGTCCCGTGCGCCTCGATGGCTTCGGCAAGCCGGCTCAGCGCATGCACATAGGCCGCGGTGCGCACCGAAATCTTCTTTTCCTTCGAGATCTCCCAGATGGCGCGGCCTTCCCGCTCCATGATCGCGCGCAGGCGGTCGTGGATCTCCTCCAGGGTCCAGTAGTAACCCTGTTTGTTCTGGACCCATTCGAAATAGGAGACGGTCACGCCGCCGGCATTCGCCAAGATATCGGGCAGGACCACCGCACCCTTGGAGGCAAGGATGGCATCCGCTTCCGCCGTGACCGGTCCGTTGGCCAGTTCGAGGACGAGCTTGGCCGTCACCTTGTCGGCATTGCGCCCGGTGATCATGTTCTCGAGCGCAGCCGGAACCAGTATGTCGCAATCGACAGTCACCAGTTCGTTGCCCGGAAGGCCCTCATGCCCTGCCTGGCCCATGGTCGAGCTGACCGAGAGGTTGTTGTCCTTGGCCGCAAGCAGCACGTCGAGATTGAGGCCATGCGGCGAATAGACGGCTCCGCTCGAATCCGAGACGGCAACGATCTTGTGTCCATCGGCGGCCAGCAGGCGGGCGATGTGCTGCCCGGCATTGCCGAAGCCCTGGATGGCAACCCGGTTCACGCCGGTCAGCCCGAGTTCGGAGGCAAGGTGGCGCACAAGGTAGTAACCGCCGCGCGCCGTGGCGTCGCCGCGACCGAGCGAACCGCCCAGGGCGATCGGCTTGCCGGTGATGACGGCAGGCGAGGACTGGCCAATGATCTGCGAATATTCATCGGCCATCCAGCCCATGATCATCGAATTGGTGTAGACGTCGGGTGCCGGAATGTCGCGCTCAGGCCCCAGGATGCGGGCGAAAGCCTGGATGTAGGAGCGCGAAAGCCGTTCGAGCTCGGCCTTCGACAGCGTGCGCGGATCGACCTGCACCGCGCCTTTGCCGCCGCCATAAGGAAGGTTCATGACCGCGCATTTGAAGGTCATCCAGAAGGCCAGCATCTCGACTTCTTCTTCCGAAGCCTCCGGATGATAGCGGATGCCGCCCTTGGTCGGACCGCGCGTGTCGTCATAGCGGCAGCGCCAGGCGAGGAAGCTCTTTCGCGAGCCGTCGTCCATGCGGATCATCAAACGCGCTTTGGTCGTTTCGCGAGGATATTTGAGTTTCTCGATCACGTCGGGGTCAACGGATAGGTGGGTTGCGGCTTCGTCGAGCCGGACCAGTGCGTGATCGAGAAGACTATCCTCTGTCATCATCATTCCTGTTCTTTGTGGTCAAGATTAAGGGAGCGGGCAGCCATTGCACGAAATGGGGGTATTTCTCAACCAGCACATTGTCGCTGACGCATTTTTCTCGTATTTTGGCCACCCTGCGGACATTCCGCCGCTTGCCCTGCACCGCATTCCTGTTAAAAGTCCGGCCCGGCGGCAGAGGGAAGCCTGAGACGGGCCGGTCCTTGCCGCGATGCTCGAAACTGTCGTTCGGCGCATAATTCCCGGTCGAAGCCGATAGCCTGCCGGGATCATGCCAAGCCGCCTCGCGGAGCCCAAGGGTAGAAATGTCCAAGTTGAAAGACGTCAAAAAGGTCGTGCTCGCCTATTCCGGCGGCCTCGACACCTCCATCATCCTGAAATGGCTGCAGACCGAGCTTGGTGCCGAGGTGGTGACCTTCACCGCCGATCTCGGCCAGGGCGGCGAGCTGGAGCCGGCCCGCAGGAAGGCGGAGATGATGGGCATCAAGGATATCCGTATCATGGATGTCCGCGAGGAATTCGTCCGTGATTTCGTCTTTCCGATGTTCCGCGCCAATGCCGTCTATGAGGGCACTTATCTGCTCGGCACCTCGATCGCGCGCCCGTTGATTTCCAAGCATCTGGTCGACATCGCCCGCGAGACCGGTGCCGATGCCATCGCCCACGGCGCAACCGGCAAGGGCAACGATCAGGTGCGCTTCGAACTGTCGGCCTATGCGCTCAACCCCGACATCAAGGTCATCGCGCCGTGGCGCGACTGGGCCTTCAAGTCGCGCACCGACCTGCTCAATTTCGCCGAAGCGCACCAGATCCCGGTGCCGAAGGACAAGCAGGGCGAGGCCCCCTTCTCCGTCGATGCCAACCTGTTGCACTCCTCCTCCGAGGGCAAGGTGCTCGAGGACCCGTGGAAGGAGCCGCCGGAATTCGTCCACCAGCGCACCGTCTCGCCGATGGACGCACCCGATGCCGTCACCGAGATCACGCTGGAATTCAGGAACGGCGACCCGGTGGCGCTGGACGGCAAGCCGCTATCGCCGGCCTCGATGCTGGCAGCGCTCAACGATCTCGGCCGCGACAACGGCATCGGCCGCATCGACCTGGTCGAGAACCGTTTCGTCGGCATGAAATCGCGCGGCGTCTACGAGACCCCCGGCGGTACGATCCTGCTTGCCGCCCACCGCGCCATCGAGTCGATCACGCTCGACCGGGGCGCAGGCCATCTCAAGGACGAGCTGATGCCGCGCTATGCGGAGCTGATCTATAACGGCTTCTGGTTCTCGCCCGAGCGCGAAATGCTGCAGGCGGCCATCGACAAGAGCCAGGAAAATGTCGAGGGCGAGGTACGGCTCAAGCTCTACAAGGGCAATGTCATTGTCTCCGGCCGCCGTTCCGACAAGTCGCTCTATTCGGACGCCCTGGTCACCTTCGAGGACGACCACGGCGCCTACGACCAGAAGGACGCCGCCGGCTTCATCCGCCTCAATGCCCTGCGGCTGCGCACCCTGGCGGCACGCGACCGCAAGAGGTAAAAGCGGAAGAGTTCTTGCCGCACCGCTGAACAAAAAAACCCGGCCTTTCCGCCGGGTTTTTTATTGAAGCAGGAAGCGACGCGTCAGTTGGCGATCCGCCGTGCGAATTCCGCCAGCGCCTTCTGGTAGATCGTGGCGCGGTTCCAATCGTTCCACACGCCGTAATTCACCTCGCCCGGCCCATAGCCGCCGCCGGCACGCCATCCGTGGCCCTTGAGGAAGTTGGCGGTCGAGGCCAGCACGTCGGCACGCGAATGGATCAGGTCGCGGCGGCCGTCGCCATCGAAATCGACGGCATATTGCAGATATTTCGACGGCAGGAACTGCGTCTGGCCGAGTTCGCCGAAACCGGCGCCCTTCATCTGCGAGGCTGCGATGTAGCCCATCTGCGCGATCTCGAGCGCGGCGTCGAGCTCGTTGGTGAAGAAGGCCGAGCGGCGGCAATCATAGGCAAGCGTGGCCAGCGGCTGGAACACGCTCTTGTTGCCCGAATTGGCGCCGAAACCGGTTTCCATGCCCCAGATGGCGAGCAGGACCTCCGGCTGGACGCCATAGCGCTGCTCGATCTTGCCGAACAGGCCGGCATTGGACTTGAGCAGGCCTTTCGCCTTCTTCACATAGGAGGCGGGCGCGCGGCGGGCCAGAAACTGCTCCACCGTTCCCTTGAACGCCGAGCGCTGGTTGCGATCGATCTTGATGACGCCGCGATCATATTGCGCGCCGGCAAGCGGCCTGGTGTCGATGCCGCGGGCGGCTGCATTGGCCTTGTAGGCCTCCAGCCAGGCGCCGAAGCCGCTTGAGTCATTGCCGCATTGCGCGGCCTGGACACTTGGGGTCGTCAGCCCGAACAGGGCCACCACGGTTGCAGCGAAAAACGTCTTCTTGGCAAGAAACGCCATATGGTTCTCCTGATGAATCACATCTGCGGCCGCATGATCCCATCACAAAGTCTTTCAACTTTGGTGAATCGAATGCAAATGCCGTCAGGACCCTCGGCTTGCCGGATGTGATCAAGCAACCCGTCCACCCTGCCGGCAAACGTCGGGAAACTCCTACGATCAAGCAGGTATTATGGCAAGGGCGCAGCAGCGCAGAAGCAGCCGGCGGCGGCCCGGACGGCCACAGTTCACGCTACGATGGCGCTTCATCTTGTAACAGACTGTCAGGTCCCGTGACCTCTTTTAGCAGGAACTAAAGCAAATGCGTCCCGTTCCAAGCTCCGATGGGGAATTGGATATGGAGTTGATCATGAGACGCAATTATCTTGCTTGTACCACCGTAGGCGCGCTTCTCGCCCTGGGCGGAGCCGCCTTTGCACAAACCCCGGTGACCGCGACGACCGACCTCAATGTGCGGGCCGGACCCGGACCGCAATATCCGGTGGTCGGCGTCATCGGGGCCAGCCAGTCCACCACACTGAATGGCTGCCTGCAGGACTCCAAATGGTGCTCGGTCGCCACGCAAGGCGGCGAGGGCTGGGTCTATGCCGACTACCTGACCGGCGATTTCGGCGGCACCACCGTGGTGCTGAGCGAGCGTCCGGCCACGTCCGAGGTGACGGTGGTCGAGGCACCAGCGGGTAATGG
>JBARWP010000542.1:0-2432 GCA_049646905.1 Pseudaminobacter sp. | reverse complement strand
GACCTGCTCATCCTTGACGATTGGGGACCCGAAAAGCTCAACGACGAACAGCGCCGCGATCTCCTCGAGATTATCGAGGACCGCTATGAGCGGCGATCGACCATCGTCACCAGTCAGGTGCCCGTCGACCATTGGTACGAGATCATCGGAAATCCCACCATCGCCGACGCCATCCTCGACCGCCGCGTGCACAACGCTTACCGCATCGAATTGGCCGGCGACAGCATGCGAAAGCGGCGCGCGCCGGAAAACCCGGAAGCAGCTCAGGCTTGACCAGAAACGAAACTCGAACCAAACCTCAACAACGACCCAGGTGATCCAAAAAGGTGGCCGGCTTCAAATCGGAACCCCGGCCGGAATGAAATTGGAATGGGTGGCCGGTAATTGATCGGAATCACCGGCCGGCTTCGTCGGAATGCACATTGTAGACAAATTCGTGGTCGGCCACGCGTCGCACGGGAATGGAGGCAAGAGAATTGGATGGACAGCTTAAGGCATTGATCGACACTGTCGATCTCGCGCGCGACGAACGCGCAATTCGGGGCGCTCTCAAACAATTTGCAGCAGCGAACGGATTTGACCGTTTTGCCTATCTCCACACGCTCTCAACCGGCGTGACCGCATTCTCCGATTATCATGCGGAATGGCAGTCGATCTATTTAAGCAACGCGTACAGCACGATCGACCCGGTCGTCTGGAAGGCCAAGCGAACGCCTCACGTCTTCACCTGGTCTGCGGACGACCGCCCTGCCCGTCTTCGGTCAACGGAAGAACGAAAGTTCTTCTCTCAGGCAATCGACTTTGGACTTCGTTCGGGGGTGACGATTCCTCTCGAGGTGAGCTTTGGTCAGACTGCGATGCTGACACTCGCGACCAGCAAGCCGAAAACCGACATTCGTTCGCTCGGTACTTCACAACGTGCTGCAACAGCGCTGGCGTATGTACATCTGAAACTCAGTATCCTGGGAGAGAACTTCACTGGTCCGGCAACACTTCGCTTGTCAGCGCAGGAGGCAGCCTGCTTGTATTGGTGCTCGCTGGGAAAATATATGCCGGAGATCGCCACGATCATGGGCATCGAACACAGGACGGTCCAATACCACCTCGACAATGCCAGAGACAAACTTGGTGCAGTTAACCTACCACATGCCGTCCGCATCGCAATGAAGAACAAGCTCCTCAGTTGAGGTGGCTTTTCTGGCTAGGGACCGTCGGGATATACCCAAGCCGGTTGAGGAGGTCGTTCAACACCAGTTGGTAAGCCGCAAGGTCCACTCTAAGGCGTAAGCTACGCGCCTTGAGATCGCTGAGCGCCTTTGGACAGTAGTCAGGGTTTCCCTCTGCCTCTCGGAGGCTCTCATCTGTTGCTTCTGCTTCGGCAATCTGACGCCTGTGTTCCAGGATCGCTTCGATAGCTTGTCGCTCCAGCAATGCTTTGTCATCCTCGATGGCGCGCGAGTCGGACGAACCCTGTGAGGCCCCGCCCTTGTGGCTCTTTGCTTTCTTCCTCGACGCTATCATTCCCCCATCACAGTTCTTTGTCGGTCAGCGGTACGCCCCCGCCGACGATGACCCTTCAAACCCTAGCCGTGGGGTAGAAAACCGCACACAGGCAGCCCTATGACCTTTAGTACCGAGGTACCTGGACATACGTCACAGGCCCCCGGCCTTGGCCAGAGGATCCCGATACCGTTACGGCCGGCATCAACCGCTGTGTGCGGGGTTTCTACGCCCCAAGGCGACGCGTATCGCCTCAAGAATCGTTATAAAGGGAACAGTTAACGCACGCCAGACGAATTGGAAAACAATCTTCCAGAACGGCTTCATCAAGCCACGCGGTTCCACGACACGGCGCCGATCTGCGATAAGCTGCTAAGGAATCGACTTCGCGTGTTTCCTTGCCGGGGACAGTGCTGCAAATAAGCTAAGTGGCACAACGCAGGTTATCGGAACTAGGCGCGAATCTACCGGCTGATCGTAGCCGCTTGCCACTCAACCGCGATAGCGCCCGGGGAACACGATGTCCTGATCCACCAAGACGTTGAACTTGTAACCAGGCCGAATTTCGAGCGTCGGCTGCACATCCATATTGCGCTGGATGGTGCGGTCGGCCATTCGACCGAACGTCTCCGCAAAGTTCCGACGCGCGGCGTCCTCTGCCGTGTTTGTCGAGTTGAAGGCGTTGCGATCCTGCGGAATTGCCATATCGACGCCGGCACCGATGACGGCGATCAGGATTGCCGAGCCGAAGGTCTGGAGCCATTTGCGGTCGACCTTGTCGTTGAAACCGCCATAGCCTTGAGTATCCGTGCCGGCCATGCCGCCAATCTGCAGCGTCGAGCCGTTGGGGAAGATGATGTCGGTCCAGACGACGAGCACGCGGGACTGGCCGAACGAGACCTTGCTGTCGTAGCGGCCGAACAGCTTTGTCC
>JBARWP010000541.1:0-3779 GCA_049646905.1 Pseudaminobacter sp. | reverse complement strand
GAATGTCGGCTCCAGGCAGCCAAGCCGCGCCACATCGGCGTGGAACTGGTCGGCCGTTTTCTTCGTGACGCGGGCAATCGCCTCGTTGAGCGGCAGATCGGGAAAATCGCGCAATGCGCGCGCATTGATCTTGTCGTCCACGTCGGTGATGTTGCGCACATAGGTCACGTGCTCGGCGCCATAAAGCTGGCGCAGCAGGCGGTAGAGCACGTCGAAGACGATCACCGGCCTGGCATTGCCGACATGGGCGAAGTCGTAGACCGTGGGGCCGCAGACATACATGCGCACATTGTGCGCATTGATCGGCACGAAGTCCTCCTTCGTGCGTGTCAGCGTGTTGGTAAGCCGCAAGCCTTTAAATGCGTCCGACATTCAAACTCCGGTCCGTTTTTGCGGGCATGCCGCCACGCGTGATGAAACCTGTTCTTCCAGCCTGCTGGCCGGGGCGTTTGTCCTGTCGAGAGAAAAGGCGAAAACGTCCGGGCCAGCTTGCGCTAGCCGATAATGCAAATGCCGCAAATGGCGAAAGGCGTTTTCATGGCTGCTTTATCGCTTTCGGCGCTGTCGCCGTCAAGCCGCAACTCACGCGGCTTCTCCTTTCGGGCTAGGCGACAATCCGTAAGGTTTTATTAAACATGTCCATAGATCAAATGGTTCAACTGGCGAAAAAGCCGGCTAACGGTCACTATTTCGACCTAAAGACCTATCATGGCAGGACCTGAACGGGAATTTACCTTGGGGAACACAGTCATGTCAGTCACGCAAAGCGACGCCGAACGCATCCGCGCCCAATATGCGGCGCTCACCAGCCACTATCGGGCGATCGGTCCGGCAGATATCCTTGCCGCCGTGCTTGCAGCCAGGAAAGACAAGCCCGTCGAGCAACCGCCGCTACGCAAGGCGGCTTAGCAGGCTGAGGCCGATACCGGCCATTATCAGGCCGATCGCGACATCGAATAGGCGCCAGGCCGCCGGCCTGGCAAAGACCGGCTGCAGCAGCCGCGCGCCATAGCCCAGCCCGAAGAACCAGACGAACGATGCCAGCATCGCGCCCGCCGCATAGGCCGTGCGGGCGGCTCCCTCATAGCGGGCCGAAAGCGACCCCAGCAGCAATACCGTGTCGAGATAGACATGCGGGTTGAGGAAGGTGAAGGCCAGGCAGGCGGCGAATGCCGCCTTCAGGCCGGCTCCGCCAGCCTTGGCCGCATGCAGGGCCTCGGGCTTCATCGCACGCCGAAAGGCAAAGAGCGCATAGCAGAACAGGAAGAGCGCGCCACCGATCGTCACCGCATTGATCAGCAGCGGCGATTGGGCAATCAGCGTGCCCAGGCCCGCGACACCGGCCATGATCAGCAACGCATCCGACAGCGCGCAGATCAGGCACAGGATGAAGACATGCTGCCTGAGCAAGCCCTGCCGCAGGATGAACGCATTCTGCGCGCCGATGGCGATGATGAGCGAGGCGCCCAGGAGAAAACCGGACAGGCCGGCCGACAGCGTGACTGACATCGGGACGCCGCCTAGAACAGGGACATCTGGGCAGGAGGAGGTGGCGGCGCTTCCGTCTTCATCGGCGCAGAGTCCACTCGCTGCTGCAGTTCCGGCCCGGTATTGGCCACCTTGTTGACCAGGTCGGAGACAGGTATCGCCTCAAAGAAACCCGATTCCGTCGGCCGCAGCAAATCCGCCACGTCCCGCGGTTCCTGCGAGCGGCAATCCAGCCAGCGGGCAAAATCCTCCCGGTGGATCACCACCGGCATGCGCTCATGGATCGGCGCGATGTCGCCGCTGGCGCTGGTGGTCAGAATCGCCCCGGTATCCATTTCCGAGCCGCCCGGCTCGGCATAGGTTTCCATCAGGCCGGCAAAGGCGATGATGCCGCCATCCCTTGGTTGCACCCAATAGGCTTGCGCGCCCCTCCTGTTGCCCTGGCGCCATTCGTAGAAGCCGGAGGCCGGCACCAGCGCACGACGATGGCGCATGGCGGTGCGGAAGGCGGCCTTCTCCCCCGCCGTCTCCGAGCGCGCATTGAACAGCAGCGGGAAGTTCTTCGTGTCCTTCACCCATGCCGGTATCAGGCCCCAGCGAACCAGCGACGCTGCCCGGTCGGGCAGGTTGGAGCCCGGTTCGGGCGGCGCTCCTGCCATCACCATCAGGATGGGCTGCGTGGGTGCGATGTTGTAGCGTGGCGGAAACGGGTCGAGCGAAACCAGCCCGAACAGGGCTTCAACTTCTTCCGGTCTGGAAACGAGCGAAAAGCGACCGCACATTGCTTGTTCGATACCGATTGATAATTCTATCGGTACTGTGGCCATGGAAGCCGGCGGCGGCAACATGCCAGGCGCGTGAAAATCGCGCTGTCCCCAACCCAATGCTATCGAACAGGCTTATGCAGAAATGACCTCCTCGCTGATCATTCCCGCCGTTTCGGTGGCGCTCAGGCGCGGCAACAGCATCCTGCTGGTCAAGCGGGGGCATGCGCCCTCCTTCGGCGAATACGCCTTTCCCGGCGGACGGGTGGAGCCGGGCGAGAGCGACGAGCACGCCGCCGCGCGCGAATTGCGCGAGGAGACCGGGCTCGATGTCTGCAACCTCGCACCACTGCGCCTGTTCACGATCGATGCCCTGCGCGACAGCATCGCCGTTAGCTACCGGCTGCAGGTGTTTTCGGGCGACGACTGCGGCGGCGAGCCTCTGGCGGCGACCGATGCGGCCGAGGCCGGCTTCTTCACCCTGGCACAGATGGCGGCACTGCCGGTGACCGCAAGCACCATGGAAGTCGCTGCCATGCTGCTGGGCGAGCCCCAATTGGCGGGAATTGCCCGTAAATCGCCTTGCGGCTGACAAATTGTTTCGCCACAAGGGCTTATGAGCCGCATCTTGCTGATTTTCCTCGTTTTGGCCGTCGCTCCGGTACTCTCCTCCGGATCCGTACGCGCTGCGGAGGCGCCGTTCGAGGGCAGCTTGATGCGGCTTGCCGAAATTCTCGGCTCGCTGCATTTCCTGCGCAACCTGTGCGGTGAGGAAGGCGCACAATGGCGCGGCGAGATGGAAAAGCTGCTCGAAGCCGAAAGACCCGACCCGGCGCGGCGGGCGAAATTCATCGCCAGTTTCAATCGCGGCTATCGCTCGTTCGAAGGTGCATACGCCAGATGTACCCCCTCGGCCACCGAGGCGATCGCCCGCTATATGAAAGAGGGCGAAAGCCTCACCCGCGAAGTCGCCGGACGCTATGGAAACTAGGCCTTGGGCCGTGGCAACAAAGCGTGATTTCCCGATTGAAGCGTCATGGGTTACCTTGCGTGATCACGAAGATGGAGAAGACGATGAAGACATTCCTCGTACTTGCCGCCGCCCTCGGGTTCTCCGTGACGGCTGCTTCGGCTGAATGCTCATGGCATTCACAGGTTTCGGCTTCCGTCGACACCGACACCAAGGTCGCAAGCGTCCAAAAGGGCGACATGTCGACGACAGCCGACGCGCAGACCACGATAAAGAAAGAAAAGACCGAGAAAACCGAGTAGCGGTTGCTTCAGCGGTCTTGGCTTTGTCGCTGGGAGTTCTGTCGGCGACATCTCCAGCTATGCCTCACCCGTAGGTTCCTTATCCTGCAGGCTGTGGGCGCTTGAGCCTTGGGCGTGGATCGACACGCGGGACATCCGTACCATCTGGCTCAAATCCCTTTTCCAGCAACGGACAGGCGCGGCAACCGCGTGCTCCGGCCACGCCTCGGCGGCGGTCTCATTGCTGGTAGCGGCTCGGCAATTGTGGCAGGTCCG
>JBARWP010000540.1:0-12849 GCA_049646905.1 Pseudaminobacter sp. | reverse complement strand
ATTCGTTTTCGACCGACCCCAACCTGCGCGGCGCGCCCACCGGCCACACCGTGCCGGTGCGCGAAGTGCGTCTCTCCGCCGGCGCCGGCTTCGTCGTCGCCATCTGCGGCGAGATCATGACAATGCCGGGACTGCCCTCAAAGCCCTCCTCCGAGAAGATCATCATCAACGAAAACGGCGAAATCGACGGACTGAGCTAAACCCAACTCCTCCGACTGGGGCAGGATGACGTGCTGAACGTCATCCTGCCCCATTTTTGTTCGGGGCCTGATCCCGGCGTTTCTTTCGGCTTCTATGCGACCGCCCGTCGCAGCCATCGAAGCTGTCGGCCCAATTTTCGGCACAGAAAAGCCATATCCGCATCGCCTATTGTCAAAATGCAGCATCGGGTCCACAAGTGGGGAACCGGTTACGGGGAAAATCCGATGCTTGAATGAATCATCAGCGTTCAGGTACGGGCGTGGCTTCGAGCCATGTCCGGCTTGTTCTTTGCATGATCTGCAAGGAGCGGATGTCTTGAAAGTCGAAAATACCGATCAAGCCGACATGTGCGGATCGGCCTGCCACTATGATTGGAACGCATCGACGGAAGCCGTCGAGGCTCCCGAACGCCGCACCATCCTGGACCGCGCCACGGATACCTATCGATCCGTCGAGGCCTGCGCCGTCAAGGCGATCCCGGCAATGCGCAAGCTGGCACTTCCCGTCGCCGCCGTAATGGTTCTCGCCGGCCTCGGCGTCGGCACCACCCTGCTCTACGATCCGCCGGCCATTCGCGAAGCCGCCGCCCTGGCCAGCATGGAGGCGCGGGCCGAGCCGGAGGAACCGGTCGTCGTCGCTGCCGCGCAGCCGGAAGCCGACGTCATTCAGGGCATTCCCGCACCAAGCACCCATACCACCTCGCCTGCGGCGCCGGGCGATATCTCGTCCGACCGACTCCCCTCGGCGGCCGCCACGGCAGCCAAGACCAGTATCCAGCCGGAATTGGCCTATCAACCCGACCGGGCGACCATGACCGGCTCCATCCCCGCTGCCGTTCTGGCCGCCGCGGTGAAGGATACGCACCACGAGGAGCCTGCCGAACCGGCAGCATCCTCCGACGACGATGCGGCTGCCTCCACCCGCAAGGGCCAGATCAGGACGGCGGTCAACATGCGTGCATCGCCCGACAAGGACGCCAAGGTGCTCGCCGTCGTTCCGGCAAAGGCATCCGTCAGCGTCATCGAATGCAAGTCGTGGTGCAGGATCGCCTTCGACGGACAGGAAGGCTACGTCTACAAGCGCTATGTCAGGTAGCGCCGCTGCCTTTTGATGCCGCTAGGATTTTTCGAAATCCGCTTGCTCCGGCCGGACTTCGCGGCTATGGAAAAACCATGACTTCGATTTCGAACACGATGCGTTGGTGGTGGGCCTGCTGAAAGCGGCCTGACGAACGCGTGCGCGTGGATATTGGTGGCCGCAACGGAATATCCGGGCGGCCATTTGTTTTTCAAGAGCTTTCCGGGTCCGCTTGACGGCGAAAAGGGAGACGGGAAAATGTCGGTCGAGACTCTTGAAAACGGCGCCGAGCGCTTCGTGACCGCGGGCGGCATCGCCATCACGCGCAGCCGCCATGACACGGCCTATGGCGGCGCCATCGAGGCCTATATCGACGGGCTGGATGCGAGGCGCGGCGCGGTCTTTTCCTCCAATTATGAATATCCGGGCCGCTATACGCGCTGGGACACGGCCATCATCGATCCGCCGGTGGTGATTTCGGCGCATGGGCGCTCGATGAAGATCGAGGCGCTCAACCGGCGCGGCAAAGTGCTGCTGCCGGTGATCGGCAGGGCCATGGCGCCGCTTTCCGACGTCACCATCACCGAGACGGCCGAAAGGCTGATCCGGCTCGAAGTTGCGCCGGCCGGCCGGGTGTTCGCCGAGGAGGAGCGCAGCCGCGCCCCATCCGTGTTCACGGTGCTGCGCGCCATCACCGCGCTCTTCCACACCGAGCACGATGCCAGTCTCGGCCTTTACGGCGCCTTCGGCTACGACCTCGCCTTCCAGTTTGACCCGGTGGACCTGCATCTTAAGCGCGTGCCGAGCCAGCGCGACCTCGTGCTCTATCTGCCCGACGAGATCCTGGTGGTCGACCACCACCAGGCCAAGGCCTGGCATGACCGCTACGACTATGCCGGCGAAGGTTTTTCGACCGAGGGCCTGCCGCGCGACAATGAAGCCGAGCCGTTCAAGCCCTCGGACCGGGTGCCGCCGCGCGGCGACCATGAGCCCGGCGAATATGCAAAGATCGTCGAGAAGGCCAAGGAAAGCTTCCGCCGCGGCGACCTGTTCGAGGTGGTTCCCGGCCAGATGTTCTATGAGCGCTGCCAGACCACGCCTTCCGACATTTCGCGCCGGCTGAAAAAGACCAACCCGTCGCCCTATTCCTTCTTCATCAATCTCGGCGAGGGCGAATATCTGATCGGCGCCTCGCCCGAAATGTTCGTGCGCGTCAACGGCAGGCGCGTCGAGACGTGCCCGATCTCCGGCACCATCAAGCGCGGCGACGACGCGATCTCGGATTCCGAGCAGATATTGAAGCTGCTCAATTCCAAGAAGGACGAATCCGAGCTCACCATGTGCTCGGATGTCGACCGCAACGACAAGAGTCGCATCTGCGAGCCGGGCTCGGTGCGCGTCATCGGCCGGCGCCAGATCGAGATGTATTCGCGCCTGATCCACACGGTGGATCACATCGAGGGGCGGCTGCGCGAGGGCATGGACGCCTTCGATGCCTTCCTGTCGCATGCCTGGGCCGTCACCGTGACAGGCGCGCCGAAATTGTGGGCCATGCGCTTCATCGAAAAGCACGAGAAGAGCCCGCGCGCCTGGTATGCGGGTGCGATCGGCATGGTGCATTTCAACGGCGATCTCAACACCGGGCTGACACTGCGGACCATCCGCATCAAGGATGGGATAGCCGAGGTCCGCGCGGGTGCTACATTGCTGTATGATTCCGTGCCCGAAGAAGAAGAAGCCGAAACCGAACTGAAGGCCTCCGCCATGCTGTCTGCCATCCGTGACGCCAAGACCGGCAACGCCACTGCGGCCGAACGCCAGTTCGCCCGCGTCGGCGAAGGCATCAAGATTCTGCTGGTCGATCATGAAGACAGCTTCGTTCACACGCTGGCCAATTATTTCCGCCAGACCGGCGCGGATGTCTCGACCGTGCGCGCACCGGTAGCCGACGAACTGTTCGAAACGCTGAAGCCGGACCTGGTGGTGCTTTCGCCCGGTCCCGGCCTGCCCAAGGATTTCGACTGCGCCACCACCATCGGCAAGGCCCGTGCGCGCGACCTGCCTGTATTTGGTGTTTGCCTTGGCTTGCAGGCCCTGGCGGAAGCCTATGGCGGCACGCTGCGCCAGCTCGACGTGCCGATGCATGGCAAGCCCTCGCGTATCCGGGTTTCGCAACCCGGCGTCATCTTCTCGGGGTTACCGCAGGAGGTCACGGTCGGGCGCTATCATTCGATCTATGCCGACCCGAAATCCCTGCCCGAAGGATTCAAGGTGACGGCCACGACCGAAGACGGCGTCATCATGGCCTTCGAGCATGAGCGCGAGCCGATCGCGGCGGTGCAGTTCCATCCCGAGTCGATCATGACGCTCGGCCAGGACGCCGGCATGCGCATGATCGAGAATGTCGTTGCCCATATGCCGCGCAAGGCACGGGAAAACGCTGCTTAGGCGAGTGAGGATGGATCCGAAGGTAACAGTCCGGCGCCTGGCGCTGTGGTCGATCTTCATCGCCCTGGGCGTGATGGGGTTGAAATATTTCGCCTATCACATCACCGGATCGGTAGCCCTCTACTCGGATGCCTTGGAATCGGTCGTCAACGTGATTGCCTCGGCAGCCGCCTTCTGGGCGATCAGCGTCAGCCAGAAGCCGGCCGACCGCGGCCATCCCTATGGCCATCACAAGGCGGAATATTTCTCCGCGGTGCTCGAAGGCGTACTGATCGTGCTGGCCGCCCTGCTCATTCTGCGCGAGGTCTGGTCGGCCTGGCAGACGCCGACACCCCTGGAGCAGCCTTGGGAAGGCCTTGCGGTGAATGCGTTGGCGGCCGCAATAAATTGCGGCTGGGCGCTGATCCTGATCCGGGCCGGGCGCCGCCACAAATCGCCGGCGCTGCTGGCCGATGGCCAGCACATCATGACCGACGTGGTCACCTCGCTCGGCGTCATCGCCGGCCTCGCCGGCGCGGTGCTGACGGGCTGGACCATCCTCGACCCGGCGCTGGCGGTGATCGTGGCGCTCAACATCCTGTGGCAGGGCTGGCACGTGATCGGCTCGTCGCTGAACGGGCTGATGGACATGGCGGTGGACAGCCAGGAGCATCTGCGCATCCGCGACATCATCTCGACCAACTCCAAGGGCGCGCTGGAAGTCCATGACCTGAAGACCCGCATCGCCGGGCGCGCGGTCTTCATCGAGTTCCATCTCGTCGTCGATGCGCAAATGAGCGTGGGCGAAAGTCATGTGATCTGCGACCGCATCGAAGAGGCGCTGAAGGCCGATATCCCGGGCGTGCGCATCACCATCCATGTCGAGCCGGACGACGAGGCCAAGCTGCCGCTGGGCACCAGCGCGGTGCCCTTCGCGTGAAGGATGGGGATGCCCCGCAACAGCCGCCCGAGTCGCTCGCGCGGCTGGCGCCGGGGCTGCAATGGGGCCTGATCCTCCTCGTCTCGGCACTCCTGACGGGCCTGCTCGAACTTGCCGACCTACCCGCAGCACTGCTGATCGGCCCGATGCTGGCAGGCATCATCGCCGGCACCAACGGCGCCACCGTGCGCCTGCCGCGGCCGGTATTCTTTGCCGCGCAAGCAATCATCGGCTGCCTGATCGCCGCCTCCATCGAACTCGAAATCCTTGCGCTGTTCGTACATGACTGGCCGCTGTTCCTCGGCGCCGTGCTGGCGACCGTCGCCGCGTCGAGCTTCCTGGGCTGGCTGATCAGCCGCTGGAAGATCCTGCCCGGCACGACAGCCGTATGGGGCTCCTCGCCCGGTGCTGCCACAGCCATGGTGCTGATGGCAGAGACCTTCGGCGCCGACGCCCGCCTTGTCGCCTTCATGCAATATCTGCGGGTCATCTTCGTATCGGTGACCGCAGCGCTCGTGGCACGACTGTGGGTGGACACCTCCGGCGTCGAGATACCGGAAAAGATCTGGTTTCCTGCCATCGACTGGCTGCCCTTCGGCTCCACGCTCGCCATAGCCGCCGTCGGCGGGGTTGCGGGCCGCTTCCTGCGCCTGCCCTCGCCCTGGTTTCTCGGCAGCCTCATCCTGGGTGTGATCCTGCATCTGTCCGGCCTGGCCAACTTCCAGCTTCCGGAATGGCTGCTTGCCATGAGCTATGCGCTGATCGGCTGGGCGATCGGCCTCAATTTCAGCCGGCCGATCCTGCGCCATGCCGCCCGCGCGCTGCCACAGATCGTGCTTTCGATCCTGGCGCTGATGAGCTTTTGCGGCGGGCTGGCCTGGCTTCTCAGCCGCTATCTCGGCGTCGATCCGCTCACCGCCTATCTGGCCACCAGCCCCGGCGGCATGGATTCGGTCGCCATCATCGCGGCAGCCGCCGACAATGTGAACATCTCCTTCGTCATGGCCATGCAGACTGCCCGCTTCCTGTTCGTGCTGATGCTCGGCCCCTCGCTGGCGCGGCTGGTGGCCCGGCTGGTGAAGGACTAAAACAGGCGGCAAAGCATCTCCAAAGCCGACTAATCTGTGCGAAGCGGCAATTTTTTGAGGCGCCGCGCGGCATAGAGGTGTAGTGCGCATTGCAAGGAAGCATGTCAGGAGGCTGAGCTTAGACGATGCTGAAGTGGTTTCGGGCGATCATGCCGCACGAAGATCGGTTCTTCGATCTGTTCGACCGGCACTCGCAACTGGTGGTCAGCGGCGCGGAAGCGCTGCGCAAATTGCTGGCCGGCGGCGGTGACGTCGAGCGCTATTGCAGCGAGATCGTCAATCTGGAGCGGCAGGCCGACACCATCACCGACGAGGTGATGATGGCGGTGCGCAAGAGCTTCGTCACCCCCTTCGACCGCAGCGACATCCAGGACCTCATCCAGTCGATGGACGATGCCATCGACATGATGCGCAAGACGGTGAAAACGGTGACGCTTTACGAGCAGACGCAATTCGAGCCGCGCATGCAGGAGATCGGCGAACTGATCATGCAGTCCGCGCGCCTCAATGCCGAGGCAATCCCGCTGCTGAGCAAGGTCGCCACCCATGCCGCGAAGCTTACCGAACTGACCAGCGAGGTCAGGCGCCTCGAAAGCCGTGCCGACGATCTTTACGATGACGGCCTGAAGGCGCTGTTCCAGCACCATGGCCATTCCGATCCGATGGCCTTCCACATCGGCAGCGAGATCTACGGGCAACTGGAAAAGGTCATGGACCGGTTCGAGGACGTCGCCAACGAGATCAGCGGCATCGTGGTCGAGAACGTGTAGTCGCCGGGCATGGACGCATCTCTTGCCTTGCCGGTGCTGGTGGCACTGATTGCGGTCGCGCTGTTCTTCGACTTCCTGAACGGATTGCACGATGCGGCGAATTCCATCGCCACCATCGTCTCCACGCGCGTCCTGCGGCCGCAATATGCCGTCATGTGGGCGGCCTTCTTCAACTTCATCGCCTTCCTGTTCTTCGGCCTGCACGTCGCCGAAACGCTCGGCACCGGCATCATCGATGCCAGCATCGTCGATCCGCGCGTGATCTTCGCAGCACTGATGGGCGCAATCGTATGGAACATCCTGACATGGCTTTTCGGCATCCCGTCGAGCAGCTCACACGCGCTGATCGGCGGGCTGGTCGGGGCCGGCGTCGCCAAGGCGGGCGGCGGCGCCATCGTCTGGACGGGCCTGCTTAAGACCACCGCCGCCATCGTGCTGTCGCCGCTGACCGGCTTCCTGCTGGCGCTGGCGCTGGTTCTCACCGTCTCCTGGACCTTTGTCCGGCAAACGCCCTTTGCCGTCGACCGCACCTTCCGTGTGCTGCAATTCGCCTCGGCCTCGATGTATTCGCTCGGCCATGGCGGCAATGACGCGCAAAAGACGATGGGCATCATCGCCGTTCTGCTGTTTTCGCAAGGCTATCTCGGCAGCGAATTCTACGTGCCCTTCTGGGTGGTCATCACCTGCCAGGCGGCGATCGCGCTCGGCACGCTGTTCGGCGGCTGGCGCATCGTCCACACCATGGGCTCCAAGATAACGCGGCTGAACCCGATGCAGGGCTTTTGCGCCGAAACCGGCGGGGCGATCACGCTGTTTGCGGCGACCTGGCTCGGCATCCCCGTCTCCACCACCCACACCATCACCGGCGCCATCGTCGGTGTCGGGGCGGCACGGCGCGTCTCGGCCGTGCGCTGGGGCATCGCCGGCAACATCGTCGTGGCCTGGGTGATCACGCTGCCGGTCGCCGCCATGATCGCCGCAGCAAGCTATTGGGCGGTAGGGCTCCTTCCGTCATCCTGATTGACGTCTCTCAGCGCTCCCAAGATTATAAAGAGCATTGCGGTCCCTTAAATCCATACACATTTCAAGGGTTGATTATCCTTGGCCGCATATGGTTTTTCTATGGTAGATTCGTGCCTGACACACTCGACACAATGGAGAAAAAAATGACAGACGCGCTGGAGGCTCTAATAGCGAAAGCTCGAAAGGTTCAAATGAATGACATGCAATTGCGCGAGCAGCGTCTGAGCTTCGTTTATGGGAATACCAATATCGAGAACGATCGGATTACGCGAGAGATAGTAGCTGCTGCCGACGACAAGGTTGAAAGAGAAGAGAGTTTTCAGTCGAATATTGCCAAATGAGCGCTGACAGGCATAGCCAAGCCGATCCCGTTGAGTTGATCAGTGATCCTGAGGAAAAGGCTCGTAGAGAAGCTGAAAATGGGGTTCGTCAGTTCAAGGCCGCTTTGGAGATTGTCCGTGCATCCATTCAAAAGCCGGATCAGAAATTTCGTCTCACGCAGGCTTTAATTCTTGAACTTCATCACAAGGCGCTTGAAGGCATCCACCCACTAGCTGGGACTTATAGAAATTCTGCCGTTTATATTGGGCAGAGTAATCATTTCCCGCCCAAACATGTGGAAGTGCCTGATTACGTGGCCGAAATGTGCGGCTACGTCAACGAGCATTGGGAAGAAAGAAACGCGATTCACCTCGCTGCGTATATTCTCTGGCGGATGAACTGGATTCATCCATTTGCGGATGGAAACGGGAGAACGGCGCGAGTCGTGTCTTATGTCGTGCTCAGTACGAAGCTTGATAGCCTTCTGCCAGGCACACCAACTATCCCTGATCAGATTGCATCAGACAAAACTCCCTACTACTCAGCGCTGGAGAATTCAGACGACTCTTGGAAACGTGGCATTCTCGCGCTTTCCGATATGGAAGAGATGCTAGAGACTATGTTGGCCAAGCAACTCCTGAGCGCAACCGAAGAAGCGGCAACCTAGGCTATCGATGCACGGTCAAGCCGACGGGACTTTACCACTCCCTATTGCGCGCGGCTTTTGCGTCTAGTATCAGTGCGTCCATGGTTTCGCGCCCGAACATCTCCTTGTCGCCTGCGTCCGCCTTTGCGGGCGAGGTTGCGCGCGCCCTTACTTCCAGCCTGCTTCTTCTCGGCCTTAGCGGCGATCGCCGGGCTCGTTAAGGGAGCGTCCGGCGGTCGGATCGCCGTCCAAGGCGCCTGCTCCTTTGCTCTTCACCACGAACGGAATTGAAGACCGCCTGACGTTGCGCCCTTGCCGCACGAGGCGGCCAGGAGTACGAAAATACGATGACCAGTGTATCCCCCATATCCGCCGCCGAGCGCCGCGCCGGCATGCCCTTGGCCTCGGCCAAATACCAGGCCTTCCAGAAGATCGACCTGCCCGACCGGACCTGGCCCGGCAAAGCCATCGACAAGGCACCGATCTGGTGCTCGGTCGATTTGCGCGACGGCAACCAGGCGCTGATCGACCCGATGGGCCACGACCGCAAGGTGCGCATGTTCAAGCTGTTGCTTGACATGGGCTTCAAGGAAATCGAGATCGGCTTTCCTTCCGCCTCGCAGACCGATTTCGACTTTGCCCGCTGGTGCATCGAGGAAGGCAACGTACCCGAAGACGTCTCGTTGCAGGTGCTGGTGCAGTGCCGCCCCGAACTCATCACCCGCACCTTCGAGGCACTTGAAGGCGCGCACCGGCCGATCGTGCATTTCTACAATTCGACCAGCGAATTGCAGCGCCGCGTCGTGTTCCAGAAGGACGTGGCCGGCATCAAGAAGATCGCCACCGACGCCGCCGACATGATTACCGACATGGCTGCCAAGGCGGGCGGCACCTTCCGCTTCCAGTATTCGCCGGAAAGCTTCACCGGCACCGAATTGGAGGTGGCGCTGGAGGTGTGCGACGCGGTGACCGCGATCGTCAAGCCGACGGCCGACAACAAGCTCATCGTCAACCTGCCTTCCACGGTGGAGATGGCGACGCCCAACATCTACGCCGATCAGATCGAGTGGATGTGCCGCCACCTGACGCAGCGCGAGAACCTGATCATCTCGCTGCATCCGCACAACGACCGCGGCACCGGCATCGCGGCGACCGAACTTGCCTTGATGGCGGGCGCCGACCGCGTCGAAGGCACGCTGTTCGGCAATGGCGAGCGCACCGGCAATGTCGATGTGGTGACGCTGGCGCTCAACATGTTCACGCAAGGGGTGGACCCGCAACTGGATTGCTCCGACATCAACCGGATGAAGGAAGTCTACGAATATTCCAACCAGCTCAAGATCGGCGAGCGCCACCCTTATGTCGGCGAACTGGTCTATACGGCGTTTTCCGGCTCGCACCAGGACGCCATCAACAAGGGCATGAAGGCGATCAAGGTCGCCAACAAGCCGTTGTGGGAAGTGCCCTACCTGCCGATCGACCCGCAGGATGTCGGCCGCAGCTACGAGGCGATCATCCGTATCAACTCGCAGTCGGGCAAGGGCGGCATCGCCTATGTGCTCCAGGCCGATTACGGCTTGAACCTGCCACGCAACCTCCAGGTCGAGTTCAGCCACGACATCCAGGCCATCACCGATGCCGAAGGCAAGGAAGTGCCGTCCAAGCGCATCTATGAGCGTTTCATCGAGCGCTATATCGACCAGCCGCATGCTCGCCTGAAATTCGTGGATCACCACACCTTCCCCGATCCCGAGGTCAAGGGGCGAAGGCTGCTCGAGGCATCCATCATCGACGGCGGCAAGGAATTGACGATCAAGGGCGTCGGCAACGGCCCGATCGACGGCTTTGTCGATGCCTTGTCGCGCCATATCGGCATTCCGCTCTCGGTGATCGACTATTCCGAACACTCGATCCAGCGCGGCTCCAACGCTTCGGCGATCTGCTACATGGAGATCGAGCATCCGGGCGGGCACATTTTCGGCGCTGGCATCAACACCAATATCGTCGGGGCTTCGCTCGAAGCCGTGGTATCGGCCGTCAACCGCGTCATCGGCTGAACATCCACCCTGCTGCCGCGCTTTCCGTGAGTGCGGCAGTTCCTCCTTCATGGTTAACCGTAGTCCATGCCGTCGCGGGATAATTGCCCGGCGCCCGGCCCCGCCTGGCTTGCATGCTTGTATGCGTGCGCATCAGCGCTATGATTGCTCTTCCCCGCAGCCAGCCGGTCTGGCATGTAGAGCTGCGCTACCGTGAGTTGACGTCTGCTTCCGGAAGGAATCATCCATCAGGCGCCGTTGTGGAGAGGCTCGACGCTTGCAAGACCCAAAGCCTGCTGCCCCCGCAGTGCTGGAGACGCTGGAAAAACTTCTCACCAGTGAGACTTTCGGACGTTCCGGACGCGCGCGTGACCTGTTGCGCTATCTGGTGGAGCAGGAACAGGCAGGTCACGCCGACCGCCTGAAGGGCTTCACCATCGCCGTCGACGTGTTCGGCAAGGACGCGGATTTCGATCCGGCCACCGATGCCGTGGTGCGTGTCCAGGCCCGCCGCCTGCGCGAACTGCTGGCGCAATATTTCGCCACCGAAGGCGCCAACGACCCGGTCTGCATTTCCATTCCGCGCGGCAGCTATGTGCCGGCCTATGAGGTGGTCGCCGCCGCCCGTGCCGAACCGCCGGATGCCGACCGGCAGGCCCGGGACCTCCCTGCCCCGGAGGAAGTGCCAACGCTGCCGGAAGCCGCGACGATAATGGCGGCCGTGCAACCACCTTCGCCGGAACCGGCGGCAATGGTCGGCAGCGAGCCGATGCCCCCGCCGCCCAATCCGCTGGTGATGCGGCATCTGCATTTCTTCTGGGCGGCCATGGCCGTCATCATCGCCATGCTCGCCTTCGTCGTGTTCCGTCTCGCAAGCCCGGCCCCCGGCGACGTGCTGCTTGCCCGCGACGGCACCACCCCCGCCACCAGCAGCATCAGCGTGCCATCGGCAGCCGAGACGCTGCCTGTGGTCTATGTCGAGACGGAATCGGACGATCCGAATACGACGCGGGTCGCCGCGCTGCTGCGCAGCGGCCTTTCCGGGTTCGACACCATCTCCGTCATCGCGCGCGAGGCGCCGGCACAACCTGCCCGCGGCACGCTGCAATTCGTCTTCACCCTCTCGCCGGGCAACACCGACGGCGCGGTGCTGGTCGAGCTTCAGGCCAGCGCAAGCGGCAAGATGCTGCTGTCACAGGTTCTGTCTGCCGCCGATATGGCACCCGACGTTCTGGAGGACCGCATCGCGGCCCTCTTGAGCTCGACCATTCCGGTTTCCGGCGCGCTCTACGGCTATATCGATCAGGATGATCTCGGCACGGGGCTGGTCGAATGCCTGCTTCTCAATGACGGCTATTATCTCGACCCGACGCGAGCCAAGCACGAGGCGGCCTATCGCTGCTTCGAGGAACTGGCGAAGGGCGAAGCCAAGTCGCCGCTCGTCTATGCCGAGCTCGGGGCCTTGCACCTGGAAGCCGTCACCGACCACCATCCCTATCCGCCGGACGCTTCGGAAGAACAGGCGCTGGCGCTTGCCCGCCGCGCGGTGAAGACCGGGCCGACCAGCCCCTATGCGCATCGCGCGCTCGGCTTCCTCACCTCGCGCATGGGGAATTCAGCGGAATCCATCCGCTGGATGCGCAAGGCCTATGAGTTGAACACCTATGATTTGAGCATGGCGGCCGCCTATGGCTATGCGCTGATCTTTTCGGCTGACTATGCCGAGGGCGCGCCGATCATGGCGCGTGCCGTCGATGCCTCCAGCGCGCATCCGGCCTGGTGGGACTACGCGCTGTTCCTGGCCGAATTCATGAGCGGCGACGAGGAACGCGCCAGCCGGGCCACCAACGCGCTGGTGACGACGAAGAAGGCGCATTATCTCGGCGCAAGGCTGATCGCGGCAAACTGGGCCGGCAAGGCCGACGTGGCAAGAGGGCTGCTGGCCGAAATCAGGGCCGACCATCCGGCCTTTGCCGCCAATCCGCGCGCCACCTTCGAGAAGGGCCAGTATCCGGCCGAACTGATCAACAGGCTAGTGGATGCGTTGCGTGATGCCGGCCTGGGTGACCCAAGCGGGTGAGCGCGGCAACGGGCGCGATGAAACAGGACAAGGACGGATGAACGTGACGACGCCAAGGCTGTTTGCTGCCGAAAGCGGCTCCGGTGACGAGACGGTGGTGCTGCTGCACGGCTTCGGCGGCTGGCACGGCATATGGGAAGAGATCGCCGCAGCACTTTCCACCAACTGCAGGGTGCTCGCCTACGACCTGCCGGGCCATGCCGGCTCGCTCGACTGGCCCGATGCCGGACCGGCCAAGGT
>JBARWP010000539.1:0-7804 GCA_049646905.1 Pseudaminobacter sp. | reverse complement strand
CGGCAGGTCGCCGGCGCGCGGCATGGTGTAGTCCATGTAGCTTGCCGTCAGGAGCTGGCCGCTGTCGGCATCGTAGTGCGCGCCCTCCAGCAGTGCCTGGCCGATGCCCTGCGCGACGCCGCCATGGACCTGCCCCTCGACGATCATCGGGTTGATGATGTTGCCGAAATCGTCGGCGGCAACGAACTGGATCACCTTGGTCAGCCCGGTTTCGGGATCGACCTCGACCTCGCAGATGTAGCACCCTGCCGGGAAGGTGAAATTGGCCGGATCGTAGAAGGCGGTTTCCTTCAGGCCCGGTTCCATGCCGCTCGGCAGGTTATGCGCGGTGTAGGCGGCAAGCGCCACCTGGAACCAGGGCACCGACTTGTCGGTGCCGACGACCTTGCAGGCACCGTTCTCGATGACGATGTCGCTCTCGTCCGCCTCCATCAGGTGGGCGGCGATCTTCCTCGCCTTGGCTTCGACCTTGTCGAGGGCCTTGGAAAGCGCGCTCATGCCGACTGCGCCCGAGCGCGAGCCATAGGTACCCATGCCCATCTGGATCTTGTCGGTGTCGCCATGCAGGATGGAGACTTGGTCGATGGGCACCCCCAGGCGCTGGGCGACGAGTTGCGCAAACGTCGTTTCATGGCCCTGGCCGTGGCTGTGCGAGCCCGTCCGCACCTCGATCGTGCCGACCGCATTGACGCGAACTTCAGCCGATTCCCACAAGCCGACGCCAGCGCCCAGCGAACCGACCGCCGCCGACGGCGCGATGCCGCAAGCCTCGATATAGCAGGAAAGGCCGATGCCGCGCAGCTTGCCGGCCTTCGCCGCTTTCTGGCGTCGCTTTTCGAAACCCGCATAGTCGGCCGCCTTCAGGGCCGCATCGAGCGATGTACCGAAATCCCCGGCGTCATAATTCATGATGACCGGCGTCTGGTGCGGGAAGGAAGTGATGAAATTCTTGCGCCGCAGTTCCGCCGGCGAGAGACCGAACTGGCGCGCCGACACTTCCATCATCCGCTCGATCAGGAAACAGGCCTCGGGCCGCCCTGCCCCACGATAGGCGTCGACCGGTGCGGTGTTGGTATAGATCGCCTTCACATTGGCATGGATGGCCGGGATGTCGTACTGGCCCGACAGCAGCGTGGCGTAGAGATAGGTCGGCGTCGCCGAGGAAAACAGCGACATATAGGCACCGAGATTGGCCTTGGTCTCGACCCTGAAGCCCAGGATCTTGTGATCCTTGTCGAACGCCATCTCCGCATGGGTGTGGTGGTCGCGGCCATGCGCATCGCACAGGAAGCTCTCGGTGCGGTCACCGACCCATTTGACGGGCACGCCGGTTTTCTTGGACGCCCACAGGCAGACGATCTCTTCCGGATAGATATAAATCTTGGAGCCGAAGCCGCCGCCGACATCGGGAGCGATGACGCGCAGCTTGTTTTCGGGCGCCACATTGTAGAAGGCACTCAAGACGAGACGCGCCACATGCGGGTTCTGCGAGGTCGTCCAGCAGGTATAGTGGTCCTCGGCCTTGTCATAGTGGCCAAGCGCGGCGCGCGGCTCCATCGCGTTCGGTACCAGCCGATTGTTGATGAGGTCGAGCTTGACGACATGCGCGGCCTTGGCGAAGGCCGCCGCGGTCTCCTCCGCATTGCCGATATCCCAGTCGAAGATCAGGTTGCTCTCGGCTTCGGGATGGATCTGCGGTGCACCCTTCCTGACCGCCTCCGCGGCATCGACCACCGCCTTGCGCTCCTTGTAGGTAACCTCGACCGCCTCGGCGGCATCGCGCGCCTGCGCCTTGGTGTCGGCCACCACGATTGCAACCGCGTCGCCGACATAGCGCACGCGGTCCACCGCCAGCGGCGACCAGGCGCCCATCTTCATCGGCGAGCCATCCTTGGAATGGATCATCCAGCCGCAGATGAGATTGCCGATGCCGTCAGCCTTCAGTTCCTTGCCGGCAAGGACACCGATCACGCCCGGCATGCCCTGCGCTGCCTTGACGTCGATCTTCTTGATATCGGCATGCGCATACGGGCTGCGCACGAAAACGGCATGCTTCATTCCCGGCACGACCATGTCATCGACATAACGGCCGGCACCCGTGATGAACCTCTTGTCTTCCTTGCGCGAGACGCGCGCACCAACACCTTCGATGCCCATGTGAGTTCTCCTCCAGACCTTCAGTGAATGGTGAATGGAAAAATGGTGAATGGTATTGATCGAGCCTTATGCGGTCAGGATTTCCGCAAGGCCATTCACCATTCACTATTCACCATTCACTCAGGCCGCCTTCTTCGCTTTACCCTTCGACACCTTGCCCATCGATTTCGATGCCGCCAGGATCGCCTTGACGATGTTGTGATAGCCCGTGCAGCGGCAGATATTGCCTTCGAGTTCCTCGCGCACCGTCGCCTCATCCAGCCCTTCGGGATGGCGGCGGATCATGTCGGTCGCGGTCATGATCATGCCGGGCGTGCAGAAACCGCATTGCAGGCCGTGATGTTCCTTGAATGCCGCCTGGACCGGGTGCAATTCGGCGCCGTTGGCCAGCCCTTCGATCGTCACAACCGTGGAGCCCGAGGCCTGGGCGGCCAGCATGGTGCAGGACTTCACTGCCCTGCCATCGACATGCACGACGCAGGCACCGCATTGGGATGTGTCGCAACCCACATGCGTGCCCGTCAGGCCGACATGCTCGCGCAAGAAGTGAACCAGCAACGTACGGTCCTCCACCGTGCCGTCGACGCGCCGGCCGTTGATCACTAGCGATACTTCCGACATGAAACCTCCCTCTGTGCTTTCCCTGTCGCAGTTCGCCGTCACGAACTCACTCGGCAACCCGCGCAAGCAATAATGATCTTTTGCCATCCAGAAGCAACGAGAATGCAGCCCTCCCAAAAACCCGTATATTGTACTTTCGCACACGGATTGAGCATTCAAGCATTGCTAAACTAGCCCCTCAAGGCAACAATGCACAATATGAAGGCCAATGGCGATGGGAAGAGCGCCGTGGGCGGTTAGGGAGGAGTCGTGGCGCTGGCCTGTTCGCGCACACATTATGCCTGCGGCCTGTCGGCACTGACCACCGACAGCACGGATATGGACGGCTTCGTTCGGGCAGTCGCCGACGAAGCAACGGCCATGGATGCCGATTTCGCCCTGTTTTTCTTCTCTCAGTCGCTGATTGATGCGTCCTCGCTTTCGGAAGCCCTGAAACACCATTTGCCAGGCCTCGCCTATGCCGGCTGCTCGACGGCGGGCGAGATAACGCCGGCCGGCCTGGAAGACGGCCACGTGCTGGCGCTGTTGTTTCCCCGCTCCGGTTTCACGGCGGTCAGCGCCATGGTCCAGAACCTTTCAGCCGGCGGCATGGACGACATTGCCGGCAAGGTCGATGGCCTGCGGCGAACGCTTCATGGCCGCATCGGCACGGAACAATCGTACAACCTGTTTGCGCTCTGTCTCATCGATGGCCTGTCCTATGCCGAAGAGGCCGTGACCTCGGCAATCCATTGGGGGTTGGACGACATTCCGCTGATCGGCGGTTCGGCCGGCGACGACCTCAAGTTCAACACGACGACGCTGATCTCGAACGGCTTTGTCGGCAGCGACTGCGCCATCGTAGTGCTGATCGCCACCGAAATTCCGTTCCACGTGTTCAAGACCGAAAATTTCGTGCCCACCGAGGACAAGCTCGTAGTCACCTCATCCGACCCCGAACGGCGGATCGTGCATGAATTCAATGCCGAAGTCGCTGTCGAGGAATTTGCCACGGCGGTCGGCGTCGCTCCGGGTGCGATGACGCCCCTGACCTTCGCTTCCCATCCGGTCGTAGTCCGCGTCGGCGGGGAATATTACTGCCGCTCCATCCAGAAGGTGAATCCGGACGGCTCGCTCTCGTTCTACTGCGCGATAGACGACGGCATCGTGCTGTCGATCGCCAAGCCGACCGGCATGGTGGAATCGACGCGCACCGCCCTGAAGAACGTCAACGAGCGCTTGGGCGGCATCGACGTCGTGCTGGGTTTCGACTGCGTGTTGAGGCGTCTCGACGCGCGCAACCGCCAGGTTTTCCGCGACATCTCCGAACTCTACCGCGCCAACAATGTGATCGGTTTCGGCACCTACGGTGAGCAATATCGATCGATGCATCTGAACCAGACATTCACCGGCATTGCCTTCGGCCACAAGCAGGCGGCCGAATAGCAGGACGACGATGCCCATCCGCCAGATCGATGACCTCGACAAGCTCAAGAAGATCAACCAGGCGCTGATCTCGCGCGTCGAGCGCTCGATGGACCAGCAAGGCAACGCCTTCTCGCTGTTCCAGACCGCGATCAACCTGGAAAATCGCGTGCGCAGCCGGACCGAGGAACTGCGTTCGACGCTGCGGCGCCTGGAAGTGTCCAATCTCGACCTAGCCGCCGCAAAGGAGAACGCCGAACAGGCCAACCTGTCCAAGACGCGCTTTCTGGCCGCTGCCAGCCACGACATTCTGCAGCCCCTGAATGCCGCTCACCTGTCGGTTTCGGCCCTGGCCGAGATCCTGACGGACGAGGAAGGCAAGAAGCTGGTTCGCCAGGTGGAGCGCTCGCTGGAGACGATGGACGACCTGATCCACACCTTGCTCGATATCTCCAAGCTGGATGCGGGCGTGGTCGAGCCGGAAATCACGGATGTGCCGCTCGAGCAGTTGTTCGTTTCCCTGAAGTCGGATTTCCAGCCTCTGGCCGAACTGAAGGGCCTCAAACTCAAATTCCATGCCGGTAATGCGGTGGTCCGCTCGGATCGGACGCTTCTTCGCCGTATCCTGCAGAACATCGTCTCCAATGCCATCCGCTACACCCGCAGCGGCGGTGTCCTCGTCGGTGTACGCCACCGCCCCGATATGATCCGCATCGAAGTTGCCGACACCGGCTGCGGCATCCCCGAAAACCAGCGCGACGCGGTGTTCGAGGAGTTCCATCGCGGCACCGTGCCGCCCGATACCGATCTCTCCGGAGGTCTCGGGCTAGGGCTCTCGATCGTCCGGCGCATGACCAATGCTCTCGGCCATCCGGTCACGTTTTCCTCGATCGTCGGTCGCGGCACCGTCTTCCGGCTCGATGTTCCGGCCGCCCCCAGCCCCACGATCGCTTATCCCGCGACGCCTGCGGAACCGGAGCGGCCACGCGGCTACGGCCTGTTCGGCACCAAGGTGCTGCTCATCGAAAACGACATGGAAGTCCTGACCGCGATGACGGCGCTACTGGAGCGCTGGCAATGCACGGTGAGGACGGCCTCCTCATCGGCCGGCGCGCTGGAAGCGCTCGGCGACACTGCGTGGATTCCCGATATCATCATCGCCGACCAGCATCTCGACGGCGGCGATCTCGGCAGTGTCGCCATTGCCGAAGCCCGGTATCATCTCGGCCGGGTGGTTCCTGCCCTGATCGTTACCGGCGACGCTTCCGAGGCAGTGGTCAACATCGCACGCGAGGCGGGGGTGGAACTGATGCGCAAGCCGCTCAAGCCGGCACAGTTGAGGGCTCTGCTGGCGCATTTGCTGGCGTAGCCCGCCGGCGCAATCCCTTGCCGCTTCTGCCTTCTCCCCGCTTGCGGGGACAGGTGCCGGCAGGCGGATGAGGGGCGATCCTTCTTAAAGCTGGACGGCTCTAAAACCCCGAAGGTTCCCGGAAGAGATCGGCATTGTCGAGCTTGGACACCTCTATCACCGCCTGGGTGCGGCTGTAGACGTTGAGCTTGCGCAGGATTTCGGAGACATGTGCCTTCACCGTGGTTTCGCCCACCTGGAGTTCGAAAGCGATCTGCTTGTTCAGCAATCCCTGCCGCAGCATCTGAAGCACGCGCAATTGCTGTGGCGTCAGTTTCGCCAGGCGACGCACCAACTCGGCGCGATCCGCGCTTTCCTCGTCCGGCGCCTGCCCCTCATAGCCTTCGGGAACGTGGATGGCGCCTTCCATCACCGAGCGGATGGCATCGGCGAGATCGCTCTTGCGCACCGATTTGGGAATGAAGCCGGCTGCACCGTAGGACAGCGCCTCCGAGATGATCTTGGGTTCGTCATGCCCCGATACGACCACGACCGGCAGGCGCGGATAGTGGGTACGCAGTTGCAGCAATCCGTCGAAGCCGTGGACATCAGGCATGCTGAGGTCCAGAAGGGCAAGATCGAACGGCTTGGGATCGGCAAGCAGCCTCAGCGCCTCGGCGATCGACCGTGCCTCCACCGTATCCACATCCGGATAGGCCAGGCGCACGGCACTGTGCAGCGCCTCGCGAAACAGGGGGTGATCGTCGATTATCAGGAATCGAGCAGCATCGTTGGCAGCACTCATGGCCAACACTCCATCATGCAAAGGCTGCGATGGAGACATCCCGGCATTCCATGCCGACCCAAAGAGACATATTTTCCAGTTCCTCGATCCATCGCGCCAATTTCAGCGTAGCCCACCGACGCGTAAGCGATTATTGCCAAATAGTACATCGGATCGCCCCTTGGACACACAAAGTTCGATCCGGGGAATGCCGATCCTGGAGTAAGGATTTTCAGGAGACCCGGCTGATGGGCGAAATCATCCTGCACAACTATTTCCGCTCCTCCACATCCTACCGCGTGCGCATCGCGCTGGAAATGAAGGGGCTGGACTACAGCTACGTGCCGCACCAACTGCGCCATGGCGAGCATCTGGAACCGCCCTACAAGGCGGTCAATCCCCAGGGGCTGGTCCCGGCGCTGATCTGGCGCGACGGTACGCTGCTGGTCCAGTCGCTGGCGATCATCGAATTCCTGGACGAGACGGTGCCGAACCCACCGCTTTTGCCTGCCGACGCGCTTGGGCGTGCCAGGGTGCGCATGCTGGCGCAGATGATCGCCTGCGACATCCATCCCGTGAACAATCTGCGTGTTTTGACCTCGCTGCGCGCACTCTTCGGCGCCAGCGACGAGGATGTCGCCAACTGGTTCCGCCATTGGGTGAACGAAACCTTCGAACCGCTTGAAAAGATTCTCGCAGGCAGCAGCGAGACTGGAACTTTCTGCCACGGCGACGAGCCTGGGCTGGCCGACATCTGCCTTGCTGCCCAGGTGGTGAACAATCAGCGTTTTGGCGTAGACATGACGCCCTACCCGGTCATCTCACGCATCCACAATGCCTGCATGGAACTGCCGGCCTTCGTGAAGGCGGCTCCGAAAAACCAGCCCGACGCCGAGTAGTAGCGGCTATCCGGCCCCCGCCTTCTTGCGTCTTTCATAGATCATGACGAGGGTTTCAGCCGTCAGCGCCGGCTTGTCCTCGCCCTCGATCTCCACGACATTGTCCGCCGTCATCAGATATTGACCGGGTCCGCGATTCTCGAGTGATACCAGCCTCGACCGCAGGCGAATTCTGGCCCCCACCCTGACCGGAGCCACGAAACGCACCCTGTTCAGCCCGTAGTTGAAGGCGGCCTGTGTATTTTCCGGCAGCGCGCCGATCTCCTGTCCCAAGGCCCCGATGATCGACAGCGTGAGGTAGCCATGCGCGATCGTGGTGCGGAACGGGCTCTGGCGATGGGCACGCTCCGGATCGACATGGATCCACTGGTGATCTTCCGTGCAATCGGCGAATTTATCGATCCGTTCCTGGTCGACCGTGACCCATCGCGAGAGGCCGAGTTCCTGCCCGACCCGCTCGTGCAGGTTGGCAAAGGTCAGAACCGGCGTGGACATGGCTTTCTCCGCATCAACAGTCTGCGCTCGCCCGGCAACGCGCCTGTTGAAGCATCTGCTCACTTACGGCACTGAAAGGCAGGACACGCATACGTC
>JBARWP010000538.1:0-4628 GCA_049646905.1 Pseudaminobacter sp. | reverse complement strand
ACAAGGCCGGACTCAACTGACGCCGCCGGAGCATTTTGCCGGGCGGTGCCATCGCGGTGCCGCCCGATCGGCTTTGGTCGGGAGGATCGTATGTATATCGGACAACTCGGCTCGATGATCTCGGCCCGCCTGACCGTGATCGGCATCGATGCGACGCCATGCGCCGCAGCCTGTTCATTGGCACGCCCCGGCATCGGCCTTGTCGTCGTCACCGGTGGAAACGGCGCGGCGGCAGGCGTGCTCAGCAAATCCGACCTCATCCGGCATCTGGCAGATCCGGATCTGCCGACGACGACCGTTGCGACACTGATGAGCCGCACGATCGTTTCCTGCCACCCCGACGACGATCTCCATTCGACCTGGCGGATGATGGCGACGAAAAGCCTGCAGAACATGCCTGTGCTCGGAGCCGACGCTAAGCCGCTCGGTGTCCTCGACATCCGCGATGCCATGAAGGTGCTCTTCGAGCATGAGGAGCTTCAGGAGCGGCTTCTCACCAACTACATCGCCGGCATCGGCTATCAATAAGCCTGGTTTCCCTATACCCGAAGACAGATGTTTTGGGCGACGGCCCGCACGAAATATCCCTCGTGAGCCGTGTTAATCGGACGAGACAGGGATGATGAACGCGGGGGTTTTTCCGGTTTCTCCCCGCGGCCGACGAATTGGCAGGCGAGCATCCAACCTGTCCGGCTCACTCCCGGCTTTGCCCTGGCTGGCGAAGGCATGGATTTCCATAGGATGTCTTGAGGCCTGCGGCGCTGTAGCCTGTGACCCATGAATCGGCAAATCCCGAACCCGGACAGAAGTGCTAGGCTGGACATCGAAGCGGCCGGCGGAAGGTTTGGCCGGCAGGAGGAACAGCCAATGACGACAGCGTCCGGAGCCAGCAGCGAAATCCTGCAGGCGGCCAAGATCGTCGAGAGCGTCGTCGGCAACGCCTGGGCGACCGACGCCGACGGCACCTTCATCTACGTTACGCCGGAGGCCCTGAGCTTCCTCGCCCTGACGCTGGATGACCTGAACACTCCGCCGGAAGAAGGAGCGTTCGGCTGGAAGCGCGTCATCCATCCGCAAGACTACGACGAAGCCGCCGCCGCATGGAGCCACTGCCTTCGAACCGGCACGCCCTACAATGTCGAGCACCGCATGCTGCGCGCAAACGGCGTCTATGGCTGGAGCCGGAGCACCGGGCGGCCTCTCCATGATAGCAGCGGGCGTCTTGCCGGATGGTACGGCACGGTCATCGACAGCGTCGTTTCAACCGGTCCCGATGCCCCGCCCTTGCAGGCATCCGAGGCTGTGGCGCAGGAGGCCACTACCGACCAACTGCCACCGCTGGGCCTGATCCATCCCCATGACAGACAGGCGGCCGAACAGGCGATGGCGCGCGCGTTCTGGCATGGCATCCCGCAAATCATAAGTTATCGCCAGCGTCAGCCCGACGGCAGCTATCGCTGGGCCGAGTTCCGCGCCGAGCCGGGATACGCCGTCAGCGTCGATGTCGATCCCATGGTGGCGGCACCGCATGAGCGATGGACTACATCCGATTCAATTGGTGAAACCGGCGAAGCCGTGCAGGCGGCGAAGGCGGTGGAAAGATTGTTCGGCGCCGCCTTTGCGTTCGATGCGTTCGGGACCTTCACCTACGCCACGCCCATCGCCCAGACCTCCATCGCTTTGACGCTCGAGGAACTCAACGAACCGCTGAGCAGCAAGGGTTTCCTCGATGGCGGAGACCTCGGTTGGAAAAGAGGCGTGCATCCCGATGACTATGAAGGTGTAGCCACTGCCTTGCGCCACTGCTTGCGCACGGGCGAGCACTTCCATCACGAGTGGCGCGTCCTGCGTGCGACAGGTCAATGGGTTTGGCATCGGTTCGCTATCCGGCCGACGCACGACATCCAGGGGCGCATCACCGGATGGTACGGCGTCGGGATCGACATCGACGTCTACAAGAAGACCGAGGCGGCCCTGCGGGAAAGGGAGAGGGAGCTTTCGCAACTCGTGAACATGGTTCCGAGCCACCTCTGGCGGCTTAATGCCGGCGGCGAGCCGATTTTCTTCAACAGGCGGATGATCGATTTCCTCGGCCTGGGCGTGGAGGATCTGGACAGGCCGGAAGCCACCCGGTTGGAGGCGCTTCTGGAAACCGTCCATCCCGATGACGCGGCGGCGTTCAGGGAAGCTCTTGGCCGCTCGCTCGCCACCGGCGAAAGCTTCGCCCTGCGCTACCGCCTGCGCCGCGCCGACGGCGTCTACCACTGGATGTCGAGCCGTGCCGAACCGATGCGGGATGCGGAAGGCGATATTGTCCAGTGGTACGGCCTGTGCCACGACATCGACGACCAGATGCACACCGAAGAGGCGCTGCGGGAAAGCGAACGCTCGCTCCACCAGCTCATCGAGACCCTGCCTGCCCTGATCTATTGCGCCGCGCCGGATGGCAAGCCGATCTACCGCAGCCGGCAGCTTCGCGAATTTCTCGGCCTCAACCTTGAAGACCTGGACGAGGCGGGCAGGACCCGTCTGGCCGGTACACTGGATGCCATCATTCATCCCGATGACCTGCCGATCGTCAAGCAAAGGTACAGTCATTGCCTGGCCACCGGCGAACCTTATGCACTGCAGCACCGCCTGCGGCGTTTCGACGGAGAATATCGCTGGGTCGAGACGCGCACGGCGGCGATGCGCAACGCCGAAGGCGCCATCGTGCAGTGGAACGGCGTGTGCTTCGACATCGAGGATCGGGTTCTGGCACAGGAAAAGCTGCGTCTGGCGCAAGAGAGCCTGGCTCGCGCGAGCAAGGCTGCAAGCCTGGCCGAGCTTTCCGCGTCGATCGCCCATGAGGTCAACCAGCCGCTTGCCGCCGTTGTCGCAAATTCGCATGCCTGCGGGCGCTGGCTGATGGCGGACCCGCCGAATATCGAGCGGGCGCAGAAAACGGTCGAGCGCATTATCCGGGACGCGAACGCCGCAGCAGACGTCGTCAACCGCATCCGGGCTCTCTTCAAGCAGTCCGTGGATTCCAGAAGTGACACGGCACTCGGCAACGTGATCGCCGAGGTACGCGAACTGATGGCCGAGGAGGCGGTGCGGCGGCGCATCCGCATGGATATCGACGTCGATGGCGACCTTCCGCCCGTCGTGCTCGATCGTGTCCAGATCCAGCAGGTGCTGATCAATCTCATCCGCAACGGCATGGAGGCGATGGAGGCTGCCGCGGCAGACCGTATGCTCGGGATGCGCGTGTATCGAAATGGTGATGCGGTCCAGGTCGAGATCAGCGACTGCGGCCCGGGGATCGAGTTTCCGGAGAAGATATTCGAACCGTTCTTCACGACGAAAGCGCAGGGAATGGGCATGGGGCTCGCGATCTGCCGATCGATCATCGAGTCGCATGGCGGACGGCTGTGGGCGGAAAGGAACGAGGCACAGGGAGCGACGTTCATCTTCACCTTGCCCTTGCAAGTGATGGCGGCGTCATGACGGCGGACGACCACATCATCTTCATCGTGGACGACGATGTGCGTATCCGCGAAGCGCTTGGCGAGCTTCTGGCCTCGCACGGCATGCGCGCGGCCATGTTCGCATCGGCCGGCGACTATATCGATGCGCACAAGCCGGACATTCCAGCCTGCCTCATTCTCGATGTCGAACTGCCGGATATCAATGGGCTTGAACTGCAGCGGCAGATCGCCGAGGGCGATCGCCCGCCGATCGTTTTCATAACCGGGCATGGCGACATCCCGTCCTCGGTGCGGGCGATCAAGCACGGCGCCGTCGATTTCCTCACCAAGCCGTTCAGCGACGAGGACCTGATGGATGCCATCCATGCGGCGCTCGCGCAGGATCGGCGGCAGCGGTCGGAGCGTGCCGAACTCGGCGTGTTGAAGCAGCGCTATCTTTGCCTGACACCGCGCGAACGCGAGGTGCTGCCGCTCGTCGTCAGTGGCCTTCTCAACAAGCAGGCCGCCGCCGAACTGGGGATCAGCGAGGTCACGCTGCAACTTCATAGGCGCAATGTGATGCAGAAGATGTCGGCGGCCTCGCTTGCCGACCTCGTGCGCATTGCGGAGCGATTGGAAATACCCGTCACGCATTCGCGGCGGGCAGGAGGAAACTGAGCGTGGGCGAGCGGAAATCCATCGTGGCGGTTGTCGATGACGATCCAAGGCTGTTGGAATCGCTGGAGGAACTGCTGGAGTCGGCCGGCTACGTCGCCCGCAGCTTCCCTTCCGCGCGAACCCTGCTCGCCAGCGGCCTGCTGGACCTGGATGCTCTCATCTCCGACATCGGGATGCCGGGCATGGATGGCTTCGAACTTCGTGACCTGGTGAAGAAGGAGCGTCCGGAACTGCCGGTGTTCCTCATCACGGGCCGCTACGAGATAGCGGATCAGACCCGCGCGCAGGGCATCAGCGGGTTTTTCCGCAAGCCTTTCGATGGCCAAACCCTGCTTGCGGCCATCGGGGAAGCTTTGAGCGACCGAAAAAATGGAGGGTAACCATGAAGGTTGAGCAGCAGTTCCTGCGGAGATCGGCTCCGTTATCGCCACAACAAAGGAAGGAAGCGGAGCACCCGCTCGTCATCATCGTCGACGATGATGCGTCTGTTCGGGAGGCGCT
>JBARWP010000537.1:0-5775 GCA_049646905.1 Pseudaminobacter sp. | reverse complement strand
CACGCTTTCGGGCGGCGAGCAGCAGATGCTGTCGATCGGGCGTGCGCTGATGGCGCGGCCGAAGCTCCTGCTCCTGGACGAGCCGTCACTCGGCCTTGCGCCGCTCATCGTCCGGCAGATTTTCGATGCCATCCGCGTGCTCAACAAGACGGAAGGCCTCACCGTCTTCCTGGTCGAGCAGAACGCGTTCGGCGCTCTGAAACTCGCCGACCGTGGCTATGTCATGGTCAACGGGCGCGTGACCATGAGCGGCACGGGCAAGGATTTGCTGGCCGATCCCGAGGTTCGCGCCGCCTATCTGGAAGGCGGGCGGCACTAGGCGATCGCGGCTACAAGGCCGCACCGGAGCATGGTCCTTCTGGAACCAAACCATGCCCAGGCGAGGAAATGGAGCGCAGGAACCAAACTTGCGCTCCGGACCATGACAAAAGGTCCCGGGCCGTCCGGCAGGGACCATCAGGAGGAACGTTAAATGCAGGGCATTCTGTATGAAGAGCCGTCGATCTGGCAGTTCTTCTTCGTCACCTGCCTGCTTGGCGGCGGCGCGGCCTGGATGACCGGGCGCGCCTGCGCGCAGACCTGGCGCAGCTACGGCAGCCTCGTGCTCTACCTGCTGCTGCTCGGCATTGCGGTGCGCTTCATTCATCACGCCTTGTTCAACGGCACGATGTTTTCGCTGCAATTCTACGTCGTCGACACCATCGTCCTGCTGGTCATCGGCTCACTCGGCTTCCGCTATACGCGAACGAACCAGATGGTCACACAGTATCACTGGCTTTACGAGCGGGTATCCCCGCTCAATTGGAAACCAAAGGGCTGATCTTCCCCTGTCATCGCCTCTGCTTTGGGCGTGACAAGCGTGGGAAAATCGGCAAACTGGCCTTCTGCGATTGGGGGTGGGCATCGCATGAAGTCATCATTCACGCCTGCTCAGTTAGTCAATTGGGAGTGTTCTATGAAAAAATCACTGTTGTCTGCAGTTGCCCTCAGCGCAATGCTGGCATTCAGCGGCAGCGCCTGGGCCGACGTTATCGTCGGTGTGGGTGCCCCTATCACTGGTCCTAATGCGGCATTCGGTGCCCAGATCCAGAAGGGAACGGAGCAAGCCATCGCCGATATCAACGCAGCCGGCGGCATCAATGGCGAACAGTTGAAGCTCGTGGTCGGCGACGACGTTTCCGATCCCAAGCAGGGCATTTCAGTCGCCAACAAGTTCGTGGCGGACGGCGTCAAGTTCGTCATCGGCCCCTACAACTCCGGCGTCGCCATTCCGACTTCCGAAGTCTATGCCGAAAACGGCATTCTCCAGATCACTCCTGCAGCAACCAACCCGGTCTTCACCGAGCGCGGCCTGTGGAACACGATCCGCGTCTGCGGCCGTGACGACCAGCAGGGTATCGTCGCCGGCGCCTATATCAAGGAGCACTTCCCGGACGCCAAGATTGCGGTGATCCACGACAAGACCCCTTACGGCCAGGGCCTTGCCGACGAGACCAAGAAGGCGCTCAACGGCGCGGGCGTCAACGAAGTCATGTATGAAGGCGTCAACATCGGCGACAAGGACTTCTCGGCGCTGATCGCCAAGATGAAGGACGCCGGCGTGACCCTCATCTATTGGGGCGGTCTGCACACCGAAGCCGGTCTGATCATGCGTCAGACGGCCGACCAGGGCCTGAAGGCCCAGTTCTTCTCGGGCGACGCGCTGGTCTCCAACGAACTGGCCTCGATCGCCGGCGACGCCGTTGACGGCGCGCTCAACACCTTCGGCCCGGATCCACGCACGAATCCGAATGCGGCAGAAATGGTCGAGAAGTTCCGCGCGGCCGGCTTTGAACCCGAAGCCTATACACTCTACGCCTATGCTTCCACGCAAGTCATGGCGCAGGCTGCCAATGCGGCCGGCTCCAACGACCCGCAGGAAGTGGCCAAAGCCATTCGCGAGAAGGGTCCGTTCAAGACCGTCCTGGGCGACCTGTCCTTCAATGAGAAGGGCGACCGTACCGACGCCGACTATGTCGTCTACGAGTGGAAGAAGGGCGACGACGGCAAGTACAACTACACCCAGATCGACTGATCCTCGATCGGCTCGAAACGATGCCCGGCGCTTGCGCCGGGCATTTTCGTTTGCGCGGACGCAGTTCCGGCGCTAAGCAGGCGGGCCAATTTGCCTCCCCTTGCGTCACCGGAGACTGTTTTGCCGATTACCAAGATCCTCGTTGCCAACCGTTCTGAAATAGCTATCCGCGTTTTTCGCGCCGCCAACGAGCTTGGGCTCAAAACCGTGGCGATCTGGGCCGAGGAAGACAAATACTCACTGCATCGCTTCAAGGCAGACGAATCCTACCAGGTCGGACGCGGCCCCCATCTGGACAAGGATATGGGGCCGATCGAGAGCTATCTGTCGATCGACGAGGTGATCCGCGTCGCACGGCTTTCAGGTGCCGATGCGATCCACCCGGGCTATGGCCTGCTGTCGGAAAGCCCGGAATTCGCCGAGGCCTGTGCCGAGAACGGCATCACCTTCATCGGGCCAAAGCCGGAGACCATGCGCCGCCTCGGCAACAAGGTCGCCGCACGCAATCTCGCCATTGAGGTCGGCGTACCGGTGGTGCCTGCCACCGAACCCCTGCCCGAGGACATCGAGGCGATCAAGAAACTGGCGGCCGAAATCGGCTATCCGGTGATGCTCAAGGCCTCCTGGGGCGGCGGTGGTCGCGGCATGCGCGCCATCCGCAGCGAGACCGACCTCGCCCGCGAGGTGATGGAAGGCAAGCGCGAGGCCAAGGCCGCTTTCGGCAAGGATGAGGTCTATCTCGAAAAGCTGATTGAGAGCGCGCGCCACGTCGAAGTGCAGATATTGGGCGACACCCACGGCAACGAGGTCCATCTGTTCGAGCGCGACTGCTCGATCCAGCGCCGCAACCAGAAGGTGGTCGAGCGTGCGCCCGCACCCTATCTCGACGCCACGCAGCGCAATGAACTTTGCGAATATGCCCTGAAGATTGCGCGCGCCACCGACTATGTCGGTGCCGGCACGGTCGAGTTCCTGATGGATGCCGATACCGGCAAATTCTACTTCATCGAGGTCAATCCGCGCATCCAGGTCGAGCACACCGTCACCGAGGAGGTGACCGGCATCGACATCGTCAAGGCACAGATCCAGATCCTCAACAGTTTCGAGATCGGAAAGCCCGAATCGGGCGTCCCCGAGCAGGCCAATATAAGGCTCAACGGCCATGCGCTGCAGTGCCGGATCACCACCGAGGATCCGGAGCACAATTTCATTCCGGATTACGGCCGCATCACCGCCTATCGCGGCGCGACCGGCTTCGGCATCCGGCTGGATGGCGGCACCGCCTATTCGGGCGCCGTCATCACGCGCTTCTACGATCCGCTGCTGGAAAAGGTGACCGCCTGGGCCCCCACGGCGGAGGAAACGATCGCCCGCATGCATCGCGCCCTGCGCGAATTCCGCATCCGCGGCGTGGCGACCAACCTGACCTTTCTGGAAGCCATCATCACCCATGACCGCTTCCGCGACTCGAGCTACACCACCAAATTCATCGACACCACGCCGGAACTGTTCGCGCAGGTCAAACGACAGGACCGTGCCACCAAGCTCTTGAATTATCTCGCCGACGTCACCGTCAACGGGCATCCTGAGACGCGCGGCCGGGCGCTGCCGGACCCGGAAGCCGCCGCACCGATAATTCCCTGGTTCACCGGTCCGATCCCCGACGGCACGAGGCAAAGGCTGGACGCGCTCGGCCCGCAGAAATTTGCCGCCTGGATGCGCGAGCAGAAGCAGGTGCTGGTGACCGACACCACCATGCGCGACGCACATCAGTCGCTCTTGGCCACCCGCATGCGCACCTACGACATCTCCCGCATTGCCGGCACCTATGCGCGTGCCCTGCCGCAACTGCTGTCGCTGGAATGCTGGGGCGGTGCGACCTTCGATGTTTCCATGCGCTTCCTGACCGAGGACCCATGGGAACGGCTGGCGCTGGTGCGTGAGGCAGCTCCCAACCTCCTGCTGCAAATGCTTCTGCGCGGCGCCAACGGCGTCGGCTACACCAACTATCCCGACAATGTCGTGCAGCATTTCGTCCGGCAGGCGGCAGCCGGCGGCATCGATCTGTTCCGCGTCTTCGACTGCCTCAACTGGGTCGACAACATGCGGGTGGCAATGGATGCCGTCGTCGCCGAGGGCAAGCTGTGCGAAGCGGCCATGTGCTACACCGGCGACCTGCTCGACCCGGACCGCTCCAAATATGACCTGAAATATTATGTCGGCCTGGCCAGGGAACTGGAGGCGGCGGGCGCCCACATCATCGCCGTCAAGGATATGGCTGGCCTGCTCAAGCCGGCCGCCGCGAAGGTGCTGTTCAAGGCGCTGCGCGAGGCGACGGACCTGCCCATCCACTTCCACACGCATGACACATCGGGCCTGTCGGCCGCCACCGTGCTTGCTGCTGTCGAGAGCGGCGTCGATGCCGTCGATGCGGCCATGGACGCGCTGTCCGGCAATACTTCGCAGCCCTGCCTTGGCTCGATCGTCGAGGCACTCAAGGGTGACGAACGCAGCCCCGGCCTCGATCCGGAATGGATCCGCCGCGTCTCCTTCTATTGGGAGGCGGTGCGCAACCAATATGCCGCCTTCGAAAGCGACCTGAAGGGGCCTGCCTCGGAAGTCTATCTGCACGAGATGCCGGGCGGCCAGTTCACCAATCTGAAGGAACAGGCCCGTTCGCTTGGGCTGGAGACCCGCTGGCACGAGGTGGCCCAGGCCTATCACGACGTCAACCTGATGTTCGGCGACATCGTGAAGGTCACGCCGTCCTCGAAGGTGGTCGGCGACATGGCGCTGATGATGGTCAGCCAGGACCTCACCGTCGCGGATGTCGTCAATCCCGGCAAGGACATCGCCTTCCCGGATTCCGTCGTCTCGATGCTGCGCGGCGATCTCGGTCAATCGCCCGGAGGCTGGCCGAAGGCGCTGCAGAAAAAGGCGCTGAAGAACGAAAAGCCGATCACGGTGCGGCCGGGCTCCCTGCTTGCGCCTGCCGATCTCGAAGCAAGCCGCAAGGAGACGGAGGAGAAGGTCGGTCGGGAGATCAGCGAGTTCGAATTCGCCTCCTCGCTGATGTATCCGAAGGTGTTTTCCGACTTCTGCAGCGCACAGGAAACCTATGGCCCGGTCAGCGTGTTGCCCACGCCGGTCTATTTCTACGGCATGAAGCCGCAGGACGAGATCCTGGTCGACATCGAGCGTGGCAAGACGCTGGTCATCCGCTGCTTTGCAGTGGGCGAGACTGACGACAAGGGCATGGTGACCGTCTTCTTCGAGTTGAACGGCCAGCCGCGCCGCATCAAGGTGCCGGACAGGGCGCATGGTGCCTCGGCATTGAGGGCACGCCGCAAGGCCGAACCCGACAATGACGCTCATATCGGCGCACCGATGCCCGGCGTGGTGTCGACACTGGCGGTGGCAACCGGCCAGAGCGTCAAGGCGGGCGACGTGTTGCTGTCGATCGAGGCCATGAAGATGGAGACCGCGCTTCATGCCGAGCGCGACGGCATCATTGCCGAAGTGCTGGTGAAGTCGGGCGACCAGATCGACGCCAAGGACCTGCTCGTCGTCTTTGGCTAGGAAGTGTGGACAGTTATCTGAGCCATAGGACTGTTGCGGCGATGGTGACGACGGCGAGATAGTGCCTTGCGGTTTTCTCGAAGCGTGTTGCGACGCGGCGGAATTGCTTGAGCTTTGAGAAG
>JBARWP010000536.1:0-15861 GCA_049646905.1 Pseudaminobacter sp. | reverse complement strand
GCGTATAGGTGTCGTAGTTCTCCTGATCCACGACACCCTCCGTCAGCGTCAGCTCTTCCTGCAGGATCGCGCCGAGGCCGAAGCCGATGCCACCCTCCATCTGCGCCCGGATCTGGTCCGGATTGATCGCGATGCCACAATCGACGGCGCAGACGACGCGATCGACGGTAAAGTCGCTGCCGCCCTTGTAGGTGATCTCGACCACCTCGGCGACATAGGTCGAGAAGCTCTCATGCAGCGCGACGCCACGGAACCGCCCCTCCGGTAGCGGTGTGCCCCAGTTCGCCTTTTCCGCCGCCAGTCTCAGCACGGCGGCATGGCGCGGATGTCCGTCCAGCATCGACAGGCGGAACTCGACCGGATCGCGATTTGCGGCAGCGGCGAGTTCATCGATGAAGGTTTCCACCACATAGGCTGTATGAGTGGACCCCACCGAGCGCCACCACAGCACGGGAACCTTCACATCCGTGGTCGTCAGCTCGACTTTTAAATTGGGGATGGCATAGGGCAGGTTTGCCGCGCCTTCGACCGATGTCGGGTCGACCCCGTCCTGGATCATCGCCGCCATCGGCGAGCCGCCCATGATCGACTGGCCGACGATATGGTCATGAAGGGCAATGAGCTTGCCATCCTTGTCGAGCCCCGCCTTCACGGCATGCACATAGGCCGGCCGGTAGCGGCCGCCGCGCATGTCGTTCTCGCGTGTCCATTGCACCCGCACCGGCTTGCCCGGGCCGAGCGCGCGAGCAGTCGCCACGGCTTCAACGATGAGATCGGCGTCTGCCACGGCGCGACGGCCGAAGCTGCCGCCGGTCTTCATCACGTGAAGCCTGACATTTTCGGATGCCGTTCCGCCGATCTGCGCGGCGACCGCCTGGTAGATATCCGGCATCTGGTGGCCGCCCCAGACATCGATTGTACCGTCCTCGTTGAGGCGGGCGGCCGCATTGAGCGGCTCGATCGAGGCATGGGCGAGATAGGGGAACTCATAGCGCCCTTCCACGACCTTGGCCGCGTCGCCCAAAGCCGAAGCGGCGTCACCGTCGTTGCGCGCGATGGCAGCGCCGGCACCGTCAGCCAGCTTGTTGTATTCGGCCATGATCTGGGCGGAGCCACGCTTTTCGGCCTTAGCCTCGTCCCACGTCACCTCCACCAGGTCGCGGCCCTTGAGGGCGGTCCACATATCCGTGCCGACCACCGCGATTCCGCGCGGCGTCTGGACGATATCGACAATGCCGTCGAGCGCCTTGGCCTTGGCGGCATCGAAGCTTGCGACCTCGGCGCCGAATTTGGGCGGATGGATCATGACGGCTGTTGCCAGGCTGTCCATCTTCAGGTCGATCGTATAGGCCTGCGTGCCGTTGGCCTTGCCGGGGGAATCATAGCGCTTGAGGTTTTCGGCGCCGATCTGGGTCCATTTGTCCCGCGGCTTCAATTCCACGTCGTTCGGGATCGGCATTGCGGCGGCAGCCGTGGCCAACTCGCCGAAGTTTGCGCGCTTGCCGGATGCGTGCGAGATGATGCCTGAGGCAACCGTTATCTCGCCGGCCGGCACGTTCCATTCCTGCGCTGCCGCTGCCACCAGCATCATGCGGGCAGCCGCCCCGGCCTTGCGATAGCGCTCCCATGAGGACGTCATGGAGGTGGAGCCGCCGGTTCCCTGCAAGGCCCCGCCCCAGGCAAGGTTGCCGTAAAGCCCGGTATTGCCGGCAGCGCCGACGACATCGGCCTGGGCCCAGTCGCCTTCGAGCTCTTCCATGACCAGCGTGGCGATGCCGAAATAGGAGCCTTGCCCCATCTCGAATTGCGAGGAGTGGATGACGATCCGGTTTTCCGGCGTGATCTCGACATAGGCCTGGAAGGGATTTGCCTGCGCTTCGGCCGACGCTGTTTGTGCTGCGACCGGGTTGGCTGCGATCAGGCGGTATCCGACCGCCAGTCCGGCGGTGGCAGCCGTGCCCAGGAGGAACTGTCGGCGTGTGGGCTGCACGGCGCCCTGTTTCAGGCGAAATTGCAACATGGCTCAGGCCTCCAGACGATGCGCCGCCTCGTGGATGGCTGCGCGGATGCGTTGATAGGTGGCGCAGCGGCACAGATTGCCGCTCATGGCTGAATCGATGTCCTCATCGGTGGGCTTGGGCGTTTCAGCCAGAAGGGCGGCCGCCGACATGATCTGGCCGGATTGGCAATAGCCGCATTGCGGCACGTCCATCTCGGCCCAGACTGCCTGGATCGTTTCGCCGACCTTTCCGGAAATGCCCTCGATCGTGGTGATCGACGCGCCCTCTATGTCGCTGATGGCGGTCTGGCATGAACGCGTCGGCACCCCGTCGATATGGACCGTGCAGGCGCCGCATTGCGCCAGGCCGCAGCCGAATTTGGTTCCCGTCAGCCCGATGACGTCGCGGATCGCCCAAAGCAGCGGCATTTCCGGATCGACGTCAAGCGTGCGCGCTTCGCCATTGAGGGTGAAAGCGACCATGGCTTGCTCTCCTTGTTTTGAGCTGGCTATCGCACTGCGCCTTTGGTGATAGGCGCCAAATATGTTGGTGAAGGCGCAATTCGCACAGACTAGGAGCGTGTCGCGTGGCCAACAAGCGGTTAGGTGGCCAATCGCGAGATCGTGAAAACTGTCCCATCTCGGGAGGAAGAATCGTGATCGGCTGAAATTCCGGCTCAGGCGGCGCCTATCAGTATGCCGCCCAGGGCAGCGACGAAGACGACCAGCCACGGCGGCGCCTTCCAGGCCATGAGCAGCACGAAGCATGTCAGCGCCAGGGCGAATTCGCGAGGGCCGGTGACAGCGCTGGTAAATACCGGGTCATAGAGTGCTGCGCCGAGAATGCCGACCACCGCGGCATTCGCGCCCCGCATCAGCGCCTGCGCATTCGGCTGCTTGCGAAAGCCGTCCCAGAAGGGAACCACGCCGAGCAGGAGCAGAAAGCCGGGGAGGAAGATGGCAACCAGCGCAATGCCCGCGCCGACAAGACCATTGGGCGGTGTGTCCAGGATGGTTCCAAGATAGGCGGCGAAGGTGAATAGCGGCCCCGGCACGGCTTGTGCCGCGCCGTAGCCGGCCAGGAACTCGCCGTGGCTGACCCATCCTTTGCCGACGATCTCGGTCTCGAGCAGCGGCAAGACCACATGCCCGCCGCCAAACACCAGCGAGCCCGCCCGATAGAACGAATCGAAGACAGCGAGCCCTTGCGAAGGGAGCAACGCAGCCATTGCCGGCAGGCCAAGCAGCAGAACAAGGAACAGTATGAGGCAGATCGCGCCGAAAGCCCGTGAAACGGGAAAGCTTATGTGCCTGGTAATCGCCTCGCTGTGTTTGCGGCAAAGAAACAGGCCCGCTGCCCCACCGGCAATGATTGCGGCGATCTGATTGAACGGGCCCGCCAGCAGGGTGACGATAAGCACGGCACCGAGCGCGATGCTGGCTCGCTCCCGGTCCGGGCACAGGGTTTTCGCCATGCCCCAGACGGCTTGCGCCACGATGGCGACGGCAACGATCTTGAGGCCGGCAATGACGCCACTGCCTCCCGCCCCCTCGAAGGCTCCCGCACCAAGGGCAAACAGCACCAGGGCAAAGGCGGAGGGCAGCGTGAAGGCCGTCCATGCGGCAAGCGCGCCGAGCGGCCCGCCGCGAACCAGCCCCAGTGCAAGACCGACCTGGCTTGATGAAGGGCCGGGCAGGAACTGGCTCAGCGCCACGAGGTCCGCATAGCCTTGCTCGTCGATCCATTTTCGCCGCAGCACGAGTTCGTTGCGGAAATAACCCAGATGGGCGATCGGGCCGCCGAAGGATGTCAGCCCAAGCCTCAGGAAGGCCGAGAAGACTTCCCCGGCCGAGCCCTTGGCCAACTGGTTTTCCTTGCCGTCTGTGATCACGTCAGTCACCGGTCATGGCCCCATCCTTGCCGGAACTATATCCGCCCGCGGCTGGAACGAAAGCGGGGCCTGGTGATCTCTCTGGCCCTTTTACGTGACAGGCACGCGAATTCACTGGGCGTCATGAAGTTCTGGGAAAGAGAGCGTCACCTGTTTGCGGTCACTCATTTGGTAGCCGCATCGAGCCGGATTCACGCCGTTTCGATGCTGAAAACAACATTCATCCCCCCAAATGGGTGATGCATCAGTTGAAAAAGTGGCCAAGTCATTCCTCAGGAACTGAGGCAGGTGGGTTGTTCCTAGAGGTGCCCTGATGGTATTTCCGGAAAGAAACGCATTGCCTTGGCGAGAATATCAAGCTGTTTCATTGTGGTGGGAGGGGCTTTGAGGCGGTCTGAAAAGATCAATGAGGAATTGATCGAGCTGATTTATGCGTGCCTTCTCGGGGAGGCCAAATGGCAGCAATTCCTGGGGCGATTGAACAAGCTGGTTCCCGATGGGGGCTCGACGCTTTTCTTTCACGATCAGACGCGATCAGCCGGCGGTGCCACCTTGGCTACCGGCTTCGAAACCAGCGCGCTCAGGGACTATGCCCTCTACTATTCGGGCTTGAACCCCTGGATGCGCGAGGCAGCCAGGATCCCGCTTGGAATCGGCGTCATAGGCGAACAGGTGGTGGACCGTGACGTGTTTGTCGGGACGGAATACTACAACGACTTCGTCCGCCCACACGGCATGGAATCCGGTATCGGCGCCACCATCTTTCGCGACGCCGGCTGCTCGTTCACGCTCAGTACATTGACCAGCCGCATCGACACGGAAGAAAACAGCCAGGTCGCCCGGACATTCACGTCCCTGGTGCCGCATCTGCGGCGCGCATTCCGCTTTTACCGGGACGGGCCGATCTCGGCGGCCGCCATCGACCTGAATGGGTCGCTGTTCGATGCCGTGGATATCGGCCTCGTCATCGTCGGCGAAGAACTGAGGATTCGCACGACTTCCCAGGCCGGCGAGAAGTTCCTGGCGGACGGAAATGTGATGGGCGTCAACCCCGTGGGCAAGCTTGCCTTTCGCGACAACGTCGCCAATGCGCTTCTGAAGCAGATGCTCAGCCGGCATTACAACAGCAATCTGGTCGAGTGCCTGACGATCGGTTCGAACAAGCTTACCTTCATCCGCTGGATCCAGGACGATGTCCGGGAGTATTTCGCCGGTCCGACTGTCGCGATACTGATCGAGCCGACCAGTGCCCGCAGTCGCCCGCCCGACATCGACGAATTGGTGCGGCGCTTCCGATTGTCTCCTTCCGAAAGACGCGTGTTCGCCGGCATCGTTGCCGGAAAACGCGTCTACGAGATTGCCGACGAAGCAGGCATCGGAAGAGAGACCGTCCGCACCCAGTTGAAGGATGTCTATGCCAAGACCGGTGTCAACAGCCAGTCTGCCCTGGTGCGGATCGCGTTCGCGAACGAGGACCTGCAATGAGGCGCGATCGACAGGAAAAACGGCCAGTCCGCCTTGGAGTATCGCACCGGAGGCGGTGGCTGCTGGAACGACCTGTCAGTAAAGCTTTCTGAAATTCACGAAGCCACCGAACTGGCTGTAGTCGTAGATGCCGACATTGCTGTTGCGCTCTTCGTAGAACACGCTCAGTTCCGGCTTGATGCCCTTCCACTCCATGCGATCATGCGAAACGGTCAGTGTGGGGCGAACCATGGTGTCCTTGCGATTGAGACCCCAGAATGCGTCATGCTGGGTGAACTTCGTGTGAGTGACGGTGAGTTGGGGCATGGCGTTGAAGCCGCCGGCCTTGAGCGCCAGTCCGAAATCGATCTTTGGAGCGATGTAGGTGTAGTAGTCGTTCCGGCTGTTCAGATGTTCGACCGCCATCCTGGCAAAAGCGGTCGCATTGGGCAGGAAGGTCCAGTCGCCGAATAGATAAGGCCGGTAGAAACCGCCGGAAACATCGCTGTTTTCGGCCGTCATGTAGCCGATCTGGCCGCCCAGCCCGATACCCGCGGTGTCGGAGAGCCGGAAGCGTTTCCATGTCTCGATCGAGGGCAGGACATAGGCATTGTCCCTGCTGATCTCGCCATCCAGGGCGGCCTGGAAAAACAGGCCGGGAACGGATGGAATCCGTCTGGCCACCGCGAATTGAAAGCGGCCGGCCAGCAGGTTCTCGTTCTCGAAAAGGCGGGCCGAACCGTAGAATTTCGTTAGAAGGCCGTTCTGCCACAGCTTTTCCACCGATAGCCATGGTTCGACGCCATAGGCGACGTCCTTCGGTGCCGGTGGCTGGAATTCCAGCGGAACGCCGTTGAAGAATATGGTGCCGCCGTCAGCAACCCGGGACGGATTGGTGTCGGTTATCGCGCGCACGCCGTATCGGACGCGCAAGCTGCGCAATTCGGCCTCTTCCATGAAGGGAAGGATATTCCGCTTCACCGTTTGAGGGGTGCCGGGTTCCTCGTAGACCGAGCGGAACAGGGCAAGGGACTTGTCGTATTGTCCGACTGCAAAGAGCGAGCGTGCCAGTTCCAGCTTGATTCTCGGAGTGGGAGAGACCTGAAGAAGAGCCTCGTAGGTCTCGACCGCCCGGTCGTGCCGGCCCTGCTTTGCTGCCGCCATTCCGGTCTTGAAGAGGGTTTCGGCCTGATGCCGGTCAGGCGCCGCGGCGGTTGCCACGGCGCCTGACAGCAACAAGGCGACGATACTCGCCGCAAGCCTCATCTAGCGCTTGGCTCCGAAGCTGCCGCCGAAGGTTTCTTGGCTGTCTGCCGCCTTGCCCTTGAGAGCGAAGACGCCGCCCACTTCCTGCGCATCCGGGCCGTAGAAACGCCCATCCGCATTGCCGCTCATCGTGCCGCCGGCATTGCTTATCGTGCCGCTCAGGCTGTTGCTGCCGGCCGAATAGCTGAGGTTGCCGCTCAGATCCAGGTCGCTGCGTGGCCCCTCCTGAGTAAGCTCGGTGCCTGTGGTGCTGAAGGCAGCGGTGCGGTTGGCGAAATTGACAGCGAGCGACGCCTCGGACAAGGCGATATCAGCCGAGCCGTCGGCATCCGAATAAATGCCACCGGCTGCACCCTTGAACGTGGCGGTTCCCGAAGTCGGGACCTTGGAACCCGCAGTCTCCGTGCCGACGCTGAACGCGCCAAATCTGCCATTGACGAAATCGGCATCGCTGCTCTCCCAGGCGCCGAACGTCTGGTATCCGAACCCGTTTGCGTCAGGGTCCGCAACCAGTATGGACTCCTGTCCATTGTTATTCATGGCGCCCAGAATGCCTTGGCTTTCCACGATCTGGCTGTTGGATCGATTCCAGGTCTTTTTCCCGGACGAGGTCGTGAGGGCAAGCTGGGTGATGTCCTCATTCGCATCCAGTGTCACGTCGGCCGTCACCGTTTCGACCGGGGAGAACGGCGAAATGGTCACTTGCGTGTCGTCCTTGACCGAAACCTCTCGTCCAATGCCTTTGATACTGGTGGTGGCTGGAGCCTTCATCGACGAGAAACCGACGAACGACGAACCACCGGGGCCGCCAGGTCCGCCCGACCCGCCACCGCAGGCCGCCAACATGAGTGGGGCCGCAAGCAGCGCCACAGCTTTAGTGATATTTCCAGAAGCCAAACGTTAGCCCTCCATTGGCGATCGCGGCGTAGGCAACGCTGGACACGGCAACGCCAGGTTGCCGTCGATCCGCGTGCCTCGCCCGATTGCGGGTTGACGTTAGAGGCTTAGCCGAATGCCGCAGGAGCGCTTTCACCCGAACGGGGGAACAGCTCATGAAAAATGCCGTTGAATCCGGGATTTTCTGGCGGCAAATCGCGCAAATCGCACCAACTTGCCTCGACACGGCGCGAATTTGGTCGGGATTTGCGAGGCGCTGCTCGACAGGGTGAAGGCGGCATAGGCCATCGCCAGAACTGGATACCGTCATCTTTCCCTAGGTGGTGGGCTTCTTTTGCGTCGGGAAGGCCTGGAGCATGGGGTTCCCCGCATGTCGACTTTTAGAACAAACCGAGCAGACACCTCACGACCTGTATCCGACCCACCCTTTGAATGTGAAGCCGGTATAGAACAGTTCGACATCTGAGAAACCGGCATCCTTCAACAGCGCTTCGTCCTGTCCTGGAGCGAGCACCGGCAATCGGTCGCTGATGGCAGCAATCGCACTCCGGGCCTTTGTTGCTGGAATGCCGGAAGCAATCGCGAAGGCGGCATAGCGCTCCAGCCAACGCTCCTTTCCTTCCTCGCCCTGTGGAAAGCTGTGGTGGGCGACCACGAACGGTGCATCGGGTCGCAGTCTCCGATGAACTTCGACGAGGGTGCGCAGGCGTTCTTCCATCGGCACGAAATGCAGAGTTAGAAGACAAGCGGCCCCATCGAACGGGCCCTCGGGCGCATTTTCGATATAACCTTCGTGTAGACGAACGCGCGTCGCGAGCGCACCAAGAGTGCGTTTGGCCAGATCCAGCATCTCGGCTGACGGATCGACACCATCGAATCGCCATTGCGGATACCACTCGGCAAAGGCCTTTAGTTCCAACCCGCCCCCAGCCCCCAGGACGAGCACGCGAGCATCGTTCTTGACGCGTTCGGCAAGAAGCAGTGCCGCCATCCGCTGCAGATCGGCGAAGCCAGGTACCAGCCGAGGCGGGCCGTCGGCATAGTGGGCGACGGCTTGTGGGTCGGAAAAGGTGGTCATGAGCACACCGGTGTTCAGGGTCGGGCCCGTTGCTTCTCACCGAGGCGGCGGGCTTTTGCGTTAGTGGCTGTCGTGCAGCATTTCGTCCATAGGCTGACGGATTTGCGCGTGATCGGCCACACGCTTGAGCGTTTCGCGAGCCTTTGCCAGTTGTGCCTCCAACTCGGCGTAAACGTAGTAGGGCACCCACTCGCCATCGTCACATGATACAAACTCGACCTTGTTCTCCGGCCAACTGATGATGACATCCGGCCTGTATCGCTTAACCATGCCTATCCCCCTGCAATCCGCCGGTGGTAGCCGATATTTCTTAATGTGGGGTCTCCAGATCGGAGCGATGGTAGCTCACGCCGCTTGCCCAACGAAGGGCCTAGCGGTAGCGCTGGTGGGAACTGTCTTGTTTTTGTCATGTCCGGTCGCCATATTGATGACGACCGCTTCCTCTGACGCCGGATGTACGCGCAGGGCGAGGCCACAGGGCCGGTTACAGACCGGCCTTGTTCGTTTCGGCAGACGTGATCTCTTCAATGATCGTACGAGAAGCGCGATACCCAAGAGGTCGCGCTAGGTTTCGCTACCGAGGCGCTTGCGGTAAATTTGAATCAGGAGCGCGGCCGATCGCACCACGGCACCCAGAACCCCACCGCCAATGAAGGCATCCAGCATCAGCACCGATCCAACAACCACGTCCTTGTGGTAGTCCCTGGCCACCAGATGAACGCCGTATATCGTGAGCACCCACCAAATCAGCGCGAACGGCAACACGCTTTGCCAGTGAACGGAAGCTGCTTGTTCGGATGGTCAGAATAAATCCGACGGCTGCGACAAGCGCCATACCCAGCAGCACTATCAGCACAACTCTTCCTTCCCGCTATTGGCCGGCTACGCTATCTGTCCAGGAGGGGCGCTTGAGCTACCACCTGCACGCTTCTCGCAGCGGCTTTGAGGCTTCTTCCGCGCCGGCAATGTCGAAGGTGGAGGTAAACGGGCTTTGCGAGTACGGCGTCATCCTGACGATTATTTGGTTCTTACCGAACATCTGCTTGATCACAGACATGAAGTGAGGTGGTTTTCAGCCAAATGCTTGAAAATGATGGTGCCCAGAGGCGGATTCGAACCACCGACACGCGGATTTTCAGTCCGCTGCTCTACCAACTGAGCTATCTGGGCCTATCGCGAGAGCGCGGCCTGATGTGAAAATCCCGCCGCTGCCGAGGCTTTGCCAATCCACGAAAGCGGGTGGGTTATAGCATGAGATTCGCCGCTGTCCAGCGCAGGAAGCTCGTTGCCGCAAAGAAAAAGACAGGCCCATTTGCGCCGGCCCGCCAAGATCATTGTGATGGCTCCTCGCCATCCTCCTCGTCGTCGCGCACGGGAATAGCGTAGCTTCCCGAAAGCCAGCGGTTGAGATCGACCTGCTTGCAGCGCGTGGAGCAGAAAGGATAGGTCTCGCGCGCAGAAGGCCTGCCGCATTCGGGGCAAGGGCGTTTGGGCCGCAGCGGCGTGACCTTGTCTGTCTCGTTTCCCGTCATGCCTGTCGCCCCGACAGCCATTTGAAGTGGACCGGAAAGCCTTCCGCGGTCAAAAGCCCCACGGTTTCGTGGAGCGGCAGGCCGACGACATTGGTGTAGGAGCCGACCAGCTTGACGACGAATGTGCCGGCAAGCCCCTGGACAGCATAGCCGCCGGCCTTGCCGCGCCATTCGCCCGAGGCGAGGTAGCTTTCCAGTTCCTCACGCCCCAAACGCTTGAACCGCACCCGTGTTTCCACCAGCCGCTGGCGCAGCTTGCCGTCGGGTGTGATCAGGCAGATGCCGGAATAGACGCGGTGCGAACGGCCCGAAAGCAGCCGCAGGCAGTTGGATGCCTCGTCGATCAGCTCCGCCTTGGGAAGTATGCGCCGGCCCACCGCCACCACCGTATCGGCAGCCAGGATGAAGGCGCCAGTGAAATCGGCCTCGGTCTTCAGCGAGGCCAGCGCCTTTTCGGCCTTGGTTTTCGACAGGCGCTTGGCGAGCGAGCGCGGATGCTCGGCCTTGAGCGGCGTTTCGTCGACATCCGTTGGCAGCACACGGTCAGGCTCTATGCCTGCCTGCTGCAGCAATTCGATCCGGCGCGGCGAGCCCGAGGCGAGCACCAGCTTTTGGAAAGCGCTCATTTATAGGGCGGCTTACTTGAAGCGATAGGTTATACGGCCCTTGGTGAGGTCGTAGGGCGTCATCTCGACCAGCACCTTGTCGCCGGTCAGCACGCGAATGCGGTTCTTGCGCATGCGCCCCGCAGTATGTGCCACGATTTCGTGTTCGTTTTCGAGCTTGACCCGAAACATCGCATTCGGGAGCAGTTCCGTGACAGTGCCCGGAAACTCGAGGACTTCTTCCTTCGGCATTCTCTACCTTTGGTCTGGATTGCATTGTGGCGCTGCGGCCGGAATTTGCGCGGAACCTATATGATTATACGCTCTTTGTGAACACGCTTAGAGCGGCGGCAGCCCGGATAAATCCGGGCGGCAGCGCCATCCGTTTGTTTTTGTCGCATTTGTGCGACGCCGAGTGATCCCGCTCAGTCAAAAAATGCTAATTCGCCGCCTTGTGCACAAACCTTTGGTCGATCCGCGCTTTCAGCCGTTCGCGTACATCGCGATAGGCCGCGAGGATCTGCTCGCGCGTGCCCGTCGCCGTGGTCGGATCGGCCGTTGGCCAGTATTCGACCTCCACTGCCATCGATCTGGTCAGTTCCAGCGCGGCGTGGTGCGCCTCGGGTGCCAGCGTCACGATGAGGTCGAAATAGTGATCCTCGAGGTCGTCGAGCGTCCGCGGCAGGCGTTCGGCAAGCGAAAGCCCTTCCTCCGCCAGAACGACATCGACAAAGGGGTCCCGCTCTCCGGTGCGAACGCCGGCAGAGGCGACGAAGGTGGTGGGTGGCAACACCCGGCGGGCAAGCAGTTCGGCCATTGGCGAGCGCACCGAATTCATGCCGCACATGAACAGGATCGAGCGGGGAGGGGAGGCGCGGTCCGTCAGGATCACCCCCGCCAGTGCAGGACACAGACAAGCGTGAAGATGCGCCGCGCCGTGTCGAAATCGACATCCAGCTTGCCCGCCAGGCGGTCCATCAGCGTCTGCGAGCCTTCATTGTGCAGGCCCCGGCGGCCCATGTCGATCGCCTCGATCTGGCTCGGCGAAGAGGTGCGGATCGCCTCGTAATAGCTTTCGCAGATCATGAAATAGTCCTTCACGATGCGGCGAAACGGCGTCAGCGACAGTATATGGGTCACCACCTCGCTGCCATCCTCGCGCGAGACGGCGAAAACCAGCCTGGAATCCACCAGCGACAATTTCAGCTTGTAGGGCCCGTTGCCATCGTCATTAATGGGCTGGAAGCTGTTTTCCTCGATCAGGTCGAAGATCGCCACGGCCCGCTCATGCTCGATATCGGGCGTCGAACGGCCAATCGACTCGTCAAGCTCGACGTCGATCAGTTTCGAACGCTGTCGCGTGACGTCGTCCATCTCTCCGGCTCTAAAGGTTTAATCGGATCGCAATTGATCTGGCATGCGCGCCCAGTCCCTCCGCTTCGGCGATGGCGATGGCCGCAGGCCCGAGCGTGCGCAACTGGTCGGGTCCGAGCTTGAGGATCGAACTGCGCTTCATGAAATCAAGCACCGACAGGCCGGACGAGAACCGGGCCGAGCGCGCGGTCGGCAGCACATGGTTCGGTCCGCCGACATAGTCGCCGATGACCTCCGGCGTATGGCGCCCGAGAAAAACAGAGCCGGCATTGCGGATATCTGCCAGCAGCGCTTCCGGATCGGCGACCGCCAGTTCCAGATGTTCGGCGGCAATGCGGTTGGCCAATGGCACGGCGGCATCAAGGTTTTCGACGAGGATCATCGCGCCGAAATCCCGCCAGCTCGCCGAAGCCGTCTCGCCCCGCGGCAGGGTCTGCAACTGGCGCTGCACCGCCTTTTCCACATCCGCCGCCAGCGCCGCACTGTCGGTGATCAGGATGGATTGCGCCGAGGCATCATGTTCGGCCTGCGCCAGGAGATCGGCGGCAATCCAGTCGGGATCGTTGTGGGCGTCGGCAATCACCAGCACTTCCGAGGGGCCGGCGATCATGTCGATGCCGACCGTGCCGAACACCTGGCGCTTTGCGGCTGCGACATAGGCATTGCCCGGCCCGACGATCTTGGCCACCGGCCGGATCGTGTCGGTGCCATAGGCAAGCGCTGCAATCGCCTGCGCACCGCCGACCCGGTAGATTTCGAAAATGCCGGCAAGATCGGCCGCCACCAGCACCAGCGGGTTGATGGTGCCGGCGGAAGCCGGAACCGTCATGACGATGCGGTCGACGCCTGCGACCCGCGCGGGAACGGCATTCATCAGCACCGAACTTGGATAGCTGGCGGTGCCGCCCGGCACGTAAAGGCCGACGGCCTCGATCGCCGTCCAGCGCGAGCCCAGTTCCACGCCGATGGCATCGACATAGCGGTCATCCTGCGGGCGCTGGCGCCGGTGGTGGGCATGGATGCGGTCGCGGGCGAATTTGAGCGCCTCGATGGTGGCCGGGTCCGCCTCCCGATAGGCCTTGGCGATGTCCTCGCGCGATACGGCAATGCCGAGCACGTCGAGGTCCGCCTTGTCGAAGCGGCGCGTATAGTCGATCAGGGCGGCATCGCCCCGGGCGCGCACCTCGGCAATGATGTCGCGCACGGCTGCGTCGACATCGGCCGACGCTTCGCGCTTGGTGGTCAGGAAAGTCGCGAAGCGTGCCTCGAAATCGGCGTCGGAGTGCGTGAGCGTAATGGCCATCTATGCGTACTCAAAAAGAAATCAGGCTTTGTGAACGGGGCGTGCAATCGTCTCCCAGGCCCCACCGAGATCGGCAAGACGGGCTTCGATGCACTCGACCTCAAGCGCAATCGCGCTGCCGCCCGAGAAGACGAGTTCTATGGTGCCGGCGGGCGTCTCACGCTCATGGAAGCGGATTGCCAGCAGCGACAGCACATCTTCCGGCTTGTTGCGGTCGATTCCGCTGGTTTTGGCGCCAAGCACGCGGTTGAAGTCGAGCACGCTCTTGCGGCGCTGGTAGCGTGGACGGAAGACGCCGGTTCCGGTTTCCCAGGCAAAACGGTTCATCGATATGACGAAACGCTTGGTGGTGGCGGAGAAATCGAGGTCGCCGATCTTCAGCACGGCGTCCTGCACATGCGCCGAGACGATTTCCAGGTCCTGTTCGTCGAGAGCGACAAGTTTCAACTGGTCCATATCGATGTCAGCGCCTGCACAAGGAAACTAGCCTGTGTTATGCGCTCTTGGCGCGGCACGCAACCGGAACGCTCAACCGCACCAAGGGTTTCCCGGGTGGCAGCCGCCGTCAGGAGGCGAGCCGCTCGATCTGCGCACCGCAACCGGAGAGCTTTTCTTCAAGCCGCTCGAAGCCGCGATCGAGATGGTAGACGCGGTTGACCACCGTCTCGCCCTCGGCTGCCAGTCCGGCAATGACCAGCGAGACCGAGGCGCGCAGGTCTGTCGCCATCACCTGTGCACCCTTTAGCTTGGTGACACCTTCGACGATCGCCGTCTGGCCGGCCAGTGTGATATGCGCGCCCAGCCGCGCAAGCTCCTGCACATGCATGAAGCGGTTCTCGAAGATCGTCTCGGTGATCTTCGATTTTCCCTTCGCCTTGGTCATCAGCCCCATGAACTGCGCCTGCAGATCGGTCGGAAAGCCGGGGAACGGCTCGGTCACGACATCGACCGGGGCGATGCCGGCGCCGTTGCGCCGCACGCGGATGCCGGAATTGACCGGGATGATTTCCGCGCCGGTCTGCGCGATCACGTCGAGCGCGCCTTGCAGCAGGTCGGGGCGGGCGCCTTCCAGCACCACGTCGCCGCCGGTCATGGCAACCGCCATGGCATAGGTACCGGTCTCGATCCGGTCGGGGATCACCTTGTGGCAGGCGCCAGAAAGCGAATCGACCCCTTCAATTGTGATGGTTGAGGTGCCGGCACCCTCGATCCGGGCACCCATGGCGACAAGGCACTCCGCCAGATTGACGACTTCAGGCTCGCGCGCGGCATTTTCCAGCACCGTCTCTCCCCTGGCCAGCGTTGCCGCCATCATCAGCACATGGGTTGCGCCGACCGAAACCTTCGGAAACACATAGCGATTGCCGGTGAGACGGTTCCTGGCACCGGCCAGGATATAGCCGCTGTCGACATCGATATCGGCGCCGAGCGCCTGCAGGCCCTCGATGAATAAATCGACCGGACGCGTGCCGATGGCGCAGCCGCCGGGCAGCGAAACCTTGGCCTCGCCCATGCGGGCCAAAAGCGGCCCGATCACCCAGAAGCTGGCGCGCATCTTGGAGACCAGTTCATAGGGGGCGGTAGTGTCGACAATGTTGCGGGCCGAGAAATTGATCGTGCGCGAATAGCCCTCGTTCTGGCTCGGGCGCCGGCCATTGACGGAATAATCCACGCCGTGATTGCCGAGGATACGCGTCAACTGCTCCACATCCGCCAGATGCGGCACATTTTCGAGCGTCAGCGTCTGGTCGGTCAGAAGCGATGCGATCATCAGCGGCAGCGCGGCATTTTTCGCGCCGGAGATCGGGATGCGGCCCTCGAGATGATTGCCGCCGACAATTCTGATGCGGTCCATGAAAGTCTTTTCTCCGGAGATTGTCCGGCCTTGTCGTCTATGTATGTCGCCCGTCTAGCGCATAAGCCGGAAAATCGGAACGGATTTCTGGAACAGAGCGCCTGAGCGCCGGCAACTGCGGCACCTTTGCCACTTCAAAGGGCCGCTTCCCGGCGGCGAATCAGCGCTTTTCCTGCTCGTTCGCGGCCGTGATTCCCTCCGGCCTATCATCGGCCTCGCCCGTCCTGCGGGCCCGCGCCTGGGCCTTGCGTCGCTGCAAATTTGCACGCAATTGTTCGGCCAAACGCGCTTTTCTCGCGTCTTTTTGCGTGGAACTATCCGTTTTTGTCTTCGAACTCATGAGAAATGCCCGAAAAAGCCTTTCATTTGATCGAGCTACAGGCAGGAAAGACATAATGTTTATGGCCATGCCGTGTCGATGTGAAATGATGGCAAACAAGCCTCAGACATAACTTGCGCTTGTCGGATTGATATGGCAGAAGTCCGCCGCATCCGGAAGCTGCGGTAGCTCAGTGGTAGAGCACTCCCTTGGTAAGGGAGAGGTCGAGAGTTCAATCCTCTCTCGCAGCACCAGATCGCTTTTCCCTTGACCCCAC
>JBARWP010000535.1:0-2996 GCA_049646905.1 Pseudaminobacter sp. | reverse complement strand
GCTGGAAATCATGCGCGACAGCCGCATCGGCACTTACGGCGCAGCAGCGCTTGCGCTCTCGATCCTGCTGCGCTGGACGGCACTGCATGACCTGGCCACCGTCCCGAATGTGTTGGCCGGCCTGGTCGCCGCCCACGCCGCCTCGCGCGGGCTCATTGCCGCCTTCATGCACATGCTTCCCTCTGCCCGTACGAACGGCCTTGCCGCCGATGCCGGCGCACCTGCGGCCGATACCGCCATTGCCGGTGCCGCTCTTGGCGTGCTTGCCCTGTTGATGCTCGGCCTGCCGGGTGCCTTGTTGGCCGCCCTGCTTCTCGGCCTCTGGTTCGTTCTCTTCCAAAAGCTCTGCCTTGCCCAGATCGGCGGCCACACAGGCGATACGATCGGGGCATTGCAGCAGGGCGGCGAAATCCTCGTGCTGCTCGTTGCCAGCGTCATCCTCATCTGATTCTCGGAGCCTGTTTCATGTCCTTCAATTCCTTCAATTCCTTCGAAGCTTTGCGTGCTGCTTGCGAAAACCTGCCGGCCGGCAGCGACCACTCCGCCGAGGCAGTCGTAAGGCGGCAGGATACGCTGACGAAGCCGCAGGGCAGCCTTGGCCGGCTGGAATCGATCGTGGCCTGGCTCGCCCGCTGGCAGGGCCGCGACATGCCGAAGCTGGACAAGGTGAAGGTGATCGTCTTCGCCGGCTCCCATGGCGTCACTGCCCAGGGTGTTTCCGCCTATCCCTCGGAGGTCACCGTGCAGATGGTGGCGAATTTCGCCGCAGGCGGTGCCGCCATCAACCAGCTCGCGCGCATTGCCAATGCCGAGCTTGACGTCATCCCGCTCGAACTCGACCGCCCGACCGGCGACTTCACGCAGGAACCGGCAATGGGCGAGGCCGAATTCCTCGAGGCGGTCTCCGCAGGCTACGAGAGCGTCGGCAAGGACATAGACCTGATCTGCTTCGGCGAGATGGGCATCGGCAACACAACGCCGGCGGCCGCCATCGCCGCCGGTCTCTTCGGCGGCGGCGCCGAGCTATGGACCGGCCGCGGCACCGGCGTCGACGATGCCGGTCTCAGGCGCAAGATCGCGGCAATCGACAAGGGGCTCGACCTTCATGCCGCGCAGACCGCCGATCCGCTGAAGCTCGCCGCGGCCCTGGGCGGGCGTGAGCTTGCCGCGATTTTCGGTGCCACGCTCGCCGCCCGGCATCTCGGCGTGCCTGTACTGATCGACGGTTTCGTTTGCAGCGCTGCCGTCGCTCCATTGGCACGGCTGCACCCACAAGGGCTCGCCCATGTGCTCGCCGCCCATGTTTCGGCCGAAGCCGGCCACCACAACCTGCTTGAAGCCATGAAGCTTTCGCCGCTGCTAGATCTCGGCATGCGGCTTGGTGAAGGCTCCGGTGCCTGCCTCGCAGTCAATCTCGTGCGCTCCGCACTGGAGTGCCATGCCCGCATGGCGAGCTTCGCGGAGGCTGGTGTATCGAAGAAATAGCCCCGCTTGCACGCGATGGAACCAACGGCGACTGCCGCCGTTCTGACACCATCATTTTGCATGAGGATATTGACATGGCTTCCACATTCTCCAGGCTTCGCGGTCATCTTGAAGACGATCTGGAAACGCAGGTCTCGCGCTTGAGCCGGGAGGTTTCCTCGCTGAAGAAGGCGCTCGCGAAGCGTGGAGCGGCTGCCTACGAAGATACGCGAGACAGCGCATCAGACATCTATGAAGATGTCATGGAGCGCCTGAGCGACACCATGCCCGATCTCGCCAAACAGTCGCGCGCTGTGCGTCAGGCCGCCCGCGACAACCCGGTGGCTGCCACAGTGATCGGTATCGCGGTCGTCGGACTGCTTGTTGGGCTGCTTACACGCGGACGCTAAGCTACATATAGCACTGGACCTGCCTGCGGCTGCGCTGGCTATAGGCGCTGCGCTCCCCGCATGGGCTGCCGTCGATCATGAGATCGTAGGGACATTGGCAGTTGCCCTCCTGCGGCGCCCTCAGGGGCTTTCGTTCGCCGCCGAACAATGCCTTGGCCTTCAGCATCAGCGAGGATGGGTGGTCCGACTGCGGGCGCGAAGACCCCTTCTGTTCGCTGCCAAACGAGAGCTTTGCTCCGGCCGTACCCGGCACGGAAAGGCTTGGGCGAGGTGCATCAGGGCCCGGCCGGCGCAGATAGTCACCCAGGATCCAGCCCTTGCGTCCATGGACGGACACGAGTTGCCATTTGCCCTCACGCAGGATCGGCTTGACCGCCGCGCCGGCACTCAGCGTCGTCACGATCGGTGCCGCCCGGTTGGCGGTCGCGCGCATGTTCACCCGGGTCGTCGTGTAGAGCGAATCATCCGCCCGGCGTTCCGACAACGGGTTTTCCGGCCGCGCCACCGAACCGGTGACGATCTGCGCCGGGCGCGGCACCGGGGTCTCGACGCGCTTGGGCATTTTCGGCACTTCCGCCTTGCGCTGTACCGACGCAACTGGTCGAGGTGTCTCGGTCTTGTGCCGCGACGGCGGCTCCTGGCTCATCGCCCAGATGCCCGCGCCGACAGCGCCGAGAACCAGCCATCTCAATTTCGGAAGCGCAAAACCTGCCATGGCCGCAAGATGACGCGAAGGCCTTAAAAGGCGGTTGACGCAGAGGGGCGAGTTTCCTGGCATGTCCGATAGCTGGGACCAGCATCTACCGGCGGGTGTTGGACCATCCGATTTGTTTGCAATTAGGGATTGCGATCCCTGCGTTTCTCGCCAATAGGGTCCGGATGAGTGCCGATCAATCGAATCTGAAGGCCGCCTTGTGGATGGGCGGCTCACTGGCCTGCATGCTCGCCATGACGGTGGCGGGACGCGAGGCGATGCGAGAGCTGAACGTCTTCCAGGTGATGGAACTGCGTTCCGTGATCGGCCTGCTCATGCTCTATCCGCTGGTCTGGCGAAATGGCGGCTTGCGCGCGATGCGCACGCCCCTGCCCTTGCGCCATCTTGGCCGCAACATCGTCCACTAC
>JBARWP010000534.1:0-1512 GCA_049646905.1 Pseudaminobacter sp. | reverse complement strand
CTCCAATATCTGCTGGGGCGGCGGCAGTGGTGGCGGCAGGCGCACCGCTGCGCTTCATGAGAAGAATCTGGGCAAGCACCACCAAGGTCATCGAGGCGATGAAGACAAAGGTGCCGATCACGTTGATGCGCGGGCTGACCTGGCCCTGCAGGAAGCCAAGCACCTTCACCGGCAGCGTCTCGTTGAGGCCGGAGACGAACCAGGCCACCGCAAATTCGTCAAAGGACACCGCCATGGTGATGAACAGGGCGGCAAAGATGGCCGGCTTGCAGAAGGGAATGATGACGTGGCGCATTGCCATCCATTCCGATGCTCCGAGATTCCAGGCCGCGGCCTCCAGCGAGGGGTCCATCTGCGACAATCTCAGCCGGCAGATCGCCATGGCAAAAGGCGCGCACATCACGACATGGGCGATGATGACCGAATAGATCGCTCCCGAAAGGGAGATGTTGGACAGGAAGGCAAGCATCGCGAGGCCGAGGATGACCACGGGGATCGTCGGCGGCAGCAGGGCAAGTGCCACATAGACCGACTTGCCGAAGAACTTGTAGCGAAAGTCGGTATAGGCCGCGCCGAAGCCGATGGCCGTGGCCAGGACCGAAACCACCACGCCGGCTACCAGCGTGTTGCGCAGCCCCTCCCATATCAGCGGATCGGCCCATACGGCCTCGTACCATATCGTCGAGAACCCACCGAGCGGAAGCGAGGGGAACCGGTCGACGTTGAACGAGAAGACGAAGCTGGCAGCGATCGGCGCAAAGATGAAGCCGAAGGACAGAAGAATATAGAACTTCAGCGCCCAGTCGATCAGGCGATTGCTGTTGAAGGCGTTCATCGTCCGCGCTCCCTATAGGCGAAGCTTACGGCTGCAAAAGCCACGGCAAGCAGGGTTGCGATCATGGTGAGCGCGATCACCGCCGCCCGCGGCCATTGCTGGCCCGACTTGGTGGTGTCGGTGATGAGGATGGACAGCGTGGGCGGGTCGCCGCCGCCTAGATAGAGCGGGCTGACGAAATCGCCGAAGGTGAGGATGAAGCAGAAAAGCGCCGCGATCACGAGGCCCACCTTCGCGGAAGGGATGATCACCTCGAAGACAGTACGCAGGCGGCCGCAGCGCAGGTTGTGCGCCGCCTCGATCAATGTCTTGTCGACAAAGACCAGGCTGAACAGTTGCAGCAGCACCACCAGCGGGAAGCTCAGCGTCAGGTAGCCGATCATCACGCCGAAGGAAGAATTGAGCATGCCGAACGGGCCGAGCCCGAACTGGGCGAAAATCGCGTTGAATATGCCGTTGTCGGACAGGAATATCTGCCAGGAATAGACACGCACCAGATAGGAGGTGAAGAAGGGGATCACCATCAGGAATATCGCCCAGCGCCGGGCGGCCTCGGAAAGCTTGAAGGCGATGGCATAGGCGCAGGGGAAGGCCAGGATGCTGGTTATGACCGCCGCCGAGGTGGATAGCAGGAAAGTCCGCATATAAGCCTGCCAGAACACCGCTCGGCCCAGCAT
>JBARWP010000533.1:0-14847 GCA_049646905.1 Pseudaminobacter sp. | reverse complement strand
GTCTTGCCCGAACCGCTCAGCCCGCCGATGGCGATCAACCGGGCAGGGCGCTCCAGCAACAGGCTCGATGCAAGATCGAAATAGCGGTGTGCCTCAGCGGCCAAGCGGCCGGAAGGATCGTCGCTTTCCTCTGCCTGCGTGGCGGTGACATGGGCACGCACCGTGGCCCTGATCGCCATGAAGAAGGGCAGGAGCGTGAAGCCGTCCTCGTCGTCCGCCTCGTCGAGATACCGGTTGGCGACAAGGTTGGCCAGTTCCGGCAAGCCGCGATACCACAGATCCATGAGCAGGAAGCCGAGATCGTAGAGCACGTCCGTCGTGGCGATCTTCTCATTGAATTCGATACAGTCAAACAGGCGCGGTTCACCCTCGATCAGGCAGATGTTGCGCAGGTGCAGGTCGCCATGGCAGCGACGCACCTTCCCGGCAGCGTCCCGATGGTCCAGCCGGGATGCATGACGCATAAGCCCAGTACGGAAGGCTGTATCGAGCTTTTCGATCTCGGCTTGCGCAAAGACATGGCTGGTCGCGAAGCCGGCCCGGTTGATGTCGAGCACGCCTTCGATGTTCTTGGCGCCGCCGCCGGAATGCACGACCGGGGCGCCGCGATGGAAGTGCAGGATCGTGCGCGCGGTCTCGGTCATCAGTGCAGGGCTGAGCGTTCCGGCCTGTGCCATCCTGTCGAGCAGTGCCGATTGTTCGAAGCGCCTCATTTCCACCACGGCATCGACCAGTTTTCCACCGCCATCGAATTCGAGCCTGCCATCGGCTTTTCGCGTAATGCGGCGTACACCGAGATAGATTTCGGGAGCCGTCCTGGAATTCAGATCGAGTTCCTTCCGGCACGTTGCAAGGCGAAGTTCGGGCGTCGAGAAATCGGCATAGGGCAGTTTGACCGAACGCTTCATCTTGAAGGCCCGGTCCCCGGCTAGAAAGATGCGCGAGATGTGCGTCTCCATGGTCTCGACGGTGGTCACATGATGCGAGGCGGGATCGGCGAGAAAAGCGATCGCTTCCGTCTGGTCGTCGAAATCCACGGGCCGGTTCCCCAAACCATCGCATATTCCTCAAGCGCAACCATCAACGCGTGAGCGAGGCATGGGGTTCAAAATAGCATTTGGCGTGCTGGGCCGTTTGATCGGTATCAAGCCCTGATCCTGCTGACTTCGGCGCTAGCTGCGGCAATCGGCAGTTATTTGACCAGCATCAATGAGAAGCTGGAGCGACGGGCGGATCGTATCTATCTTCGTCCTCGCCTGCGCTCAAGGCACACCGGGCGGGACGGCTCACAGGAGAGAACGTCATGCTCGACAATCCAGACTATGGGCCGAATCAAGCTGAAGACCGCACACCGGCATCCGGCACATCGCGTCGCGGTTTCCTGAAGATCGCCGCACTGGCCGGTGCAGCCGTATCCTTCGACGGCAGCGTTGCTCACGCCAATGGTGAGATAGGCTTCTGGGTCAAGGATCTCACCGATCAGCAGCTCATCGATATGTATACGACCATACTGCGTATCCGCTGGCATGAGCGCAGCATGGCCGACAAGATGCTCACCGATCCGAACTATCGTGGCTACAACCATTTCTATGCCGGCCAGGAGGCTGTGGCCACTGGTGTATGCGCAGCTTTGCGCAATGCAGGCGGCGTTATGACTGCGGACCTGATCTACTCCACCCATCGCCCCTCGGACCACGCGCTTGCCAAGGGCGTCGACCTGATGGCACGCAAGAGCTGGATGTATTCGGTCATCGAGGCCGTTCAGCATGAGATGCGCGAAGACCCGAATATGGTCTGGATCTTCGAACTCACCCCGCCGGTCGCCTCCAATCCGGGAAAGCCGGTCATCAACCTGGAAAAGGAATTCGGCCGCGGCCGGGTGGTCAACACCGGCATCGACGAGAACTGGATGGTTTCTGCCACCCTCGGCGCCGGTCTCGCCGGATCGAAGGCCGCCACCTACATCCCCTATCAGGGCGCCTGCATGCCCTTCCAGGTGATCCAGAACCATGCCGGCAAGCTGCGCAGCTGACCGGCGGCAAGGCTTCGATGCCCGTGGTCTTCGTCATGGAGATGACAGGCCAGACGCCGGGCTTTGCCGGCCAGCACTCCGACTACGAGATCGACACCTATTATGCCCACATACCGGGCGTGAAGACGGTCATTCCCTCCACGCCTTACGATGCCAAGGGCATGATGGTCTCGGCCATCAGGGACCCCAATCCGGTCGTCTATCTCTATCCGGCCGGTCTGCGCGAACTGATCGAGGAGGTGCCCGACGAGCAGTACGAAGTGCTGCTCGACAAGACAGTGGTCAGGCAGGAAGGCGGCGACCTCACCATCGTCGGCTCCGGAGCAAGCATGCCGGAAGTGATGAAGGCGGCGGCGGCGCTCAAGGAGCAGGGGATGGGTGTTGAGGCGATCGACCTGCGCAGCCTGAAGCCGATGGACACCGGGACCCTGGTCAATTCCGTGCAGAAAACGAAGCGACTGCTCACCGTCGACCAGTCCTACTACACGCTTTGCCCCGGTGCCGAAGTCATCGCGCGCGTGGCGGAAAATGTCGACGGCGCCCGTTACCGGCGCGTCGCGTTCCCGGATGCGCCGCCGCCGGCCTCGCCGGAGATGTTCGTGTGGATGCGACCGAATGCCGACCATATCGTCGGCGCAGCACGCAAGCTGATCGGCTGACCATCCTCCCCCCTGGCCGATCGGACCGGGACCGGGTCTTCAACCCCGGTCCCGGACAGGAGGACTTTGCAATGCCCATTGAGACAGCTTTGGATGAAAACCCGGACGGGCAGCAGCAATGCCCGCAGTGCGACAGCACGCGGCTTCGTGCCAGGGGTCGTAGATCACCTCGTTGCGGCCGAAGCAGCGGGCATGTTCGCCCACGATCACCCCGTCCTGGCGGATGACGATGCGGTCGGCATAGGCATGGATCTCGACCGGACGACCGACGGCGCTCGACAGCCTGAGTATTTGTTGTTGTCGAAGCGCACCGTGCAGGTCTTCGACACGGAAGCCGGAATGCAGTGGAAGCCGTCGAAGCGCCCAGCATAGGGAATGAAGCTGGCGCGCTCTTCCTCGAACACTTCCCAGACCGTGCGGCCGCCCTGTTCGGGATGCGGGTGCGTCTTGGCATAGGCAACGCATTTGTCGGCCAGCCAGCCGTTCATATCCTCCAACGTCTTGAAGCGCAGCCTCGGCGTAAAGAAGCGTTCACGCACCAGTCCGACCTGGTTCTCGACCTGCCCCTTCTCCCAACCCGACGCCGGCGTGCAGGCCTCCGGCTCGACAAGGTAATGCCCGCACATCTGCGCAAAGCGTCGGTTGTAGCGGCGATCCCTGCCTATGAAGTTCGCGTCAACCGCCGTCTTCATGTTGTCGTAGATGCCGCGCGTGCAGGCGCCGCGGAAGAAGGCGAACGCCCGGTCATGGGCGTCGAACACCATCTCCTGCGTCTCACGCGGATAAGCCCGAACGAAGAACATGCGGCTATGACAGAGCCGCATATGCGCCACCTTCACGGTCACCGTCACGCCGTCCAGCAGGACGATCTCGTGGCTCCAGTCGAACTGGTAGGCTTCACCCGGCGCGAAGCTCAGCGGGATGTAGGCCTCCGCCGCGGCGCTGCCGCGTTGCTCTTCCCAATCCTGTGCATGCCGCCACACCGAACTGTAGCTGCCGTCATAGCCGAGGCCGCGAAGCTCCTCGTATATCCGGATCAGCGTCAGCCGCTCCCGCGGAGACTTCGCCGCATTCACTGACAGAAGCAGATCGAGCTTCTCACGCCAGGCGCCCATGCGAGGATACGGCTGATGTTTGCGCTCGTAGCGGAACTCCGTCTCGTCCGACCGCAGCACCTTGCGCACCACCTTCCGGGAGATATTCAACTCCCGGCAGATCGCCTTGATCGACTTTCCCTGCACCAGCGACAGCCGGCGGATCTTTGCAATCGTCTCCACAATCAACATCCAAAACAAATGCCTCCGATGAAACCGGAGGCATCTTGATGACCCCACGTTAAGGGGTCCCGTTTGGACGAAAATCACCCCCTAAACAGGGTCCTCATTCCATGAAAAATCACAGGCGCCTGCGAAGGGGAACGGAATTTCGGTCGGCTTGCCCTTTACGCGCTGCTTTTCGCCGGAGCCGAATGGCTCGTCCACCGCAACGGTCACATGAACCCCATCTTCAAGATCGAGACGGCCGTGGATCAGGATTTCGACTGGGCCTCGGTGCCTCCCATGCCATGTCGCTTGATTTCGACGGGTTCAACGGACTGATGGAGCAGGAAAGCGGCCTGAAGATTCTCAAGCTCGCCGCTCCCGGCACGGGGCCGCTCTATCAGCGCCTTGTCCTGGAATATTTCCTCCGCGAGCATCGCACTCGCGCCATCCTCTACGTCGCCGATGGTTTCGCCTTCCGCTCGCCAATGTGGAACGAGGAGCGCATCGCCGACCCCAAGCTGCTTGGTCGCACACCGCTCCGGCCGGCACTGTTCGGGCTTCTGTGGTCCCATGTCCTGCATGAAAGCGTCGATCCGCGCGCACTTGCCGACTACGCGACCGGCTTTTACAAGATCAACAATCGGGACCGCTTTCGTCAGGACAGCTGGGAAGGCGAGGCGTCTTTCGACCGCGTCTTCAGACCTTCGGCATCGGCTGAAAAGAAGCGGATCGAATATCTCTACCCCGATATCTCGGACGGCTCCAGGCAGGAGGCGCGCTATCTGGAGGTTCTGGGCCGCCTGCTCGATCTTGCTCGAGGGCATGGCACGAAGGTCACGATCGTCAAGTTTCCCTTGCCGCCACGTTTTCGGGCGCTGCTTGAGGGCGAAGCGGAGTTCGATGCCGCACTGCAGGCGCTTGCCGGCAGGTACGGCGCAGATTTCGCCGACTTCTCCGAGTCAATCATCGATCCCCGCTTCTATGCCGATACCGATCATCTGAACCGGGCCGGCGTCACCGAACTCTTCCGGCACCATCTGCTGGACCTGCTCGTGCCGGGTGAAGAAGGCGGGGCACAAGCCGGATTTTGACGTAGCCGAGACCGATTTCCCCCGGTTGACGTCAAGGAGCCGGAACCTCGGCAGGACTGTCGGCGTATCATGGCAGGCGAGCAAGAAAGGACAGCGACGATGAAACACGGAATGGGAAGCGAAGAGGAGCAGGTGCCTGAACTGGCAGTGCCGCTTGAGACGGTGTGCTTCATCATCATGAAGGCCCGGCAGTTCGACGTGAAGGAAGCTTCAACCGAGCCGGACTCCGGCTCCAACCCGACGGATGACAGCGATGCCGCCATTCTCCAGGACCATGAAGACGATCCGGTACAGGAGGAACTGACTTCGCTCATCTCCGACCTTTCGGACGACGAACAGATCGATCTGGTGACACTCATGTGGCTCGGGCGCGATGACGGTGAGTTGAGTGACTGGGAAAGCGTGCGAAACCAGGCCGCTGACGCGCATAATGAGCACACTGCCGGATATCTGTGTGGCGAGCCGCTGCTTGCCGATTATCTGGCCGCCGGCCTCGATGTCATCGGTCTTTCCTGTGCCGATTTTGAGGAGGAGCATCTTTGAACCGGTTTGGCCGCAACCTTTCTTTCCCGGTTTGACTCTCATCAATGAGGTAGAGCGGCAGACGGGGTTTGCTGAGGTCCTTGCCGGATTGAGCCTGACTTGGGCGAAGCGGCGCGAACGAGGCGTTTCAAACGCTATCGGCGTTGGCGATGAACCGGGATCGGCGATGACATCCGGCAGGCGGGTCCGCTGTCCTCCGGCTCTAGCGCCTCTGGGGAGACCCAAAGGTGGAAGGGCGGAGGCGGCGGCATCTGCAGGGGAAAACGTCAAGCGCAAGGAGATCGGCCATGGCCGAAGCTGCTACCAAACTGCCCGTCAAGAAATCCCAGTCCTCGACCGAAGCCGCGGATTGGAGTCCGTTCGAAAGCCTGCGTCGAGAGGTAGACCGTCTGTTCGATGACTTCCGCCCGTTCAACTGGCGGCTCCCGTCCAGGGTGTTCGGCCTCGAAGTGCCGCATGTCCAAGCCAAATGGCAGCTCGCACCCGCAGTCGATCTGGTCGAGAAGGACAACGATTACGAGATCACCGCCGAGCTTCCCGGCCTCGATGAGAAGAACGTCGAGATCAAGCTCTCCAATCACACGCTGACCATCAAGGGCGAGAAGAGCGAGGAGAAGGAAGAAAAGCAGAAGGACTATTATCTGTCCGAGCGCCGTTATGGCTCGTTCCAAAGGAGCTTCCTCCTGCCCGAGGGCGTCGATGCGGACAAGATCGAGGCGACCTTCGCCAAAGGTGTGCTGACGGTGAACCTGCCCAAGACCGCCGAGGCCAAGCAGGCGGAAAAGCAAATCGCCGTCAAGGCAGCCTGATGCGCCGCCCTGTCATTGGTGCGCCTCGCCCGAAGCGTACCGATGGTGCAGGTCGACGAAGACTATGGAGAACTTGCATGAGCAGCACATCCATCACCACCTTCACCCAGGCCGCCCAGCAGGCACAGCAATGGACCAACGAACTTGCCGAGGATCTCGGCTGGCCAGAGCGGCGTGCCTACCGTCTCCTGCGCAGCGTTCTCCAGGCGCTTCGCGACTGGTTGCCACTGTCGGAGATGACCGACCTCGCGGCACAGTTGCCTGTCCTGATACGCGGCATCTATTTCGAAGGCTGGAAGCCACTGGAAACCCCCGTCGCGGAACGGAAGAAAGAGGATTTCGTGGCCCGCATTCAGGCCGATTTCTCCGACGACCTGCTGAACGATCCGGATGCGGCTGTAACGGCAGTCTTCCGGCTGCTCAGCCGGCATCTCTCGAAGGGCGAGATCGTGCAGGTCCGGAATTCGATGAAGAAATCCATGCGTGAGCTCTGGCAGGCGGCATGAGGCCATGTTCCGCGACCGGATGGAGGCTGGACACGAGTTGGCGGGTGAGCTTGAAAAGCTCGGCCTCGCCGATCCGGTGGTGCTGGCGCTGCCGCGTGGCGGCGTGCCGGTTGCCGCCGAGATCGCCAGGGTGCTGAAGGCACCACTCGACCTCGTCATCGTACGCAAGGTCGGGGCCCCCGGAAATCCGGAGCTTGCAGTGGCTGCCATCGTCGATGGCGAACCGCCTGACATAGTCCTCAACCGCGAGATCATCGAGGCTTACGGCCTTGAGGATGTGGAACTGCGGACCCTGGTCTCCCGGGAGCGGCCGGAGTTGGAGCGTCGCCGGCTTGCCTACCGGGCCGGCCGGCGGCCGATTTCCGTCACCGACAAGACGGTCCTCCTTGTCGATGACGGTGCCGCCACGGGAACGACCATTAAGGTTGCGATCCGCGCCCTGAAGCGGCGGTCACCGCGCGAAATCATTGTTGCCGTTCCTGTCGCCCCTCCGGAGACCATCGCCGAATTGGCTCAGGAGGCCGACCGGATCGTCTGCCTCAGCCAGCCAGGGCGCTTTCGCGCGCTCAGCCATCACTATCTCCACTTTCCGCAACTCGCGGACGAAGATGTCGCCAGCGCGCTTGAGGCATCCAAAGTGCGAGGTTGCCTTCCGGCCGGGGCCACTGAACCGTGTCCGGAAGGGTTTCCCGTCTTGGGCTCATTTGGTGCATCTTGCCGTGTAGAGATTTGCGATGAAGGCAATGGTGCTGGAAAAACCGGGAACGCCGCTCGTATTTGCCGAGCGGACGGATCCGCTGCCTGGGCCAGGCGAAATCCGGCTGAAAATTGAAGCCTGCGCGGTGTGCCGAACGGACCTGCATGTCGTCGATGGAGAGCTCCAGCACCCGAAGCTTCCGCTCGTGCCTGGCCACGAGATCGTCGGAGTGGTGGATGCGTTCGGATCCGGAGTGGCCGCTTCGCGGCTCGGCGTTCCCTGGCTCGGCCATAGCTGCGGCACATATTCCTACTGCCGGGCAGGCGCGGAAAATCTCTGCGACCGGCCATCATTCACCGGCTATACCCGTGACGGCGGCTTTGCGACCCACACGATAGCTGACGCCGATTTTGCTTTCGACCTTGATGAGCATGCGGATCCCGTCGCGCTGGCACCGCTGCTTTGCGCCGGCCTCATCGGCTGGCGATCGCTGAAGAAAGCTGGGGAGGGGCGGCGTATCGGCCTCTATGGCTTCGGTGCTGCCGCCCATATCATCGCCCAGGTCTGCGTCTGGCAGGGAAGGCAGGTCTTTGCCTTCACGCGACCGGGCGACGTCGAGGCGCAGCATTTTGCACTCGACCTCGGCGCTGCCTGGGCAGGGGGTTCGGATGAAACCCCACCGGCAAGTCTCGATGCAGCGATCATTTTCGCACCGGTCGGCCCGCTCGTTCCGGCCCTTCGTGCCGTGCACAAAGGCGGACGCGTGGTGTGCGGCGGCATCCATATGAGCGACATCCCGTCCATGACCTATTCGCTGCTGTGGGAAGAGCGCGAGCTTGTCTCGGTGGCCAATCTGACGCGCAGGGATGCCGAGGAGTTCTTCCCGCTTGCACGGGCGGCGGGAGTGCGCACGCAGACCACCACATATTCGCTCGAGCGAGCCAATGAGGCGTTGGCAGACCTCCGTGCAGGGCGCCTTGCCGGTGCTGCCGTTCTCGTGCCCTGACCTGCGACAGTTCAGCCGGCTCGCTCTCCGAGTGCACGCACGGCCGCAATCCACTTCTTGCGCCTCGCATCACTGACGCCTTCCACCAGTCCGAACAGGGTCTCGCGCACGGGCTTGATGCCGACAAAATTCAGGATGTTGCGGCGCATGCCGGCGACACCGTGGCCCAGATACCAGAGCCGGTAAATGGGAGCGGGCATTCCCATGGTGACCAGAAGGTGGGCCGAGCGTCCCTTGAGCAGCGTTGCCGTAAAGCCACCTTTCTCTTCCGGATAAGTGAAGGCGAGGCCCGGGCGCATCACCTGTTCCAGAAACGCCTTGAGCAGGGCCGGCATGGTGCCGAGCCACAGCGGGAAGACAAAGACGATGTGCTCGGCCCGTCTGATGGCCTCGGCCGCATCCCGGAGATCCGGCGGGATCAGGCCGTGCTGGAATTCATCCATCGAGCGCAGCAAGGGGATGTCCAGCTTTGCCAGGTCTACCCGATGAACCTCGTGACCGGCTGAACGTGCACCCTCGACATAGCTCTCGGCCAACGCCCGGCACAGGCGTTTCGGATTGCCGTCGGGATGTCCAACGATGACGAGAATACGGCGTGGCATGCGGATTCTCCATAGGAACAGCCGGTCAAGCGCTCTTCGCCGACCAGCCCGATGGCAATGCCGTAGGGAGGATTCTCGAACGGCAGGCTGCCGACCTGCCGTTCGGAGACACCGGCATGGCACGCCCTCGTGTCAGGCCACCGCCTCACGCCCGGCGATGCGGCCCATGACAAGGCAGTTGGACATCGACCCGCCGCCGATATAGTCATCGAAGAAGACGGCGCCAGCTCCTTCGCCTGCCGCATACAACCCTGCGATCACGCGCCCGTCGGCTTCCAGAACCCGCGCGCGGCCATCGATCATGAGGCCGCCGAAGGTCAGTGTGATGCCCGGTGCGAGTGGATGGAAGGCATAGAATTTCGGTGTCTCTATCCGGTGGGCGAGGGCAGCCTTGGGTGGATCGCCAGCGGTCGCTGCCTCGTCTGTAACCGCTTCGTTGAATGCGTGAATGGTCGCGACCAGCGTATCGGCGGGGATATCGACCAGTGCGGCAAGTTCCTCAAGCGAGTCTGCCTCGAAAGTCTTTATCCCGAGCCGTGAGAAGGTCGCCAGTGATGCGGCAGGTCCCGCAAGAGCTTTGATCTTCTCGTCAAAGATCAGCGTAGACCGCTGTCCGGGCTGGCCGAGCACGGCCTTGCCATGGGCGACATAGCCATTGGATTCGTCGACGAAGCGCTTGCCCTGGCGATTGACCGCTATGCAGAATGGCAGGGCCGAGAACGGATTGCCCGCCGCGGTCTCGATCTCATCGACCGCTGCCACGTGCAGTGCGCCAAGACCACCCATGCCGCGCAGGCCTGCGCCTGCCTCCTGGGCAATCGTGAGGCCGTCGCCGGTTGCCCAGGTAATTCCCCGTACCATCATGGCACCTGCATTGGGGTCGGAATAGGCTTCCAGCATCTGTGTGTTGCCGCCATAGCCGCCCGTGGCGATCACGACCGAGCCGGCCAGGAAATCCACCACGCCGGCACTGCCGAGACAGCGGACACCGGCCACAGCGCCGCGCTCATCCAGGATGAGTTGGCGCGCCTTGGTCTCGAAGCGGAAAACCCCGCCCTTGCCCGCGATGGTCTCGCGAAGGCCCTTCAGCATACGCGGCATGCCCATATAGGCACCCGGGGCCACAAGCGCGGCCGATACGCGGTAGGGCGGCATATCGCCTTCCGGCTGGAATTCGACGCCGTTCTCGACCAGCCATGCCACGTCGGCGCGCGCATGCTCGGTCATGAGCGCGTAGATTTCCTTGTTGCCTCGCCCCTGGCCCTTCGTGATGAAGTCTTCCAGATAAGCATCCCGGTCCGCCTGCGAGTCCGACCTCGGCATGGCGAAATAGCCTCCGGCAAGCAGGGAATTGCCACCGGCACGGCTTTCCTCGCTCTTTTCGATGATCGCCACACGCGCACCGCGCGAAACGGCCTCCAGGGCCGCGGCGCAGCCCGCCATACCCGTGCCGAGGACGATGATATCGAATTCCTCGGTGGTGCCGGGCTGTGGAAGCAGAGCCGCGCCGGCCGGGGTGACCGCCGCCAGTCCGGCGATACCGGAACCTGCTCCGATTCCGGCCATAAGGCTCCGTCTTGACATGCTTGCTCGCGCTTTATCTTGCATGGCCCTTACTTTCCTTACCCGTCACTTGATGTTGAACTGAAAGCCCCGGTGACACATGACACAGGTCACTTCCGAGGGGCGGTGGATGTGGTGGCAGTCACTACAGGCCGGAACCTCGCCCGTGCCCAGATGCGGAGAACGATGCGGATCCGGCGATATGGCGCCTTGCCTGCCGTCTAGCATCGTTCCATGGCAGGCCACGCAGGCCGTGTCGGGCGGTGTGAGGGCCGGCGGTGTTTCCTGATGGCACGCCTCGCAGGCGACGCCGGCATTCCGATGGACATCGTGCAGGGCCTGTCCCATGGCCGGCAATCCGGCGATGATCCAGAAGATCGGGACGAGAAGTGCAGTCTTTCTCCACATCCTATCTTCTTTCCATTTTCGGGCCGGTCGCAGCATTGATCTCCATCAAGGACGAAAGGCCGCCCACGAAGAAGGATGCGGCACAGGCGTTGGATGGTGGGCGGTCGCGTACTCGACGACGCCTGTTCTTGAACTCACGTCGGGCATCCGAGTGCCGGCGGCTGGCAAAGAGGCGGCTCCAAAATGAAGGAATTCAACGGTAAGATCGCGATCGTCACGGGTGCGGGTTCCGGGATCGGCGCGGCGATAGCGGGCGAACTCGCCAACGGTGGCGCCGAGGTGATCGTGGCGGATCTGGACCTTGAGGCCGCAAAAGCGACAGTCGAAACGATCAAGGCCAGCGCAGGGAAGGCACATACTTTCGTAGTCGATGTCGCGGATGCCGAAGCAGTCGCGCGCATGGTCGCGTTCGCGGTGGAGAATTGCGGCGGCCTGCATCTGGCGGTCAACAATGCCGGTATAGGCGGGCCGAGCGAACCGACGGCCGACTACCCGCTCGATGGCTGGCACCAGGTGATCGACATCAACCTGAACGGCGTGTTCTACGGCATGAAATACGAGATAGCCGCCATGCTGGAATCGGGCGGCGGCGCTATCGTCAACATGTCATCGATCCTCGGATCGGTCGGCTGGGCCAATGCCTGCGCCTATGTCGCGGCCAAGCATGCCCTGATTGGCCTGACCAAGTCGGCGGCGATTGAATATGCCACGCAAGGGGTCCGGATCAATGCGGTCGGACCTGCCTTCATCGACACGCCGTTGCTGTCGAAAAATCTCGATGCCGAGACGCTCGGTCAGCTTGCCGCTCTCCATGCCGCAAACAGGCTCGGCACGCCGGAAGAGGTTTCGGCACTGACATGCTTTTTGCTGTCGGAGCGGGCAAGCTTCATGACCGGCAGCTACCATCTCGTCGATGGCGGCTACACGGCACGATAAGCCATCCAGCGGATTAGCCCGACCGGGCCGGTCTTGTCAGCGGCTATGATCCGGTACTTCTGTCCATGATCGCCACCGTAGTGCCGACATGGGCCGGTCCGCTGCAGGCACCGGCCTGTAGCGGACCGTATGGCCTACTTTATTGTGATTGTTCCTTTCATACCCTTGTCTTCGAGGTCTGGGACGGACCATGTGTAGATGCCGGGCCGCACGGTTGTGAACTGGATCTGCATGGTGCCTTCGGAATCGAATTCGAGCCAGGCCGGGGCGCCGTTCATGTGGACCTCGAGGTCGTTGATGACGATCTGGTTCATCCACACATTGCGGAACAGGTCGGTGTGGAACTTGTATTCCAGCCCCGCCGCCGAGGTGATCTTCCAGCGATAGCCCTGGCCGGCGATCAGCTCGAAGTCCTTCTGGTTGACGGTGAAGCTGTCCTCGGCCGAGCCCAGCACCAGTTCTGGCACGTCCTGGCTGGCGCGGGTGAGCTTGGGGCCGTCGTCGTCATCGTCGTCGTCGGCATCCTGGGCCCAGCCCTGCGAGACCGCAAGGGCGGCCCCGATCATGGCGGCAAAGGCGATTGCCCGGTGGTTTCTCATCTCTCTCTCCCTTCGATTGCCTGACTTCTCTGTGTGTGTGTCCCGGTTGCCCGGGCCGTCCTCCTGACGGAACGTTGCGGGTTAGTTCGGCGAGACGACGACGCCCCAGGGCAGTGCGCCCACGGTGACGGACTGGACCGGCTCGTCGGTGGCGACATCGATGAAGGTGATGTCGTTGGACACGCCGTTGGTGCTGATGATGGTCTTCTGGTCGGGCGTGAAGGCAAGCTGCCACACGCGCTGGCCGACCAGCACGTATTTGAGCACCTCGTAGCTCTTGGTGTCGACCACCGCCACCCGGTTGGCCGGCCCGAGCGCGACATAGGCCTTGGTGCCGTCGGCGGTGATGCGCACGCCCACCGGCTGGATCGATTCGGAGCGCAGCCCCGGGATCTCGAAGCCGATCTTGTGGATCACCTCGCGGCTTTGATTGTCGATGACCGAGACCGTGCCGCCGATCTCCGCGCTCACCCACACCTGGCTGCCGTCGGGCGTGAACTCGGCAAAGCGCGGCCGGGAATCGACCAGCACGTTGTCGGCGATCTCATGCGTCTCGGTGTCGATGAAATGCGCCATGTTGGTGGTCTCGGAGGTGTTGACCATGACCGAGCCGTCCGGGCTCACCCCCATGCCCTCCGGCTCCACCCCCACCGGTACCTCGGCGATCACCTTCTTCGTCTCCAGGTCGATCACGGTGACCAGATTGTCGTCCTCGTTGGCGACATAGAGCCGCGTGCCGTCGGGCGACAGCACGAACAGTTCCGGGTCCGGCCCCGAGGGCAGCGAGCCCACGATCTGGTCGGTGGCCGTGTCGATGATCTGGATGGTGTCGTCGTCGCTGGCGCACAGATAGATGAACTTGCCGTCATGCGAGATGGTGATGCCGCGCGGGCGCTGGCCAACCTGGATGGTATTGATCACTTCCATGGTGGTCGAATCCACCACGCTGACGGTGTTGTCCTTCTCGTTGGAGACATAGACCTTGTAGGCGAGCGCCGGCACCGGCGTCAGCCCCACTATTGCGGCCGCCAGCGCGCCTGCGACCAGAAATCCGCCTTTTCCCTTCATGGTTCCTCCCGCTGTGATCTTGGCTGTGGTCCTGCTTGCCTGCTGCTGTCGCTCACTGGAAAACGCATGCCGTCTCCGGCTCGTCGACGCCGAGCGTGTCGAGTTCGGACACCTGGTGCAGGAAGCCCTCCTGCGGCGAGGTCGTCACCACCGACTTGGCGTCGCCCAGGATGATGGGCTGGCGCAGCTGCCAGTTCCAGGTGCGGAAGGTCAGCTTCTGGCCCTTGAAGGCGGCAATCGAGAAGTCCTCGGAGCGGATGAAGGCCTCGATCCTGGCCGGCTCGCCGCTGTTGGTCCTTGTGGCGGCCTCGCCGATGATGCGTACCGCCGTCCAGGCCTGGATGTCCTTGGCCAGCATGCGCCGGCCGATCGCCTTCTCGAACCGGTTCTGCATCTGCATCCCCGCCCATTGCTCATGCGCCGGATGCCAGGAGGAGGGGATCAGCCCGGCGCTGCCGGCCACCGGCCGCGGCGTCCAGGTGCGGAACGGCACATAGGTGCCGAAGACCTCGCTCTCGTCGGCCACCAGCACCACGTCATGCTCGGGCAGGCCTTGGGTGAACACCGGCATCTGCTTCTGGATCTGGATGACGCCGGTATCGGTGCGCCGCGCCGTGCCGGTGTCCTCGAACTCCTTCTCGGCCAGGATCTCGGCCCCGAAGCGGGTGGCCGCGCGCCGCAGCGCCTCGGCGAACAGATGGTCGCGCTCATGCGAGCCGTAGAGCAGCACCCAGCGGCGCCATTGCTTCCAGACCAGATATTGCGCCAGTCCGTCGGCCAGCATGCTGCGGGTGGGTGCGATGTGGAAGATATTGGCCCGGCAGTCCTCCTCGCGCAACCTGTCGTCGGTGGCGCCGACATTGAACAACAGCACGCCCTTGTCGCGGGCGATGTCGGCGATCGACAGCAACTGCTGTGCCGACAGGTCGGCCAGCACATAGCGCTCGCCCCTGGCCGCCATCGCCTCGAAGGCGGCCACCACATCGGCGTCCGGTTCAACCTCGGTCACATCCAGGCTGAACTTCTGGCCCAAAAACGCGCCGGTGGTGTTGTTGTCGCCGATCGC
>JBARWP010000532.1:0-5057 GCA_049646905.1 Pseudaminobacter sp. | reverse complement strand
CGTCTATCCGGTGCGAGACGGTAATGCATTCAATCTCGTGGCCTTCACGCCCGGCCGGCGCATTGCGGAAAACTGGAACGGGTACAGTGACGTTTCGCAATTGCGGCGGGCAATAGGCGGGATCGCGCCAGCACTCGCCTCACTGGCGGATCACGGTGCTGAATGGCGGGTTTGGCCGATCCATACGGTCGCCCCGCAGACACGCTGGACGGCGCCGGGCATGGCGCTGATCGGCGATGCCGCGCATGCCATGCCGCCTTTTGCCGCCCAGGGTGCAGCCATGGCGATCGAAGACGCCGATACGCTTGCCGCACATGTCACGGCGGCCTCTGAGAGCCTTCCGGCTGCGCTTGCGGCGTGGGAGGCCTCGCGGCGGCCACGCATCGCCAAAGTGGCACGGCGCGGTGCGCTCAACCACTTCGCCTGGCATGCGCGCGGGCCGGTCGCCTTTGCACGCAATCTGGTGCTGAAGGCGCTGCCTTCCGACAAGCTGGCACATGATCTCGACTGGCTCTACGGTTGGGACGGCTCTTCGCCGTCCTGATCCAACGGAAAACGCGCATGCAGGAAAGTCCGCCGGCACCGGCCTATCTCGATTTCGACCTGCCGACCCGGAGACTACGGCTCGATCCGCATGAGCAGCGTTTCGTGCAGAACCCGTATGAGGCCTATGCCTGGCTGCACGCGAGCGCATCTACCTTCTTCTGGGAGGATTACGGCTTCTGGTGTTTTGGCGGCTATGACGATGTCAATCGCATCCTGCGCGACCGTCGCTTCGGGCGCCAGAAACCGCAAGGCGCCGCCGACAATCAGGGCAAACCTGGTGACCGCCGTCATCTGGCGGCATTCGATGCCGTCGAGGCCAATTCGATGCTGGAACTGGAACCGCCGGTTCACACGCGCCTGCGTACGTTGGTGAACCGTGCCTTCGTGTCACGGCAGGTGGAACGGCTGCGGCCGCGCGTCGAGCAACTGGCCAATGAGCTGATCGATCGGTTCGAGCCGCAAGGCCAAACGGATCTGCTGCCCGCCTATGCCGCACCGCTGCCGATCACCATCATCGCTGAAATGCTTGGCGTGCCGGTGGAGATGGGGCCGCAACTGCTTGAGTGGTCGCACGACATGGTCGCCATGTATATGCACGGGCGCGACCGCGAGGCCGAAGACAGGGCCAATGCCGCTGCCGGCTCATTTGCCGATTTCCTTCGCGCCTACATCGCCGAGCGCCGCAGGAAACCAGCAGATGACCTGCTCAGTCTTCTCATATCCGCCCAGGAAGACGGGCAGAAGTTGAGCGAAGACGAACTGGTCTCATCGGTCATCCTGTTGCTCAATGCCGGCCATGAGGCGACCGTTCACCAGACCGGCAATGCGCTAAACACGCTTCTGGCCCAAGGCGGCGATCCGCGCCGATTTTTCGCAACGCCGCAGGGCACCGCGGCGACTGTCGAGGAATGCCTGCGCATCGATGCGCCGCTGCACATGTTCACCCGCTATGTCTATGAGGACATGGAGGCCGGCGACGGGGTCCGCATAAAGCCGGGCGACCAGGTCGGCCTGCTGCTGGCATGCGCGAATAATGACCCGCTGGCGTTTCGGACGCCGCGCAGTTTCAAGCCCGGGCGGGAAGATCAGAAAAACGTGTCCTTCGGCGCCGGTATCCATTTCTGTATCGGCGCGCCGCTGGCCCGGCTGGAACTGCAGGTGTCGTTGAAGACGCTTTTTGACCGGCTGCCAGGCCTTCATATTGCCGAACCGCCATGCTTCCGCGACAGCTATCATTTCCATGGGCTGGAGCGGCTGGTCTGTGAATGGTAACTTCCGGAGACGCCTCAGGCAGTCCTGATCACATATTCCTTGCGTGTCGTTTCAAGCACTTCCCAGCTTCCCTTGAAGCCGGGTCGGATGATGAAACTGTCGTCCGCCTCGACCCTGCGGACCTCCCCGCCATCCTCGGTGACCACCGAGACGCCGAAGAGGATATGGCAGAATTCCCATTCGTCATATTCGATGCGCCATTTGCCGGGCGTGGATTCCCAGATGCCGGCATAGAGGCCGCCTTCGGCCTCCTCGACATTCCAGGTCCTGAACTGCGGATTGCCTGAAATGATGCGGTCCGGCGCCGGCGCTCCCTCTTCGGCAGCGCCGGCCACGATATCGACTGGGACAAATCTCGGTTCCGCCATGAAAAGCTCCGCAATCGCGCAAGCTTCATGCCGAAAGGATCAGACCTGTGCCAGCGCCTGCTCGATGTCGGCAATGATATCCTTGACGTCTTCGATGCCAACAGAAATCCGCACCACTTCATCGCCCGCCCCCGCGGCAATTCGCTGCTCCTCGGAGAGCTGCCGGTGGGTGGTCGAGGCCGGGTGGATGACCAGCGACTTGGTATCGCCGATATTGGCAAGGTGGGAGAAGAGCTCCAGGCCTTCGACGAATTTGATGCCGGCTTCGTAACCGCCCTTCAGGCCGAAGGTGAAGACGGCGCCCGCGCCCTTTGGCGAGTATTTCTTGTGGAGCGCGTGGTTCTTGTCGCCTTCGAGGCCCGGATAGGAGACCCAGGATATTTTGTCCTGCTTCGACAGCCACTTGGCCACCTCCAGCGCATTGTCGCAATGGCGCTGCATGCGCAACGGCAGGGTTTCCAGTCCGGTCAGGATCAGGAAGGCATTCATCGGAGAGATGGCGGGCCCCAAGTCACGCAGGCCAAGCACGCGCGCGGCAATGGCGAAAGCGAAGTTGCCGAACGTCTCGTGCAGCACCATGCCGCCATATTCGGGCCGCGGCGCCGACAGCATGGGAAACTTCTTGGACTTCGACCAGTCGAAGGTGCCGCCATCGACAAGGATGCCGCCGATGGAGTTGCCGTGGCCGCCGATGAACTTGGTCAGCGCATGCACGACGATGTCGGCGCCGTGCTCGATCGGACGCAGCAGATAGGGCGAGGCCAGCGTGTTGTCGGCGATCAGCGGCAAGCCATGCTTGTGGGCGACTTCGGCAATCGCCGCGATGTCGACGAATTCACCGCCCGGATTGGCGAGGCTCTCGATGTGGATTGCCTTGGTCCTGTCGTCGATCAGCTTTTCGAAGCTTGCCGGATCGTTGACGTCGGCCCAGCGCACTTCCCAGCCGAAATTCTTGAAGGCGTGGCCGAACTGGTTGATCGTGCCGCCATAAAGCGTGCGGGCCGCAACGAAATTGTCGCCTGCCTCCAGCAGCGTGTGGAAAACGAGCAGATGCGCGGCCTGGCCGGATGCAGTGGCAAGGGCTGCCGTGCCACCTTCGAGAGCCGCGACGCGCTCTTCCAGCACGGCCTGCGTCGGGTTCATGATGCGGGTATAGATGTTGCCGAAGGCCTTCAACCCGAACAGCGACGCAGCGTGGTCGGCATTTTCGAACACGAACGAGGTTGTCTGATAGATCGGCGTCGCCCGCGCGCCGGTGGCCGGGTCGGGTTTTGCGCCGGCATGGACGGCGAGCGTGTTGAAGCCTGGGGTATGTTGCGACATTTTATTCTCCGAAAAGGCTGATCCTGAAATCCCGTGCTATGTTTGGAGGAGCCTAGCTGCAAATGCAAAGGGGAAAATGCTCTGCGCCCGAGAGCTTTGGAACGAAATCCTCGTTGGCTGCGGCTTGGCTAGAATATTTTTCTGCCTATTTTTGCCGCACCCCGAAGCTCTGGAAGTTGCTGCGCATGATCGGCTTCTTCGAAGACAGCACCCGCGAATTGATACCGTTCCAGCCGATCTCTCCCGACAGCCTCGCATATTCGATCTTCGGACAGCGATTCATCACCACTTTGATGCCGGCGGCTTCCGCACGCGCGGCCGCCTCGTCGTTGCGGATGGTGAGTTGCATCCAGATCACCTTCGGCAGGGGCCGAAGCGCCATCGCTTGCTCGATGACCGGCGTCACCGCGTCGGATGAGCGAAAGATATCCACCATGTCGATCGGGACCGGAATATCGGCCAGGCTGGCATAGGCCGTCCTGCCGAGGATTTCCTTGCCCGCCTGGCCGGGATTGACCGGATAGACCTCATATCCCTTGTCGATCAGATATTTTGCCACGAAGAAGCTCGGCCTTATGTCATTGGCGGAAGCGCCGACAATGGCTACCGTCTTCACCGAATTCAGGATGCCGGAAATATAGGCGTCTTCGTAGGCGTCGTGGTTCATGGTGGAGCGACCGGTGTCCAAACCTATTCACCCTTCCATTGCGGGTCGCGCTTTTCCATGAAAGCGCCGATACCTTCGGCCGCATCGCGTGCCAGCATGTTCTCCACCATTACGCGCGAGGCATATTCATATGCTTGCTTTAGGCCCATTTCGATCTGCGCATAAAAGGCTTCCTTGCCGATCTTGAGTGTCAAAGGCGATTTGGATGCAATGGTTTGCGCGTATTTATTGACGACCTGATTTAGATATTCACGTGGCACGACCCGATTGACCAGCCCGAATTCGCGGGCGGTGGTGGCATCGATCGTCTCGCCGGTCAGCAGCATTTCCATGGCCTGCTTGCGCGACGCATTGCGCGAGAGCGCCACCATCGGCGTGGAACAGAACAGGCCGATATTGACTCCGGGCGTGCAGAAGGTCGACTCCTGCGTGCAGATGGCAAGGTCGCAGCTTGCCACAAGCTGCAGCCCCGCAGCCGTCGCCAGCCCGTCGATTTCGGCTATCACCGGCTTGGGATGGCGTATGATCGTCTGCATCAGGCGCGCACAGTCATCCATGACCCGTTCGAAGAACGCCCTGCCCCGATCCGCCTCACCACGGTGGGCGCTGATCTCCTTGAGATCATGCCCGGCGCTGAAGACCTTGCCGGCAGCCGACAGGATGATGACCCGAACCGCCTGGTCGTCGCGCGCACGGTCGAACTCCTGCTGGAGTGCTGCCAAAACCGCGAGCGACAGCGCATTGGCCGGAGGATTGGACAGCCTGATGCGCAGGACGCCTTCACTCAGCGCGGTTGTGACCGGGCCTTCCGGAACGGGCTTGATGGCGACGACTTCGGCCAACGATCTTTCTCCTTCAGCGACTTTTCCACTATCTAGCAC
>JBARWP010000531.1:0-1721 GCA_049646905.1 Pseudaminobacter sp. | reverse complement strand
CGGCGCATGGTGCTGCACTACGCCCATCTCTGTGCGGCGGCGGGCGGGGTCGACGCCTTCCTGATCGGCACCGAGATGCCGGGGCTGACGACGATCCGCTCGGCCGCCAGCACCTATCCGGCGGTGCAGGCCTACCGGGACCTGCTCGCGGATGTGCGCTCGATCCTCGGGTCCGGGACGAAGATCGGCTATGCCGCCGACTGGTCGGAGTATTTCGGGCACCAGCCGGCCGACGGCAGCGGCGATGTGTTCTTCCACCTCGATCCGCTCTGGGCCGATCCGGAGATCGATTTCGTCGGCATCGACAACTACATGCCGCTCTCCGACTGGCGGGACGGGTTCGAGCATCTCGACGCCGCCGATAGCTGGCCCGCGATCTACGATCGGGCGTATCTGCAGGCGAACATCGCGGGTGGCGAAGGCTTCGACTGGTTCTACGCCAGCGCCGCCGATCGGTCGGCTCAGGTGCGAACGCCGATCACCGATGGTGCAGCGGGAAAGCCGTGGGTCTTCCGCTACAAGGATCTGCGCGCCTGGTGGTCGAACCAGCATTACGACCGCCCGGGCGGGGTGGAGAGCGCGACGCCGACGGCATGGGTCCCGCAGTCGAAGCCGATCCGGTTCACCGAACTCGGCTGCCCCGCCATCGATCGTGGCACCAACCAGCCCAACGTCTTCTTCGATCCGAAGTCCTCCGAGAGCTTCACGCCACATTTCTCGCGGGGCTGGCGCGACGATGCGATCCAGCGCGCCTATCTCGAGGCGAGCTATCTCTGGTGGGGCGAGGCTGCGAACAATCCGGTGTCCTCAGTCTATGGCGACCGGATGGTTCATGTCCCGGAATGCGCCGCCTGGACCTGGGATGCACGGCCCTATCCGTTCTTCCCGGAACTGACCGGCGTCTGGACCGACGGTCCGAACTGGCGGCTCGGCCACTGGCTGACCGGACGCCTTGGCGCGGTCTCGCTGGCCGCCCTCGTGCGGCACCTCTGCCTGCGGGCAGGCATGCCCGAGGATCGGATTGATGTCTCCGGGCTCTGGGGCGCGGTCGAGGGATATGTCATCGGCGCACTGGAAAGCCCACGCGCCTCCATCACCACGCTGTCGCGGCATTTTGGTTTCGACGCCGTGGAGACCGAAGGGATCATTCGTTTCGTGATGCGTGGCCGGGCGTCGGTCTTGACCATCGACCCCGATCACCTCGTAGCTACCCGCGAGGGTGACGTGCTGGAACTGATCCGCAGCCAGGAAACCGAGCTGCCGCAGGCGCTGAAGTGGCAGATCGCCCGCGCCGACGAGGATTACGACACCGCGCTAGTCGAGGCGCAGCGCATCACGGTCGACACGACGCGGATCACATCGGAGAGCTTTCCGATGGCGGTGCCGCCCGAAGAGGCGGAACGCCGCTGCCGTCTTGCGCTACTCGAGGCCTGGACCGGGCGCGAAAGCGCAGCCTTCCGCCTTCCACCCTCGCGGCTGGCTCTCGATCCCGCCGACGTGATCCGGCTCGCCCATGACGGGCGGGAGATCGAGTTCCGTCTCGTCTCCGTCGCAGATGCCGAGGCGCGCAGAGTGGAGGCGATCCGCCAGGACCGCGCGACCTACGATCTGCCGCCGGGCGATCCGCGTGCCGCCTCGCTGACGCGCCCGGTCGTGTTCGGAGCGCCCGACGCGATATTGATGGACCTGCCGCAACTGAGTGAGGATCAGCCTGCGCATCG
>JBARWP010000530.1:0-6184 GCA_049646905.1 Pseudaminobacter sp. | reverse complement strand
CGAACCGATCGCGCGCGACCTTCAGGTGATTATTTCCAGGCGGGCAGGGGATAGGTGAAGGGTGCCGCCGCCGCTTCCTGTGGGCCCACCGCCACCGTCTTGCCGCCCTGGATCTGGATCAGCACGGGCACGGGCTGGACGTTGTCGTGGTAATGGTTGCCCTCCTTCTCGAACTTGATCGGTCCGTAGAAGGTCTGGATGTCGGTTTCGGCGATGGCATCCTTCAGCGCCACCCGGTCTTCGGGTGTGAGCGCCGGCTTCTTGCCGAGGCGCTTGAGCGCATCGCCGAGTACGAGGCCGCTGGCGGCGCAACCGGCTTCCGTATAGTCCGGCTCCACCCCGGATTTCTTCTGTGCCATCTCCGTGAAGTCCTGAGCGGTTCCGAACACGTCGTCCTTGTAGGGCACCGTCGGCAGCCATACGGCGACGCCGGTGGTGCCGTCGGCGTCCGCGCCAAGCGCCTCGGCGAAGGCGGGATTGGTGACGCCGTAATGCATGATGAGCGCCTTCGGCCGGTAATTGAGCGACTTCGACGTCTTCACGACATTGATGAGTGGCTCCTCATGGCCGCCGACGGCGACGATGTCGGGATTGAGTGCGGCGATCTTGGAGATGACCGGGGTGAGATCGCCTTCCGGCGGTACCAGTTCATAGGCGACCAGTTCGAGCCCGGCTGCCTCGACACCGTCGCGGAAACCCTCGCCCGTTTCCTTGGAGAACGGCTCGTTGACGCCGATCACCGCAACCGTCTTAGCCGCCGGGTTGGACAGCTTGGCCAGCACGCCCAGCGACAGGCCCGACGTGGTATCGACGGCGGGGATGACGCCGAAATTGAACTCCGGCTTGGCCTTCCAGACATTCGGCGACTCGGCCGAGCCGGAGATCATCGGCACCTGGTATTTCTGGCAGATCGGTTGCACGGCGATGGTCGAGCCGCTGGTATAAGGGCCGAACAGCACGTCGACCTCGTTCTGCACGATCAAGCGTTCGGCTGCATCGGCACCGGTCGCGGGATTGCTCTGGTCGTCGCCGTAGAACATGTCGACCTTGAAGCGTTCGCCGGCCACCTCGACGCCGCCCTGCTCGTTGACCGTGTCGGCCCACAGGTCGTAGCCGCGCTTGGTGAGGTTGCCACCAAGAATGTTCTCGCCGGACAGCGAGGTGATGACGCCCGCCTTAAAGGTGGCGGCCTGCGCCCCTGCCGTGCGCACGAAGGGCATGCCCAGCGCGCCTGCGGTGACGGCGACAGCGCTGCCGCCCAGGAATCTGCGGCGCGAGAAAGAACGATATGTCGGAGCCATCTTGCAATTCCTCCCTTGCGTGTCATGGCTGTGGGCCAGATCTTTTAGCTCACCATACGACCATATGTGCATTGAGCAGACAAGCGCGTCGTTCGGCGGGCAAACCGCCAGCGGCGCGCGCGAACTGGTGCGGTTCTGAAATGATCCCTCCTCGATCGTGCCCCTCGCACCTGGCCGTTCGAGAGCAGCCTATTGTGCTGAAATATCCATATCAATGAAAAACCTGTCTGGTGTCGCGCAAAAGATGAATGCCGGAGGTCTGTTTCGGGGCGCCGTCACAGGGCCGGCCCACTGCAGGCGGACGCAACAACTGGCTCGCCGGCGGATTCAATCAGCCTCGGGATCAGGCCGTTTCATCGTATTGTCCTGACCGCGGCGGCTTGTGGATCGCGACACCTCCCATGACGAGCGCGATCCCGATCAGGTCCCGTATGCTCGGGATTTGCACCAGCACCAGGGCCGCTATCGCCGTCGCGGTGGCCGGCAGCAGTGCCAGCAACAAGGCGAAGGTTGCGCGGGGAAGCCTCGACATCGCCAACTGATCGCAAACATAGGGGATTACGGACGAGCTTATGCCGACACCGATGCCGGCGGCGAGCAGAAATGGCGAGGCGGCGGCCTCCATTGCATCGGCAAAGCCGATCGGCATGAGAATGACCAGGGCTATTGCCATCGCCGCGCCGAGCCGTCGCACCCCACCACTCGCCCCGCTTTGCGCGGCCTTGTGGCCGAGAATGATGTAGCAGGTGAAAAGACCGGCATTCACGGCTGCCCAAAAGAGGCCCAGCGGATCGGATGCCCACTTCACGTCGATGAGAAGGCCTATCCCTGCCACGGCAAGGAACAATGCGATGCCATTCCTGGCGGTGCGGACCCCATAGAGTGCAACCCCGATCGTGCCTGCGAACTCCATGGCAGCGACCAGGCTCATCGGCAGCCTTTCGAGGGCCAGATAGAACGAGATGTTCATGACCGCGAGGCAAACGCCCAGCGCCAGCAGGAGACCCCGCGTGGTCCCGTCGGCTTCCCGCAACACCTTCCACGGTTGCGTCAGCGGGGCAAAGAACAGGGCCGCGGTGGCGATGCGAAACCAGGCCACGCCCGGCACGCCGACCGCAGGAAAAAGCAATACGGCGAAGGAGGGCCCGAGATAGTGGAAAATGGCGCTTACGCCGAACCAGGTGTGCGGCGGCACTGCCACCGAAAGCCGATCGAGGCGGGTTTGTAACTGCATCGCGATAGCGCCCGTTCAACAAATGCAGAATAATGATAGAAGGTAATATGGCGCTCCTATATGGTTCTTCTGTTATGAATGACCGAAAGCATACGCATATTATTAGGAAGTGCCGATGAAGCACCTTGGAATCGAAAGGCGCCCGCTGGATGCGCTGGACTGCAGGATCCTCGCCATCCTGGCCGACAATGCACGGATTTCGACGGCAGACCTCGCCAGAACCGTGGGCCTGTCTGCGCCAAGCGCGGCCGAGCGGATGAGGCGGCTCGAAGAAGCTGGCATCATTCGCGGCTATTGCGCCCGGATCGCCCCGGCGGCGATCGGCTATGGCGTTTCAGCTTGGCTGCGCGTGCGTCCGGTGCCGGGCGAGCTTGCGTGCGTTGCAGAGATCATTCGCGGTATCCCGGAAATCACCGAGTGCGACCGTGTCACGGGAGAGGACTGTTTCCTGGCACGCGTTCATGTTCCGACGGTGACCGATCTGGAAAGAATCATCGACCTGATCATTCCCTACGCCATGACGAATACGGCGATCGTCCAGTCGTCCCCGGTTCCGCCGAGGCTGCCCCCGATCTCGCCAACTGCCTAAGGCAGGCAGACAGGCAATAAGCCGAAATCCGAACCAGCGTGACAGGGCTGTGGGCTACTTGCGCGCTTCGACGGCACGGCGAACCAATGGCGCATCACCGAAGGCAACCACCAGATAGCACTTGGCAAGTCCGCTGGTGATCTCGTGCTGATCGGGGGCGCAGAACTGACCGGTGAACTGTTTGGCAAGTGACCCGCTTCCAAGGGTTGTTCCTGGAGCGGGCGGTTTGGAACAGATCAGGCAGAGTGGTCATTCTCGATGTCCAGAAAATCCGTGGCGGAAAGCAGGATTTCTGTCGTTTTGTTGAAATGATCGGAAATCAGCGAGGCTATCTTGTTCTCGTCACGCTCCATGGCGGCGTTAAACAGCTCGCGGTGCTCGGCATTCAGATCACGTTCGATATTGGGTAGTTGGACCGCCAGGCGACGATATCTTTCCCATTGCGTGTAGAGTGTGTCGCGGATGCGCAGCAGCCAAGTGTTGTCGCATGCGGCCACCAATGCGCCATGGAATTCGTCATGGGCTCTCGCGAAGGTTTCGGACGCCCGGTTTGGGCTTCCCTCGTCGAAAATCGGCGTCTTTGAGACTTTATGGAACGCCGCCACCAAATGGGTTTCCCAGGCGAGGTCCCCGTTGCGGAGCGAACGACGAAGGCAGCTGATTTCGATTTCAATCCGGACAGGCGTGAGGTCCTTCAGGTCTCGTACCGATATGGGCGCTGCGCGAAACCCGCGTTGTTGCGTGGCGATTACCAGGCCTTCGGCCGCCAGCCGCGAAAGGGCCTCGCGAACAGCGCCCAGGTTAACATCGAGGCGGTCCACAGCCTCGTTCATGCGAACGCGCTCGCCAGGAACAAGCCGGCAAGCCAGCAGGTCGGCGCGCAGCTTCTCGTACGCGATTTGGGCCTGGGTGGATTCTGACATCGGAAGGTATCTTTTACAGTTCAGCAAGTGGGCGCAGAAGATCGAGCAAATAGCATAAAATCGATTTTATACAAATGGCTCCATGTATCGGTTCAGGCAAGGCCATAACGGATTTTCCCCACACCGGGTCCTGCCCCTGGCAGTTGCGACGGCATGTGCATTTGCGCCTACATGTCGATTGTCGTCAGGTCGTGAAAGCCAAAATCGACCGGCTCGGTCTGCCGGGCCACTGACCTTTCGAGGAAGCGGCCGATCTGTGGACCGAATTGGCGCATGTACAGCTTGAACCACGGCGTGTAGTGGGCCGGAGCGAAAGCCGCCGCATGGAAAGCTTCGGATCTGATCGCCGAGACCTCGGATTCGTTTGGCTCGATAGCTTCCGAATAGCCCGCACAGTAAAGTTCAACGCGCTCGTGCTCGATCAGCCTGCCATAAGCGCTGGTGGGAGCCGGGACGAAAGCGCGGTAGCGGATAGTGCCGAAATGCGACGGCTGGCATCGTATCCCCAACTCCTCCTCCAGGCGCCGGGAGGCGGCTGCCTCGCTGCTCTCGCCAGGAAAGGGATGGCTGCAGCAGGCATTCGACCAGAGGCCCGGTGCGTGATATTTGCTTGCCGAGCGCTGCTGCAAGATGTGCCGGCCCTGCTGATCGACAAGAAAAACTGAAATCGCGGCGTGATAGCGGCCTTCCATATGCGCGGCGAGCTTCTCCATCATGCCTATCGGCGAGTCGGTGGCAGGGTCGAGAAGCACGACCTTTCCCCTGTCTTCCTTCATCACTTGGCCCCAATCGAAGCTGCTGCGCTCACTACCAGCGAAATCGCCTCCGCTGCGTGCCGATCAAGCGGAACCGCATCGATCTTCCCGGCCTTTCTGGCGAAGTGGTCGACGATCGTTGTCGCGGTGGCTGCCAGGCTCGGTGCCGAACGGGCCGGTTTGGCCTTGCCCAGCCAGCGCATTATCATCGCCTGCTCCAATTGCTCGGTACGCAATTCGATTTCCTTGATCCCGTTGCGAACGGTCTCTCCTGTCTCGCCGAGCGGCATATCCTTCAGTCGCCGGCGTGCACCCCGCAACGGCACGACTACGGACTCCCGGAACTCGCGCACCTCCTCATCAAGCAATTCGATATCCTTTCCGGTCAGGCCGATATCCAGCCGGGCCGTGCCATAAAGCCCAAGAAGCAGGATGTTGACATCCACACCGTAGGCATCCTGGAGGAGCAGACAAGCAGGAGGGACGCCGTCCTGGCTGTAGAGGGCAAGTGAATACGCCCAATGCGGACCGTTCATTGCCAGGTCGTCAATCGACTCGCTGTCCACTCCATGCTCCCTTTCGCATCTACATCCCTCACCGAACCAACATCGCTCTTCAGCAGGACGGAACTCCGTCCTGCCGCCGGCATAATACCGGATTGCAGAAAAATCAATTTTCCTGTTGAATTTCAGTTTCAATCAAAATATACTGTGTTTAGTAAGATAATAAGTTTTGTTCTGGAGCTATATGTGACCATTGATAATCAAAGCCTCAGAGGGTTCCTCCATCATGTCGAAACCAGGTTTCCCGATGAGCTGTTGCGCATCGACACCCCGGTAGACACGAACCTGGAAACCACTTCCGTCATTTTTGAACTCGACCGTGCCGGCAAAAGCCCCGTGGTGATCTTCGAGAACGTCGACGGGCACTCGATGCCGATTGTGACCAACATCGCGGGCAACAGAACGCTGCTGGCATCGTGCCTTGGTGTCGATCCCGAGGACGTTGCTAACGCGTTTCGGGAGCGGAGCCAGAACTACATTCCATGCGAACTGGTATCCAAGGGAGCATGGGATGAGGTGGTGATCGAGGGTGACGACGTCGATCTTACCAAGCTGCCGATCCCTCATCAGTTTACGGTCGATGCCGCTCCCTACATTACCGCTGGCCAGGTCACGGCCAGGGACCCCGTCACTGGGATAGATACGACCGGATTTCACCGCCTTATGCTCAAGGGAAAGAACAAGCTCGGCATTTCCCTTCATTCCCGTCGCCGGATGTACGAGTTCCACCGTAGGGCGGAGGAACGGGGCCAGCCACTGCCGGCGGCGATCGTGATAGGCAATCACCCGCTCCATTACATGGGCTCGATGGTTTATGCG
>JBARWP010000529.1:0-8665 GCA_049646905.1 Pseudaminobacter sp. | reverse complement strand
ATGCGGACACGCCGATCTGGCTGGACCCGGCGCTCGGCCAAAGCGCGGCGGTGCGCGAATGGCTGGTCTTCCACACCGGGGCGCGTTGTACGGATGTGCCAGCCCAGGCAGCGTTTGCCCTGATCGGCGATGGTTCGGCTCTTCCCGCGCTGGACGGCTTTGCGCAGGGCACGCAGGAATATCCCGACCGGTCGGCAACGCTGGTCGTCGCCATCGAGGCATTCGACAAAGGCGTGCCACTCACCTTCCGCGGACCGGGCATACGGGGGGAGGCGACAATCGCTCCGGGTGGCCTGCCAGCCGATTTTACCCGGCAGTGGGAGGAAAACACCCGGCTCTTCCCGTGCGGCGTCGATCTCGTGCTTGCCGCCGGCAACGCCCTTGTCTGCCTGCCGCGTACCGCGCGCCTGATCGCACGGGAGACCTGACCATGTATGTCGCAGTCAAGGGCGGCGAGGCCGCGATCGACAATGCGCACCGCCTTCTGGCCGATCGCCGCCGTGGCGACCGGTCCGTCCCGGCGCTTACGCTCGACCAGATCACCGAGCAGCTCGCCCTCAGCGTCGACCGGGTGATGAGCGAAGGCTCGCTCTACGACCGGAGGCTGGCGGCGCTGGCCATCAAGCAGGCGCGGGGCGACCTGATCGAGGCGATCTTCCTCGTGCGCGCCTACCGCACGACATTGCCGCGCTTCGGCTACAGCGAGGCGATCGATACCAGTGCGATGCTGATCGAGCGGCGCATCTCGGCCTGCTTCAAGGACCTGCCGGGCGGCCAGCTTCTCGGCCCGACCTTCGATTACACGCATCGGCTGCTGGATGCCGAACTCGACGGCGACCCGGAGGTCGCAGCGGGCGAAAGGCGTGACGTTCCCCCCGAAGCGGCGACGCGTGTGGCGGACATTCTCGGCGGGGAAGGGCTGATCGAGGAAGATGTCGATCCGGTTGGGCGACCGACGCCCGGCGACATCAACCACACGCCCGTCGAGTTCCCGATGTCTCGGGCGATGCGCCTGCAGAGCCTGTCGCGTGGCGATGAAGGTTTCCTGCTTGCCCTGGGCTACTCGACGCAGCGCGGCTATGCGCGTTCGCATCCCTTTGCCGGCGAAATACGTATCGGCGAGGTCGAGGTGGAATTCATCGTTCCGGAACTCGGCTTCGCCGTGCCGCTCGGCCGCATCCAGGTGACCGAATGCCAGATGGTCAACCAGTTCAAGGGGTCGGCCAAGGCGCCGCCGCAGTTCACGCGCGGCTACGGGCTGGTGTTCGGCCAGTCGGAGCGCAAGGCGATGGCGATGTCCCTGTGCGACCGCGCGCTGCGGGCCGAGGAGCTTGGCGAGGATATCGTCGCGCCGCCACAGGACCAGGAGTTCGTCATCTCCCATTGCGACAATGTGCAGGCTACAGGCTTCGTCGAGCACCTGAAGCTGCCGCATTACGTCGATTTCCAGGCCGAGCTGGGCCTCGTGCGCACCATGCGTGCGGAATATGCGCAGCGTGAAGAAGCTCTCCGGACCGACCTGCAGGAGGCCGCGGAATGAACGCACTGAGCCGCAATACCACCTACAACTTCGCCTATCTGGACGAGCAGACGAAACGCATGATCCGTCGCGCGATCCTCAAGGCGATTGCCATTCCCGGCTATCAGGTTCCCTTTGCCAGCCGCGAGATGCCGATGCCCTACGGCTGGGGCACCGGCGGGGTGCAGGTGACGGCCGCGATCCTGGGGCCGTGCGACGTGCTCAAGGTGATCGACCAGGGTGCCGACGACACCACCAACGCGGTCTCGATCCGCAAGTTCTTCCAGCGCGTGGCGGGCATCGAGACGACGACCCACACGGCTGAAGCGACGATCATCCAGACGCGGCACCGCATTCCGGAGATACCGCTCAGCGAGGGGCAGGTGCTGGTCTACCAGGTGCCGATCCCGGAGCCGCTGCGCTTCCTCGAGCCGCGCGAGACCGAGACGCGCAAGATGCATGCCCTGGAAGAGTACGGGCTGATGCATGTGAAGCTCTACGAAGACATCGCGCGTAACGGGCACATCGCCACGACCTATGCCTATCCGGTGAAGGTCGAGGGCCGCTACGTGATGGATCCGTCGCCGACGCCGAAATTCGACAATCCGAAGATGCACATGTCGGCGGCACTGCAACTGTTCGGCGCGGGTCGCGAGAAGCGCATCTATGCGCTGCCGCCGCACACCGAGGTGGTGAGCCTCGATTTCGAGGATCACCCGTTCAAGGTCCAGCGTTTCGACCGGCCGTGCGCGCTGTGCGGGGCCGAGCAGGTCTATCTCGACGAGGTCGTGCTCGACGATCGCGGCGGACGGATGTTTGTCTGCGCCGACACCGATCACTGCGAGACGCGGCAGGCCGATGGCCATCGCGGCGAACTGAGCGGCGAGGTGGCACATGGCACCCCTGTCCCTCCCTTGCGGAGAGGTCACGTCGAAGGCGCAGGTGGGGCTATCGCCACGGACTTCATCCAGTCTCCACCCTCACCCGGCTCTTCGGGCCACCCTTCCCACAAGGGGGAGGGTAAGGAGGCGCTATGATGACCGACGAACCGCTTCTGCACGTCAACGCGCTGTCCAAATATTATGGCACGCGGCTGGGCTGCGAGGATGTCTCCTTCGACGTATGGCCCGGCGAAGTGCTGGCAATCGTCGGCGAGTCCGGCTCCGGCAAGTCGACGCTCCTCAATTGCATCTCGACCCGGCTGGAGCCGACCACGGGTTCCGTCTTCTACCGGATGCGCGACGGCGAGATGCGCAATCTCTATCGCCTGCAGGAGGCAGAGCGCCGCCTGCTGTTGCGCACCGACTGGGGTTTCGTCCATCAGAACCCGGCTGACGGGCTGCGCATGACGGTATCGGCCGGCGCCAATGTCGGCGAGCGTCTCATGGCGATCGGAGACCGGCACTACGGCAGGATCCGCGAGACGGCGGCCGATTGGCTCGGCCGTGTCGAGATCAGCACCGACCGTATCGATGACCAGCCGCGCGCCTTTTCGGGCGGCATGCGCCAGCGCCTGCAGATCGCGCGCAATCTCGTCACCGGCCCGCGCCTGGTCTTCATGGACGAGCCGACCGGCGGTCTCGATGTTTCGGTGCAGGCGCGCCTGCTCGATCTCCTGCGCGGTCTCGTCAACGATCTCGGCCTTGCCGTCATCATCGTCACGCACGACCTCGCCGTCGCGCGGCTGCTGTCGCATCGCATGATCGTCATGAAGGATGGCCATGTCATCGAACACGGCCTCACCGACCGCCTGCTGGATGACCCGCAGGCGCCCTACACGCAACTCCTCGTCTCTTCCATCCTCCAGGCCTGAGGTCCGCGCCGTGCAAACTCCCGTTCTCCTCGTGACCGGCGTCGACAAGGCCTTCACCATGCATCTGCGCGCCGGCATCGAGCTGCCCGTGCTCGCCAATGTCGCCTTTGCGCTCCATGCCGGCACCTGCGCCGTGCTGGGCGGTCCGTCCGGGGTGGGCAAGAGCTCGATCCTCAAGATGCTCTACGGAAACTATTGCTCCAACGCCGGCAGCATCCTCGTCCAGCATCGCGGTCGCGAGGTCGATCTGGCGGCTGCCGGACCCCGCACGATCCTTGAGCTGCGGCGTGAGACGATCGGCTATGTCAGCCAGTTCCTGCGCGTGGTGCCGCGTGTCGGTGCGCTCGACATCGTCGCCGAACCGCTGACGGCGCGCGGCGTCGAGCGGGGTGAAGCCTTGCGGCGCGCGGGGGAATTGCTGGACCGGCTCAACCTGCCCGAACGCCTGTGGGCGCTGCCGCCGGCCACCTTCTCGGGTGGCGAACAGCAGCGCGTCAACATTGCGCGCGGCTTCATCACCGACCATCCGATCCTCCTGCTCGACGAGCCGACCGCTTCGCTCGACGCCGCGAACCGTGCCGTAGTCGTGGACATGATCGCCGAGAAGAAAAAGGTGGGCGTGGCCATGCTCGGCATCTTTCACGATTCCGACGTTCGCAACGTGGTCGCGGACGTCATCATTGACGTGGCCGGTTTCGCACCGGTCGGAAGGGCGGCCTGACCATGGCGCGCCTCTCCGAAACGCCGGTCGTTCATCCGACCGCCAGGCTCGAGAACTGCCGTCTCGGCCGCTATACCGAAGTGGCGGAGGGCGGTCGCCTCGTCGAAACGGAACTCGGTGACTATTCCTACGTGATGGAGAATTGCCAGGCATGGTGCGCCACCATCGGCAAGTTCTCGAACATCGCGGCATCGGTACGCATCAATGCCACGCATCATCCGATGTCGCGGGCGACGCTGCACCATTTCACCTACCGTGCCTCCGACTATTTCGACGATGCCGAGCATGAGGCGGATTTCTTTGCCGCCCGCCGTGCCAGGCGAGTCTGCATCGGGCATGATACCTGGATCGGCCACGGGGTCACGATCCTGCCCGGCGTGACGATCGGCGACGGCGCGGTCGTTGGAGCGGGCGCCGTGGTCACGAAAGACGTCGCGCCCTACACAATCGTCGCGGGAGTGCCGGCACGGATCGTTCGCAACCGGTTTCCGGCCTCGATCGGCCAGCGCCTGCAGGCGCTCGCCTGGTGGGATTGGCCGCATGAAGGGCTGCGCGCCGCGCTCGATGATTTCCGCAATCTCGGCGTCGAGCAATTCCTGGAGCGCCATGAGCGTACGGCACGCTCCGTGGGCGCGGTGGAAGGTCATCTAACTGACATTGCGATGACACCTGACCGTCATGTGACGGGACTAAACCCATGAGCAACGTGGACAACGGCACCCCTATGCGGGTGGCGCGATGCCGCGTGGGCCGGTGCCCGATCACTCGGTTTTCAGAAAACTGGAAGGAGCAATGCTATGACGGCCATCTCCGTCCGTAATCTGTCCAAGAGCTTCGGCAAGAAGCGTGCATTGGACGATATCAGCCTTGAAATTAAACGCGGCGAGATGGTTGCCCTCATCGGTGCATCCGGCTCCGGCAAGAGCACGCTTATCCGCCACATATGCGGGCTGGAAATCGGCCAGTCGGGGCAGAGCAAGGTCGAGGTCCTGGGCGGTGCGATCCAGGATGGCGGGCGGCTGGCGGCGAAGGCCAGGGATATGCGCCGCAACATCGGCGTCGTCTTCCAGCAATTCAATCTCGTCGGTCGCATGTCGGTGCTGTCCAACGTGCTGCTCGGTAATCTCGGCCGCATTCCCGCCTGGCGTGGAACACTCGGCCTCTTCACTGCCGAGGAAAGGAAAAAGGCACGCGAAGCTCTTGCGCGTGTCGGCATTCCGGAAGTCGCCTGGCAGCGTGCGTCGACCCTGTCCGGCGGCCAGCAGCAGCGCGCGGCAATCGCCCGCACACTGGTCCAGCGCTCCAATATCCTGCTTGCGGACGAGCCGATCGCCTCGCTCGATCCATCGTCGGCCCGGCGCGTCATGGAGATCCTCGCCGCCGTGAACCGGGACGAACAGATCACCTGCGTCGTCTCGCTCCATCAGGTCGAATATGCGCGGCGCTACTGCCCGCGCACGATCGCCCTGCGCGATGGGCGCATCGTGTTCGACGGCCCTTCGTCGGACCTGACCAACCAGATGCTCATCGAACTCTACGGAGACAACTCCGAGGAGCTGATTTTGCCGGAGGCGCCCGTGCAGCCGGTGAAACCGAAGCACGCACCGGAGCCGGGGCGTGTTCCGGCCTTTGCATAAATCCAACCACAAGCAGGGAAGCTTGCCATGAACCTATTCCTCAAGGGCACCGCTGCCGCCGTCCTGGCGGTCACGCTGTCCGGCGCCGCAATCGCCGAAGAGATCAGCTTCGGCATCATCTCCACCGAATCGCAGCAGAACCTGAAGCCGAAATGGGACCCGTTGCTCGTCGATTTCGCCAAGGCCACCGGCCTGGATGTGAAGCCGTTCTTCGCCTCCGACTATGCGGGCGTGATCGAAGGCATGCGCTTCGGCAAGGTGCAGATGGCCTGGTACGGCAACAAATCGGCGATGGAAGCCGTCGACCGCGCCGAGGGCGAAGTGTTCGCGCAGACCGTCCCCTCCAGCGGCGAGCCGGGCTACTATTCGCTTGTCCTCGCGCCCAAGGACAGCAAGCTGAGCTCGGTCGAGGACCTGCTGAAGTGCGACCAGTCGCTCAATTTCGGCCTCGGCGACCCGAACTCGACGTCGGGCTACCTCGTCCCGATGACCTTCGTCTTCTCGGCCAACAAGATCGACCCGAAGACCTGCTTCAAGAACGTCACCAACGCCAATCATGAGACCAATGCCATGGCCGTCGCCAACGGCCAGGTCGATGCGGCCGCCAACAACACCGAGAACCTGGCGCTGATCGAAAAGAACCAGCCCGCGGCCTTCGAGAAGATCAAGGTGATCTGGAAGTCGCCGCTGATCCCGTCCGACCCGCTGGTCTGGCGCAAGGACCTCTCGGAAGAGACCAAGGCCAAGATCAAGGACTTTTTCCTGACCTACGGCACCGACAAGTCGAAGGGTGACGTCGCCAATGAGAAGGAAGTGCTGGCCGGCCTCGAATGGGCTCCCTTCCGCGCTTCGACCGATGACCAGTTGCTGCCGATCCGGGTAATGGAGCTGACCAAGGCGATCGCGCAGATCGAGGCCGACGCCTCGCTTTCCGATGCCGACAGGAAGGCGAAGATCGAGCCGCTCGAAGCCCAGAAGGCCGAGTACGAGGCCAAGCTGAAGAACGTCCAGGGCTGATCCTGGCCTTACTTCGAACCAGCGTGAATTGCCGGTCGCCGAGTGGTGGCGGCCGGTGGATTTCCAGGACATTGCCATGGACCAGACCGCCAAGATCGCGTCCGTCGACCCCGTGCGTCCCGAAGTGGAGCGGGACTGGTCCCGCAGCCTGTGGACCTGGACGACCTGGACAGCACTATTCGTCCTGCTCGTCTGGAGCTGGGCACCGGCCGAGATGTTCCGCTGGACCTTCCTGTTCAGCGATGCCGGCAACATGGCGGAATATGCCAGAGGCTTCCTGCGGCCCGACTTCTCCCAATGGCGCTATTACATCGAGGAAATGGTCGTCACCGTCCAGATTGCTCTGTGGGGAACCTTCCTCGCCGCGGTCTTCGCCGTACCTTTCGGCATCCTGTCGGCCCGCAATCTGGCGCCCTGGTACGTCGTGCAGCCGGTGCGCCGGGTCATGGACGCCTGCCGCTCGATCCATGAACTGGTCTTCGCCGTACTCTTCGTCGTTGCGGTGGGCCTCGGCCCGTTTGCCGGCGTCATGGCGCTGTTCGTCCACACCACGGGCATCCTGGCCAAGCTCTTTTCCGAAGCCGTGGAAGCCATCGACGCTCGTCCGGTGGAGGCTATCCGCGCCACCGGCGCCTCACGCCTGCAGGAGGTCATCTTCGGCGTGGTGCCCCAGGTGATGCCGCTGTGGATGTCCTATGCGCTCTATCGTTTCGAATCGAACGTCCGTGCCGCCACCGTGCTTGGCGTCATCGGCGCCGGCGGCATCGGCCAGGTGCTGTTCGAGGCCATCCGCGGCTTCTACTACCCGCAGGCGTCGGCCATGCTGATCATCATGCTCGTCACCGTGTCGCTGCTCGACATCCTGTCGCAGCACCTGCGCAAGCTGTTCCTGTGATGCGTGCGGGCCCCTCTCTCCCGTCTGGGCATGGCGATCCGCTGACGCCGACGGGCCGGCTGCCCGGCACCGGTTCCACTGTTTATCCAACCCACCGCCCCGGCAGAGCCGAAGCGAGAAAGTACGCCTGACATGTCACCGGAAACCATCCTGACCAATGCGCGGATCGTCCTCGAAGACGAGATCGTCACCGGCGCGGTCGTCATGCGCGACGGCTTCGTCGCCGCCGTCGACACGGGCAATGTCGGTCGTGGTGAGGACATGGACGGCGACTACCTGATTCCCGGCCTTGTCGAACTCCACACCGACCATCTGGAGTCGCATTACAGCCCCCGCCCCGGCGTGGTGTGGGACAGCATCGCCGCGCTGCAGGCACATGATGCGCAGGTGGCCGCGTCAGGCATCACCACGGTGTTCGATTGCCTGCGGCTCGGCTCGGACGAGGATGGCGGCTTCAAGCGCGGCGAGATGCGCGCCATTGCCGACGCGATCGAGGCCGCAAACGCCGAGGGCAGGCTGCGCGCCGCTCACCTCATCCACCTGCGCTGCGAGGTCTCCTCCGCAGATGTGCTCGACCATTTCGAGGATTTCCGCACCGATCCGCAAGTGAAGCTGGCGTCGCTGATGGACCATGCGCCGGGCCAGCGCCAGTTCCAGTCGCTGGAGGCGTACACGCTGTACTACAAGAAGAAGCGTGGCCTTTCGGATGCCGAGTTCGAACGGTTCATCGCGCGCCGCATAGAGGAATCCAACCGCTACGCCGCTCCGCACCGTCGTATGATCGTCGATGCCTGCACGGCGCGCGGCATTGCGGTGGCCAGCCACGATGACGCCACCATCGAGCATGTCGCGGAGGCGAAGGCTTTCGGCGTGCGGCTGGCCGAATTCCCGACCAGCATGGAGGCGGCGAGGGCCTCGCACGAAGCCGGAATGGCGGTGCTGATGGGTGCGCCCAACGTGGTGCGCGGCAAGTCGCATTCCGGCAACATCTCGGCCAAGTCGCTCGCCAATGCCGGCGTGCTCGACGTGCTGTCGTCCGACTATGTGCCGTTCAGCCTGGTCC
>JBARWP010000528.1:0-3984 GCA_049646905.1 Pseudaminobacter sp. | reverse complement strand
TCGAGCTTCTGGGCACGCAGGAGCGCGGGGCCGGCAACGAGATCCAACTGACCGATGCGATGAAGCGGCTGGCCGAGAGCCAGGCCTTCCATGCCCATCCCTATGCCGGCCGCACCTTCGACTGCGGCTCCAAGGAGGGCTTCATCCAGGCCAATGTGGCCTTTGCGCTGGCACGCCCCGACATCCGCGACCTCGTCTTCGGGCCCATCGCAGAAATGGTCGCAGGGCAGGAGCGCCGCGAAGCGGCCTGAAAATCGAGTGCGCCTCCGGCGGTGGCTGGAAGCGCCTTTTGCGCTGACATGAGGCGAGAACGCATTCTCGCCTCATGTCTATGGTTGATGCCGCCGCAAGGCATCGCAGACGAGCGCAGATCAACACTGCCGGAGCGCACTTCGCACCTCCGGCAAGGCGAAACGAGATTGGCGCAGGACGCCGCCTGAGAGTCATGCATCAGAAAAGCATTTCGCCAGCCGCCAGGCTCTATACCCAATCCGACGATGCGGATCGCTTCATCGACCTGGAGCGGCTGGCGGCGATCGCATTGAGGCAGGCGCGCCTGATTGCGCTTTGCGCCGCCATCGGCATCGGGCTCGGGGTGGCCTATCTGCTCACCACGCCACCCGAATATACCGCCGCGACGCGCATATTGCTGGACGACAGCCTGGCCAAGTTCGCCGAGGAGAAGGACGCGCCGCCCACCCGCGTCCAGGCCGATTCGATGATCCTCAGCGAAGTCGAGATCCTGAAATCGAGCAGGCTTGCCCGCGCCGTGGTCGCGGCGCAAAAGCTCGACCAGAACGAAGCCTTCCTCAACCCGCCGGTGTCGCCGGCAAGTTGGGTGAAAGACCGCATCAAGGGCGTGCTGAGCCTGTTTTCTTCCGCGCCGCAGCCGGCAGCCGGGTCGGAGGAGAGAGCCAGGATCGGCAAGGCGGCGGCGCTCCTGCAAAAGAATCTCGAGGCCGAGCGCATCGGCCGCAGCTATGTGATCAATGTGTTGTTCCGGTCGCATGACCGCAGGCTTGCCGGCTCGATCGCGCGTGCCTATGCCGACGCCTATCTTTCCGACCAGCTCGACGCCAACTTCGATGCCACCCAGCGTGCGACCGTGTGGCTGCAGGGCAGGCTCGCCGATCTGCGCGACAATTCGCAGGCAGCCGCGCTCGAGGTCGAGAAGTTCCGCGCCGCCCATGGGCTGACATCGGCGCGCGGCGAACTGATCTCCGAACAGCAGCTTTCCGACCTGAATAGCCAGCTCATCCTCGCCCAGGCCGAAACCGCCAATGCGCTCGCCCGCTACAGCCAGTTCAAGACGATCATCGACAGCGGTCAGGAAAACGCCGTCAGGAACGCCACCATTCCGGCCGACAAGGGCAACAGTCCGGTCATCAACGATCTCAAGGCGCGCTATCTGGCGATCAGCAAGCGCGAGCAGGAAATCGCCGCGCGTTTCGGCGAGGATCATGCGCAGGCGGTGGCGCTGCGGCGTGAGCAGTCCGACCTGGAGCGGCAGATATTCCTCGAATTGAAGCGGCTCACCGAAAGCTATCGCAACGAATATGAGGTCGCCAAATCGCGCGAGAATTCGCTGCGCGGCAATGTCGGCAAGATGGCAGGCCAGAGCTCGGATGCCGGCGCATCGCTGGTTCAGTTGCGCGAACTGGAGCAGAAGGCCTCCGCGCTTTCGACGCTCTACCAGGCCTACCTCGCCCGCTATGAGGAAGCCTCGCAGCAGCGCTCGTTCCCGATCGCCAAGGCGCGTGTGATCTCGGAGGCCGGCGACCCGGTTTCGGCTTCCAGCCCACGCAAGTCGCTGGTGCTCGGGCTTTCGCTGGTGCTAGGCCTGTTCGGCGGCGCGGCAGTCGGTGCCTTGCGGGAATTCCGCGAGCGCTTCTTCCGCACCGGCGACGATGTGCGTGCCGCTCTCAATATCAACTTCCTCGGCTATTTGCCGGTCATCGGCCCGCATCTGGCCGCCACCGCTCCCAGGGCGAACAGCAAGGCGACGGATTCGGCCCAGCCTGTCACGCCGCGCATATTGCGGGTGGCGATCAATGCGCCGTCCTCGTCCTTTGCCGAGACCTTGCGCAACGCCAAGCTTGCCTGCGACGTCGTCCTGCAAGGCAGGCAGTGCAAGGTGATCGGTTTCGTCTCGGTGCTGCCGCGCGAGGGCAAGACCACGGTGGCGGCGAATTTCGCCGGGCTGCTTGCGGCAAATGGCGCGCGCACCTTGCTGATCGACGGCGACCTCCGGAATCCGGGCTTGAGCCGCGGCCTCTCGCTCGCGCCTGAAAAGAGCCTGGTCGATGCGATCGTCGGCGAGCAGCGCTGGCAAAGTACGGTGCTGATCGACCGCACCACCAAGCTTGCCATCATCCCGGCTTCCGTGCGCGGCCGCCTGTCGCATACCAGCGAACTGATCTCCAGCCCCGGCATGCGCGACCTGATCATGGAGGCGCGCGAGAGCTATGATTATATCGTCATCGACCTGCCGCCGCTCGGCCCCGTGGTCGACGCAAAGGCCTTTGCGCCACTGGCGGACGGTTTCGTGCTGGTCTCCGAATGGGGTGCGACGCCGCGGGCGCTGGTGCGCGCGACCTTGCAGGCCGAACCGCAGATTGCGGCACGCACGCTCGGCATCATCCTCAACAAGACGGACATGAAGACGCTTTCCCGCTACGGCGCCTTCGGTGGCTCGGAGCAATATCTCGACCGCTACGCCTCCTACTATGTCGAACAGACGGGCATGAACGGCAAGGCGTGAACGGTTCCTATCTGTTGCTGAGATAGCGGCCCTTGTCCTGCCAGATGCGCAAGGCGGTGAGGCGGCCGCTGAAATAGGCGCCCGTATCGATATTGATGCGCGCGCCGTCGCGCTCGGCGTCCTCGACCGGCGTGTGACCATGCACGACATACTTCTTCAGCAGATGGGCGCGCTCGTAGAAGGCCGAGCGGATCGTGACCAGATCCTCGTCGGATTGCCGCTCGAGATCGAGTTCCGGCTTGAAACCGGCATGGACGAAGATATAGCGCGGGGTCTCCACCAGCACCGGCAGGGAACGCAGGAACACCAGATGTGCAGCGGGGATCGCCTTGCGGATGACCTCGTCGACCTGGCCGGCGGAACGATAGACCTGGCCGAGCCGCTCGTGGTCAATGCCGTAGGAAAGCAGCGTCGCCGCCGCGCCGATGGCGAGCCATGGCGACAGGCCGCTGCGGCCTTCGACATAGTCGAGCATCTGTACCTCGTGATTGCCGGCAAGGCAGATGCGCTCGAAGCCCTCGGGTGGCGGCTGGAGCAGGTGGTCGAGCACCTGGGCGGAGGCCGGGCCACGGTCGACATAATCGCCGAGCATGATGATGAGCTTGCGGCCGGCAAGCCGGCTGGCGTCGGCGATGATCACTTCTTCCAGCGCAAGCAGCTCGTCGAGGCAGCCATGGACGTCGCCGATCGCATAGATGGCGGTGCCGGCCGTGTCGAGCCGCAGCCGTGCCCGCCTTTCACGCGCAGCACCCTTTCGCAGGCCAATGAGACCGCCAAGCTTCTTCATCCACGGTCCTTGCTGCTGTCGGACAAGCTTCGGATGCCTTTCGTTAAGCCGGGTTGCATTTCGTGAACCGGCACGCGCAGGCGAATGCCACAGTTTTCACATTTGGACCATCCGCATCGCTTATAGCGTGGCCAAGTGCATCGCCGCGCAGGTTTTTGCAACCTTGGCGATGGTTCATCCCGAAAATCCCCGAGGATAAGAGATCGACCATGCGCGCGCCGCTGCCCAAGTCCGACACCAGCCTTTCGCCCGTTTCGGAAACCCTGTCGGAGCGCATCAGGATCGCGCGCACGCTGTGCATCTTCTTCATGACCTTCGTGCATGTCCAGCCGGGGATCGCCGAGAACGTCTATGATCGCGATGCCGGCTTTTTCGACATCGTCTATTTCATCCTGACGCGGCTGGCCGGACTGAGCTCGGTTTCGCTGCTTAGTGT
>JBARWP010000527.1:0-2502 GCA_049646905.1 Pseudaminobacter sp. | reverse complement strand
GCGAGCGCATGGCCAGGGACGAGGCCGAGAAGCTCGCCGCCGCCACCGCACGCACCAATATGGTCGAGCGAGCCTATCGCGAGGCGGTGCGCAAGCACGACCGCGACACTGCCGACCGCGAACGGCTGGACATGGTCGAACGCAAGGCTGCAGCCGGCGACGACCGGTAAGGTTGCCACAAGCTTATAGGTTCATGATAAGCACCATGAATAGCAGATAAGGAGCAGTTTTTCCTTGGCAATTTCTCCCCCCAGCGACATCGTCCTCGACGTCGTGCGCGCCGCGGAACCCTCCGCCGTGCAGGCGGCGCGGGTGGAACTCTCCAGACGCAGCGGCGGGGCCTCGGCTGCCTTTTCGCTGGAGGGAACAGGCCCCGCCACCCGGGCAGCGGCGGACGGAGCGAAGGCCGAAACACCGGCGAGCTTCGTGCGCTTCGAGGCCATGGTGCTGCAGACCTTCATCCAGAATATGCTGCCGAAGGATGCCGAGACGGTCTACGGCAAGGGGATTGCCGGCGATATGTGGAAATCGATGCTGGCCGAGCAGCTTGCCGGCGTGATGGCCGAGCGCGGCGGCATCGGCATCGCCGAGCGGGTGCTGGGCGATCACTATTTCGAGGGCGAGAACAAGGTTTCCGTGGGCGCCGTGTCCGGTGGCCCGGAGAAGGCCGAGACCGATCGGCAAACCATGCTGTCGACGGCGCTCGTCCAGGAATTGCAGCTCCGGATGGCGCGCTCGCTGACCGGTGAAGAGCCCACAGCCGCCAACGACACCAAAATCTAGCATCGCGGACAGGACATGACCGAACAGACCAGCAAGAACCTGCCCGCGACCCCGGTGGCGGCGCCCGCCGCAACCGTCCGGCTCGGCAACCTGCCGGCCATCATCAGCCGGATATCACAGGCCGTGGAGGAGGAAACCGCCGCCATCCGCGCCGGCGCGGACTATGACATGAAGTCGTCCAACGCCCGCAAGAGCCGCTACCTTTACGAACTCACTCGCGCCACCAAGGGCATCGGTGACGCCGAAGTGCTGGAGCAATATCGCGCCGACATCGAGCAATTGCACCGGACGCTGGCAAACAACGAGACGGTCATCCGCGCGCATATGAGCGCCGTCAGCGAAGTCGCGAGCCTGATGCAGGACGTAATCCAGCGCGCCGAAGCCGACGGCACCTATTCGGCGCTGGAATTCGGGAGAGCCCCGTGATCAAGTTCATCGCCGCGGCGGTCTGGATTTGTATCGCCACGCTCGGCGCGGTCTTCTATGCCTTCCAGACCTCCGAGGCCAAGACCGAAACCTCGGAGGCATCCGGCCCCCTCGGCGGCCTCGATTACATCAAGACCGATGTGATCTCGGTTCCGGTACTCGCCGGGAATACGGTGGACGGCTATTTCCTCGCCCGGCTTGTCTATACGGCCAAGGCCGAACGCGTGAAGGCGCTGTCCATCCCCGCCGAATCCCTGATCGCCGACGAGGTCTACACCTATCTCTACGCCAACAAGCAGATCGACTTCGCCGAGCGGCCGAATTTCGATATCGACGCCTTCAGGAACGGGATCCGCGACAGCGTCAACAAGCGCGTCGGCGAAGACCTGATCCGCGAGGTCATCGTCGAACAGATCGATTTCCTCTCCAAGGCCGAGATTCGCGACGATGCGGTTCGCCGGCGCGGCTCCGCCCCTCCCGCCGACAGAGCGGTACAGCCCGATACGCATTGACGTTTACGTCAACGAAACGCTATACGCTTCTTGTGCGTTCAATTGGACGTACCGTGCTTTAATGGTACGAAAGCCGCCAAGTCGCGCTTATCGAGGCAAGGAGAATGCGTATGGGCGTTGAAGCCATAGTCGAGAAAATCCGCTCCCGCGTCGAAAGCTCCGGCTTCGACCAATCGGTGAAGTTCGACACCGGTGCGGACGGCGTCATCGTTATCGACGGGGCGACGATCTCCACCACCGATGCCCCGGCCGACTGCACCATCAAGCTTTCGCTGGACGATCTGGAATCGCTGGTCAGCGGCGATCTCAGCCCCACCACCGCCTTCATGACCGGCAAGATCAAGGTCGAAGGCGACATGTCGGTGGCGATGGCGCTCAGCCAGATCATCTAGAGGTGTAGTAGCAAGGCGGCATATCGGTGCCGCCTTGCCAACCAGCCTCGCTCATGCCGCCGCGACAAGCGGCGCGGACTTCTGCTTGCGGCCGCAGGGTTTGAGCACGCCGTGAGCGCCATCGAGCGCACCTTCGACGAGTTCCAGCGCCAGGAAGCGATGCCGTTCATAGGGCCCCGGCATGGCAAGCCGGCCGGTCTTGTCCGCCGAGAAGCCGAAACGCGCATAATAGGGTGCATCGCCGACGAGCAGGACGGCGCGATGGCCAAGCCGGCGCGCCTGGGCAATGGCATGGCGCATCAGCGCCGAGCCGAGGCCATGGTCCTTCCACGCTGGATCGACGGCAAGCGGACCGAGCAGCAAGGCCGGCACGTCGCCCTCACCTGCCC
>JBARWP010000526.1:0-10265 GCA_049646905.1 Pseudaminobacter sp. | reverse complement strand
ACCCGGTGGGGCGCTCGCCGCAGCGCTCTACACCAAGGGGGGTCAAAATTGGACGCCGATCCGGGGTCAACTTTGGATGCCGTTTGACAGACCCGGGCTTGGGACGGGCCTTCCTTGGCCTGCCGCTCCTGCGAGTCGACGACGGCTGCTTCGCGGCACTCGCGCGGGGAGGGGCGCTTTTCTCCCTCACGGGCGAGGGGGCGAGCTTCTGCTTCCGTGCCTTCGGTCCGATGAAGCGTGTGATTGAGTCGATGCCAGGTTCGAGCACGCTTCCAGCCGCTGCCAGCGCATCCGCGTCCACGCCAGATGCAACCGCGATCTCGTTCCAATCAGGTCGGCCTCCTGCACGTGGCGGCAGGACTGCCTCCTTGATGAGTCCTCGAAGGTAGCAGCCCAGCCGTTCAAGGTCGCGAGGAGGCAGAACAGACGCGCCACGCTGGCGCAGGAATTGATCGATCATGCGGGGAAATGCCGCCCGCCGTGCATTGGTGGTGGTCATTGTCATCTCGTTCGAAAACAACGACCCTGTGCCGTTGCCGGCCCGCATCCCTAGCCGGCACCACGCTCGGCGTCACCGGCACATTCATCAGCAAGTCGATGGCTGTGGAAAAGTGCCGATGCCGATGCCGCTCTCAAGGCCCAGCCCGAAGTGGGCTGGGTCCAGGAGCGTGGCATCAGTGTAGCCGCCTGCTCGGAAGCGACCATGCACGCAGTCGCTGTTGGGGTCGGCTACAGCGCTATGTGGAGAGCGCGCCGCCCCCAACAGCTCACCGCCCTTGTGCGCCGCGCACCTTTAGGCGACAAATTCGCGTGGGGGCGAAAAGGCTTCGACACCAAGGCGGTGCGCACCATCATCCGGCTGCGCAAGAAGGACCAGGCCGAGCGTCAGGAAGAGGAAGCGATCCTCGATCTCTACAAAGCCGCCCTCGGCATGGAGTGAGCCGGATCCATCTGCCAGTAGCGGGTGTCGCTCAGGGTGGCGATTTCCGTTCCGCGATAAAAAAGGCTCGCCACCGGCGAGCCTTTTTCAAATGCCTAGTCCGCGATCAGGCGCGGATATCTTCCTCATGGATGAGGCTGCGCTTCGAGGTTTCCGGCATGCACAGGATCACGAGCAGGACGGCGACCGAAATCACGGCCATATAGACGGCCGGCGCGATCTTGCTGCCTGTCTGCATGACCAGCCAGACGCCTATGAAGGGCGCGGTGCCGCCGAAGATCGTATAGGCCATGTTGTAACTGACGGCCGAGGCACTGAAACGGGTACGGGTCGGAAAGAGCTCGAGGAGCGCAATGCCGACGGGACCCCAGAACAGGCCGCAGCCAAAGGCAAGCAGGCTTTGGCCGAGGACGGCCGACAGCAGGCTTCCTTGTGAGGCCAGCAGATAGGCGGGGATGCAGACCAGCGCATTGATGATCACGCCTGCAAGCAGCAGCGGCTTTCGTCCGAAGGTGTCGGACAGGCGGCCACCCAGGATCATCACCAGGAATGCGACGAACAGCGCAACGCTGTTCGAGATCAGGGCCGAATTGCTGTCGAGCCCGACTGTCGCGGTCAGATAGCTCACGAAATACCCCGACAGCGTGTAGAAGCCGAGGCTGGAAAACGCGGCCAGGGCGAAGCTGAAGGCCATCTGCTGCTTCTGGCTCTGGACGGCATCGCGCAATGGCGTGGAGGTAACCCGCTTTGCTGCCTGTGTCGCCTTGAAGGCAGGGGACTCATCGACGTTGTTGCGGATATAGAGGCCGATAAGCGCGAGCGGACCGCCGACCAGGAACGGAATGCGCCAGCCCCAGGAGGCGTAGTCGTCGCCACTGAGGACATTCGTCAGAAACAGCACAAACAGCGCGGCCACGATGGGCGGGATATTGGCGAAGGAGTAGGTGAAGGCAACGTAGAGGCCGCGCTTCTCGGCCGGCGCGTGCTCGGCCACGAAGGAGTTGGAGCCGACCGTCTCGCCCGCCGCCGAGAGGCCCTGGATCAGCCGGCAGACCACCAGCAGGATAGGCGCCATGATGCCGATCTGCGCATAGGTGGGCAGCAGGCCGATGGCGACTGTTGCGCCGCCCATCATCAGGATCACCAGCGACAGGACCTGCCGACGGCCGATCCGGTCGCCGAGGCTGCCGAACACGAAGCCGCCGAGCGGCCGCATGATGAAGCCGACCGCATAGACCGCAAATGTCGACAGCAGCGCCGCCGCAGGGTCGGTGTTGGGGAAGAAAAGCTTGGCGATGATCGCAGCCGAATAGGCGTAGATCACGAAGTCGTACCATTCGACGAATTGGCCGATCGCGGCCGAGCCGAGCACTCTGCGCATTGCCGATGATCGAGTGGTTGCTGCCATCTGAGGCGATGCCGTCCCTATGTTGCCGGACATTGATTTTCTCCAGTTCCTTTGATGTTGCCAGCGGTCACGCGCGCTGTGCGATTGCGTAGCGGCGATGTCCAAGGCAGGGGAGGACTTCCCGAACCTTGGCGAGGCGATCCGTATCGATTGTCGTGATGGCAAGACCCTCGCCGGCCGGAACCGTGCTGACCGGGATGCCGTTGGGATCCACGATCATGCTCAGCCCCACTGACGAGGGGGCTGGCTGGCAGGAGGCGGCGACGAAGCAGGTGTTCTCGATCGCGCGCGCCTTCAGCAGGGTTTCCCAGTGGAACTCCTTCAAGGGTCCCGGAACCCAACCGGAAGAGACGAGAAGCACATCGGTGCCGCGGTCGATCAGGGCGCGGCTCATCTCGGGAAAGCGGATATCGTAGCAGTTGAGCAGGCCGAAGCGGAAACCTCCAAGGTCAAATGTCACCAACTCACCGAAATCGGGCTGGAGCTTTGCCGGCTCGTTCTTTTCCGACTCCTTGTAATGAAAGGCGTCGTAGAGGTGGAGTTTCTGGTAGCGGCCGAGCCAGGCGCCATCCGGACCGACGGCGACCATCATGTTCCTCGCCAGGCGACCTTCGCCCTTGCTGTAGGTTCCTGCCACGATGGCGATCTTGTGTTGCTGGGCAATCGCCTGAAGGCGGCTTTCGCAACGCTCGCCATGCTCATCGGCCATCTGGGCGAGCCGTTCGGCGGATGCCGAATATTCATACATCACGGCTTCGGGGAACACGATGAGTTCGGCTCCCTTGCCGGCTGCCTGCGCCGTCAGCGTCTCGATTGCGGCAAGGTTCTTGTCGATATCCGCCGTTCCGGCGACTTGTGCCGCCGCCACCGTCAACCGGTTGCTCATGCTGGTCATGAAGCCATGATCCTCCAATTGTGCAAATTCGGTGGATTTGACAGAAACCTGCCATCGGAGTCTAAGATCAAATTGTGCGTAATTGATAACCTGTAGGCATTTATAAATGCGGCTGCCCGACCTTACCCGCCTCCGTTATTTCGTTGCGGTGGCGGATACGCTCAACTTCCGCCAGGCATCGGAACGGCTGAACATTGCGCAGCCCGCCGTCAGCCGCGCCATCCAGATGCTCGAAGCCGAACTCGGTTACCGACTGCTGGCGCGCACGACACGCCGTGTGACCCTGACCGAAGCAGGCTCCGTCCTGGCACGTGATGCAAGGCAGGCTATGCAGCTTCTCGAGCGCTCCGTTCGCCATTCGCGACAACTCGCATCAGGCAAGGCGGGGGAGATAATCGTGGCCTATTCGGCCCAGGCTGCCCATGGCCCTATGGCGGACATCGTCATCAACTTCAGGAACCTGTTGCCGTCGGCCTCGGTGAGCCTCTACCAGATGGCCTCGCATGAGCAGTTGCAGGCAATCGAGAACGGTCAGGTCGATCTCGGCTTCATGCTGTCGGCGGCCTGCAAGCCACCCTTGAGCCATCTTCGCGTCGTCACGGAGCGCTTCGCGCTTCTGGCGTCGCGATACCATCCGTTCTCCGAGCGCAATTCCGTCGCGCTTAGCGAGGTGAAGGATGCGCAATTCGTCATGGGGACCAACAAGCGCTGGGAAACCTTTCGTTCCCTCGTCAACAGTGCCTGCCTGACCGCCGGCTTTCTGCCGACGATCGTCGAGGAGGCCGACGATGTGCCTGTCCTGCTGCAGCTTGTGTCGTTGCAGCGTGGCGTGACGCTCTACGGATCGGCGATAACAGCAACCCTGCCGCCGGATGTCGTCGCGGTTCCGGTCAGTGACCCTCATGCATCGTTCGATATCGGCATAGCCTGGGATGTAAGACGGCAGACGCCGCTGGCCAGCGAGTTCATTTCCTTCGTGGAGATGCAATTGGCCGGCAGTGCCGGGGCTTGAACGCCTACTCTGGAGCGCCTCGTTGAGGTTTCGGACTTGCCTGCGCAGTAGGTAGGCCTTTGATTGTCACTGCCTCGGGGGCCGTTGGGCCTTCGAGCCTGAACCTGAGGAACCCCTTCGGCCTCGGCCGATTTGATGATGGCGGTACTGCCAAAGGTTCCGACAGAACACGGCGCTTGCGTGATAGAGAGCGCATCAGAGTCCGTCTCGGTCGTGCAAGCTTCGGGGGTTGTTCGCATGCTGCCAGGCAGAGGGTGTCTTGTCTTGGCCATGGCCGCCCTGACTGTCGGGGTGGCATCAGGTTTCGCCACGATCGCACGCGCTGAAGGCGAACTCACCGGCCGCTGGACGGGACCCTATAATTGCGGCGTCGCAGCAACCATGACGCTCGAGGTATCCGAGAAGGGTGGCCTGCTCGACGGTGTCTTTTCCTTCGATGTACAGGGGCAAAGCGGGAGCTACCGGGTGGCCGGCCGCCTTCAACCGGATCGCCGCTTTACATTCGTTCCGCGAGAATGGATCAAGCGACCGGATGGCTTTACCGCGCTTGGCATCACGGGGATCCTGAACGAGAACAACCGGCTGATAGAAGGCCGGTTGTCGCCCTGCATGCCGGGAGACTTCAAGGCCGCGCGTGACGTGCCGGCGGGGGAGCGTTCGGCAGCCGCGGAACCGCCCGAACCGCTTCAGACCGGGACACTGACCGGAAGCTGGGCCGGTGGTATCGGCTGCCGCATGAACAGACGCGGAAACACCGAAATATATCCGGTGGAACTGCAGTTGGTTGCCGATGGCGATGGCGTAGGCGCGTTCGGGCACGTCCAGATCTACAAGAAGCGCAACAGCGGGGCGGGCGAGGCCTTTCAGCAATTCGGCCTCTATTCGGGCAAGCAGGCCGGCAGCGCGCTTACCCTCGAAAATCCGCTGATGGTCGACCGGGATGGTGCTCAGATATTTCTCAAAGGTCTTGCTGGCAACGTCGGAGCGGACGCCATCGAAGGCCAGGTCAGCATGAATGGTTGCGAGACCGTGTCGCTGAAACGAAAGGGTGCGTTGCAGCCGGTTGCGGTGCCCGCGCCCATGGCCGGCATCTGGATGGGAACCGCAGGGCGGCAGAATGAAACGTCCCTGATCCTGCATGCCATGACCGATGCGGATCCGCCCTTCTTCGAGTTGCGGGCGACCTATCCGGTGAATGTGCCCGATGCAGAACGCGACAGGCTTCGGGTTACGCTCGCGCCTGTTGCCGAGCAGGACGGGCGGCTTTTGCTGGTGCCCGTATCGTTGCGGGAGGCTACGGGGGTTTTCGGCACCGGTTCGAAACCGGTGACACATGCCATCATGCGGTGGCGCGGCATCCTTGCGTTTGCCGGAAATGGCGAAAGCTTCGAGTTGCGCGGCTTGGCGAATGAAAGCGATGTCGCTGCTCCGGCAGGAAGCCCGCAGGCGCTCCAGAACACGATCCGGCTCACGAGGCCATCGAAAGAGCAGGCGGAAGCCGTGACGAGCGGCGAGGCTCCGACCGTCGATTTCGGCGGCTCGATCGGTGGCGCGCTCGCCGCCGCACCGTCCCGCGAGGCGCAATGCCGTGTGATCGAGGCCTGGTTGAAGCCCTTCGAGGAAGGGCTGAACATCGACCGCATGAGCCTGAACATCGTGCTGGCGGGATTGATCGGCGCGTTCGCCGATGAGGTTTTCGAGCCGGTCTTCGGCTTGCCTTTCCTGCTGACCACCCAGGAGGAGCGCGGTGCGGTGGCGAGGTTGATCCGCGACACGTGCCGCAACGCGATGCGCATGCGGTTGGTCGGCGTGGTTGGTGATTTCGTGCTGAGCACAGAGCACCAGTTCACCGGCATGACGACGCTCATGGCCGACCGCTCTGAAACTGGCGGGTGGATGGCGCGTCTGCAAGATGAATTGCGCACCTTGCCGGAGGAACAGTCCGGGCTTGATCGTATCAAGGGCATGCGCGCGGAAATGTCCAAGCGCAGGCGCGATCTGACCGATGTCCAGGTCAAGGAGGTCGAGGCGGCCGTCGCTGCACGCGAAAACCAGGTGAAGCTCGCCATGCTGCTGGCGGACGTGGAGGCGCTGCCTGACACAGGCTTCGAGCAGGGAAATCTCAACCGTGTCTTTGCCCTGCTGCAACGGGCGCAGTCCTCCGGTCTAGACAGCCAGAGCTTGAGCAAATTGCGAGAGGGTGCCGAAGTGAAGGCCCGCAGCCTGCTCGATCGTCCGTTGCGGGAAGCTGCCGCGCTTGCCGCCACGCTCCCGGTTTCGCTCGACGGCATGAGGCTGGGAAACGAGGCGATGAGCCGGTTTCGTCCTTACCGGCAGGGGATGGAGGCGTGGTTCGGCACGATCGATGGTGCCGGTATCCTGCACCCGCTCTATTCGCGGCTGGAGCAGATTCGCAATGATGCCGGCGTCCAATCCGCATTCCGGGAGAAATTGCTGGAGGTGGCGACGGGGCCGGAGGCGGAGGCCGCGGTGCGCTCCGCTGCTGCCTTCTATCTGGAGCCCGAGGAAACGCTCAGATATCCGGCATTTGCCGCAATCATCAATGATGTTGCGCTGGTGGCGGAGGTCCGCGCGATCTCGGTGGTGGACGATTCCGGCAGTCCGCAGCCGGGCGAGCCGACGGCCCAGGAAATCGCGACCTTTGCCCTGCAGCGGGTCAGGGAGGTCAACGCACAGCAGGCGGCAAAGGATGATGCCTGCATGTCGGGCCAGATCTCGGACCCGGTGCAGGCGGTGCTGTGCCTGACGTCTCCAGGTCTGCTTACCGGGCAGAAGGGGTTCGGCGCGCGCCTGATCGCGGTGCGCAAGATCGGCTGCGTCTCCGAGGTGTCCGATATCCAGTATCGCTGCACCTTCACGCAGGAAATCCAGATCAATATGCCGGGTGGGGATGCGTTCGGTGGAAACACACTCACCCAAATGGCCCGGCAGATGAGCAGTGGCGAGGCGGTCGATGCCCGGTTCAGCCGCGCCGCCAACGGCGGATGGAATGTCGTCTGGGGCGACCTGCGGTGACGGCGGCGGAAAAACCGGCTCCTGTCGTCGGCTGCTGCTACGCCGGCTGGAAATTCAACGCTACGCCGTTGACGCAGTAACGCAGGCCGGTCGGCGGCGGTCCATCCTCGAACACATGGCCGAGGTGGCTGCCGCAGTTTGCACAATGGACTTCCGTGCGCACCATGCCGTAGCTGCGGTCCACCGTGGTCTCCACCGAGCCGTCAATCGGATCGTTGAAGCTGGGCCAGCCGGTGCCGCTCTCGAATTTCAGTGTCGATTGGAACAGGGGTTGGTCGCATCCCGCACAATTGAAGCTGCCGGCGCGATGCTCATGCAGTAGCGCGCAACTGCCCGGCCGCTCGGTGCCGTGGCCGCGCATGACTGCATATTGCTCCGGTGTCAGGCGTTCGCGCCATTCTGCATCGGTGCGGGTGACGGGGTAGGTCTTGACGTCCATTCTTTGCCTCCTGCAGCTTGTTTGCGCCTGTTCCGATCAAATTGGAATAGGCTTGGTGTCGAACACGGGTCCTGTCCGAGATACAATTCCGGCGTCATATGCTGGTTAGATAGGCATTCGGAATGGCTTTCGCCTGCAAGGTGGACATCAAAATTGTCCGCTTCATGCAATCGCCGACAGATAGCGCTCGACTGAGCCGGCCAAAGCGCTCTTTGCTTCGCCGATGATGTTTTGACCCCACCATGCCCCATAGATGCTGTCGAATCCGAAGGGCTCGAGCGATGCAGCGATACGGCGGACCGTCCGCGCATTGACGGGGATGTAATTGGGGTAGCTGTACATGAAGCTGACATGGCGGCGGGTGGGCGTGACCTGCAACACGTCGCCGGCAAGCAGGAGGCCGCCGGAACTGCTGCGCATATGCAAGACTTGGGCGCCGGCAAAATGTCCGCCGCAGCGGATCAGCGTCAGCGACGGATTGAGGACCAGGTTCTCCTCCTCCCAAAAGGTGACGGCAGGATGCGGACGCATGACCCATTGGCGGTCGTCGGCATGGATATGGATCGGTACGCCGCCGAACGCTTCGCTCCATTCGACCATCGCCGAGTAATAGTGGCAGTGCGAGATCGCGATTGCCGTGAGACCGCCGCGCCGCTCGATCTCGGCGACGGCCTCGTCGCTGACCATGCTGACGCAATCCCAAAGCACGTTGCCATCAGGCGTTTCGGCAAGCAGTGCGCGCTGGCCGATGGCGAAGCGGGGCTCGATGCCGAAGGCGAGCAGGCCCATATCGTCCTTCATGACCAGCCGATGGCCAGCAGCCAGTTCGGCTGGCGTGATCCAGGCCTGGCCGCCCCAGCGCACATATTGGCGCTCGTCCTCGCATATCGGGCAGCGTTCCGGCGGAATGGCACTTTCGGCGAACTGCACGCCGCACTGGACGCAGAGATAGGCTGTCATATCCGCCTCGATGATTTCATTTCGGAAATTCAGGCCCTCTCAGTGCTTGCGAGACAATTCGCGCATGGCGCTTTCCAGCCCCGAAAGCGTGAGCGGGTACATGCGTTCGGCAAAAAGATCGCGGATCATGCCGATGGAGTGGGTGTAGCTCCAGTGCTTCTGCGGCGTCGGATTGAGCCAGACGGCATTCGGCCATTGGGCGAGAACACGCTGCAGCCACACGGCACCGGCTTCCGCGTTCCAGTGCTCGACGGAGCCGCCGGCATAGGCGATTTCGTAGGGGCTCATGGCAGCATCGCCGACGAAGATGACATGGTAGTCGTGGCCATATTTGTGCAGCACGTCGAAGGTCGGGATGACCTGCGAATGGCGCCGCAGATTGTCCTTCCATACGCCTTCGTAAAGGCAGTTGTGGAAGTAGAAATATTCCATGTGCTTGAATTCGGCGCGCGCGGCCGAAAACAGTTCCTCGACCGCCCTGATGTGGTCGTCCATCGAGCCGCCGACATCGAAGAACATCAAGAGCTTGACGGCGTTGCGCCGCTCCGGGCGGGTGCGCACATCCAGATAACCGTGCTCTGCGGTGGCGTGGATGGTGCCGGGCAGGTCGAACTCCTCCTGCGCGCCCTCTCGCACCCAGCGCCGCAGCCGTTTCAGCGCCACCTTGATGTTGCGGGTGCCGATTTCCACGCTGTCGTCGAAATTGCGGAATTCGCGCTTGTCCCAGACCTTGACGGCGCGGCGGTGCCGGCTTTCGTGCTGGCCGATGCGCACGCCCTCGGGATTGTAGCCATAGGCGCCGAAGGGTGAGGTGCCGGCGGTGCCGATCCATTTGGAGCCGCCCTGATGGCGTCCCTTCTGCTCCTCCAGCCGCTTCCTGAGCGTCTCCATCAGCTTGTCGAAGCCGCCCAGCGCCTCGACCAGCTTCTTTTCCTCGTCTGTCAGGTGCTTTTCGGCGAGCCGGCGCAGCCATTCCTCCGGAATGCCGGTGACATCGACTGCAGCCTCGCCGGACACCGCTTCAACGCCCTTGAAGACATGAGCGAAGACTTGGTCGAAACGGTCGATATGGCGCTCGTCCTTCACCAGCGAGGAGCGCGCCAGATAATAGAAGCCCTCGACGTCGTAATCGACCAGTCCGGCCTCCATGCCTTCGAGCAAAGACAGATACTCCCGCAGGGAGACGGGGACCTTCGCCGCTTTCAGTTCGAGGAAGAAGGGAATGAACATGGGCGCACTTTGCGTTGGCTTCGCGCCCGAAGCAAGGTCGCTGCCGGCGCGCTGTAAACGGAAACTTAGGATTCAGTCTTTCTTGGTAATTTATCGTTAGGACTTCTGCTAGCGGGCCGGGGGCAATGGCGTCGCCGGGGCCAAGTGTTTTGCGTACGGGTAGCCATGCGTCGTTTCAACGTGTCATTTTTCCTGTCCATCTGCCTTGTGGTTGCGGGCTGCACGTCCAGCCGTATGGACGAGATTCTCTCGCCGTCGCCATCGCCGGAAACCACCAGTTCCATCAGCCGGCCGAATGTGCCGACACCGGCGGTCGCCGTCGGCGCGACAAACCCCCAAGGGGCC
>JBARWP010000525.1:0-6249 GCA_049646905.1 Pseudaminobacter sp. | reverse complement strand
GAGCAACAGCGCGGCGCTTATGAACGCGCCCGCACCATGGACAGCAACACGCGCCAGCTTGATCGTATGCGCGGGCAGTTCCTGTCCTCCGGTATTGCTCTGGAAGGATCGGCTCAGGATGTCATTGACGACAGCGCATCAGAGGCCAGCCTTGATGAACAGGCGATACGCTATGGCGCGCAGGTCAGGTCAGACAATCTGATGTTTGAATCCAAGATGGCCCGCATGAATGCTGGCTCTGCTATGATCGGCGGGGCTTTGGGAGCCTTGTCGAGTGTGGTTGGCGGACTTTCCCAGCAGGCTGACCAGAATTCGCAGCGCACCATGATCCGCAATCCATACGCTCTCGGTGGAGGGCTGTACTAGTGGCGGTTATCCGTACCATCCAGGCGCAGCGCGGGCTTGAAACCGGTTCGGCTCCGTCCGTTCGCGTCGATGATTCGATAGGGCAGGGTCTTCGCCAGTTGGGCGGGGCCGTCCAGAGCGCGGCACAGACGCTGCATGAGATCGACATGCGCAAAGAGCGCATGAAGATGCAGATGTCAGAGTTCCAGACAGATCAGGCGTTTCGCCGGTTCGAGGATGAAAACGCGCTGCTGTTCAATGAGACGAAACAGGCGATCGACCCTTCTGGAGAGGGATTCACCGATGTTGTTTCGAAGCAGTTGGCGACCCGGTCGGAGGCATTTCTAAAAACCGTTCCTGATCCTCTGAAGCCGAAATTCGCGGAACTAGCAATCACGGCACGTGAGGAATGGCTGAATAAGGCTACGCGCGCAGAGTTCGACCAGCGCAACACCTTTTACCGTGACGGCATTCAGAAGACGCTGGAAGGCCGGCAGACGCAGGTTTTCAACGATCCTGGCCTGTTCGATGCGGCAAAATCGGACGGCTATCGCGCGATCGATGCATCCGGCCTCCCGGCCACGGAAAAGAAGGCGCTGAAAGAGGCGTGGGACGAGACGCTTGCCGTCACTATTGGCGAGCGCGAGGTTAGGGACGCGGAATCCGATCCAGCAAGGGCGTCTGCTGCAGCCGGCCGACTTGGCGTACGCGGCGCGACTGAGGGAGATGCTGTTTCTTCTGTCGTTGACCGGATTATCGGCGTCGAGAGTGGCGGGCGGGCAACGGCCAAGAACCCCAATTCTTCCGCATCCGGTCTTGGGCAGTTCACCAATTCGACGTGGGTTGCGACCGTCAGGAAGCATCGGCCGGACCTTGCCGGCATGAGCAACAACCAGTTGCTTGCGCTTAAGAGCGATCCTCAACTTGGCCGCGAAATGACGGCGCGCCATACTGAGGATAATGCGCGTGAACTGGCATCGTCAGGTATTTCGGTCACTCCCGGCAATCTCTATCTTGCCCACTTCGCCGGGATAGGTGGTGCAAAGGCAGTGATGCGCGCTGATCCGAACCGGTCATTGGCAAGCATCCTTGGCCCTGCCGTCATGAAGGCCAACGGCTTCCTTGCCGGTCATGATGCTGCATGGCTCATCAATTGGGCCAACAAGAAAATGACTGGAAAGGCATCGGCTGGCGGTGGGGTTCCGGAAGACAGCCGCTTTGCTTCGCTGTCACTCGATAAGCGCCTTGAGATTTACGACAATATCCAGGCTGCTGCAAAGCGCGGCCAGACTGCTATCGATGCCCAGACCAAAGCCGCCTATGACAGCCATAAGGGCACGCTGGAGCTTGGTATCCAGACAGGCGAGGTCTCTAGCCCACGCACTATTCTCAGCGATCCGACGCTGACCGACGCCCATAAGGCTGACCTGATTTCTGCGTTGCGCACCCGGCAGGGCGATGCCATGGCAACGGGCGAGGCGGTCAGGCTGTTCTCGCAGGGTTCGCTTACGGTTGATCCATACGATCCGAAGGGCAAAAAGACCGTCGATAACGTCTGGAATGAGGTCTCCAAAGCCGCACCTGAGCAGGCGCAGGCCACATTGGAAAACCTGGTCAGCCAGACGGGCACGGTTCCGCAGGGCGTCGTCAATCAAATCCGGTCCGGCCTGACCAGCGGCGATCTCTCTGTAATCTCGGAAGCCGCCCAACTTGCCGCTCGCCTGCATACGGTCGATCCTTCAGCGCTGGAAACGCGCGATGGAGGCTCCGGTATTCGTGATGCCGCCGTTTCCTATCAGCATTATGTCGATAATGTCGGCATGTCGCCGGAACAGGCGGCACAAAGGCTGGCTGACCAGCGCGATCCCGAAAAGGTGAAAGCGCGCGCATCCCTGATGGGTTCCAAGCCGATCAAGGATTTCGTGAAGAACAACGCGACAGAAAGCGCTGTCCGCGACATATTCGATCCCGGCGTGTTCGGTTTTGATCCAAAGCTCGGCCAGACTCCCAGCGAGGCCGCCGCGATGGTGGGTGAATACAAGTCCATTCTGGAGGAAAGCATCTTCGATGCGAACGGCGACACGGATGCTGCAAGGGTGCTTGCAGCTGATCGGTTCCGTCGCCGGTATGGACCATCGGCGCTCACGCTTGCAGGTGACGGCGTTGTAACCCGCCTTCCTCCCGAGACGGTTTATCCACCGGCTTCTGACGGCTCCTATGAGTATATCCGCAAGCAGGCTATCGAGGCATTGGCGCAGGAGGGTGTGACTGCGGATGAGGTCTTTTTGCAGTCCAGCACGATGACCGACAACGATTATCGGTCCCGCAAGCCGCCGCGCTACGAGCTTTACTACCGCAGCGGCGATCAGTTGGAGCGCTTTATGCTGCCGTTCTATGCCGTTCCTCCGCAGGATGCAGGCACCATTGATCTATCAGCAGCCCGTGAGCGCCGAGACCAGAACCGCCAAGACCTTCTGGATGGGCGCAACCGCGAACAGACGCTTGACAATTTCCTTGATGGCCCGCCGATGCCTACGCAGCCTCAACCGCAGGGCAGCATCAATGTCGAGCCTCCCAAGCCTCAGACGCCAGCCAGCCAGATACAGGACCAGCGGCAGCAATTGTTCAACGATGCCCGAGACAACGGCACCCTGTCACCGCAGGATGCGCTTTCCGGCAATGATCCGATCTTTGGTGCTCGCTGATGCCTTTTGATCATTCTGCCCCTCTTGCAACGCAGCCCGGAACGGTTGGCGTTGGTGACTACGATAAGCCGGAACCTACCTATCTGGAGACGGTTGGCGCTTGGCTGCGTCAGGACGGCTTGATCGGCAGCTATCTGACGGATGCCAAGCGTTCGGTGGATGACTTCAACGCCGTAGACCTAGATTATGATGTCTTCACCGATGTTGAGGGCTACGAGCGCGAAGCGGCAGACGGCCTGTTCGATGAGGTTTACAATCCCCAGGCTACCGCAGCGGTAAAGGCGAATATCGACAAGGAGAGGCGGGATCGTGAAATCCAGTCCGCTTCCGGATGGGTTGCGACCGGCTTGGGCATGGGTGCAGCGTTTGTTACCGATCCGACGATCCTTCTTCCCGGGGGCGCGTTGGTTAGGGCAGGGCGCATTGGCTTCAGCGGTACAAGGACGGCGGTATCTGTCGGCGCGTCAGCAGCAATAGCCACGGCGGCGCAGGAAGCCGGCTTGCAGGCGACGCAGGAAATCCGGCCGATGGAGGAAAGCGCGATGGCTATTGGCGGCTCTGCCCTGCTGGGTGGCGTGGTAGGATCAGCGGGTGCAAAGTTCTTCTCCAAGGCCGAGTGGGACCGCGTAGGAAAGAGCCTGACTGACGATCTGGCGGGCGAGGTCGAAAACCCCGGCGATATCGCTGATACTATCATCAAGCGTATGCAGTCGGCGGGCGCGGCTGCCGTTGACGAGATCAAGCTTGATGATCTCGGCATAGGTGGGCCGAAAGCCGCACAAATGGTTGCGAGGGCGACCGCTGCGGCGCGCATTAATCCCGGCATTCAGACGATGTTTTCGCCGTCCGTCCGGGCGCGGGAGACATACACGAAGCTGGTGGATAATCCGGTCTATACATCCATGAACATGGAAGGCCGAACGCTCGGCGCCGACGTGGAAAATCTGGTGAAACAGACACAGCGCGGAGCGCTTGCCGGCTGGATCGGGTCTTCCAAGAAGACTTTCCGTGAGGCTCGCAAAGCTGGGTTTCGTGGGTCGAGGACGGATTTCAATACGGCAGTCGCAAAGGCTGCGCGTCGTGGCGATATGGACCCGGACGGCAATGAGTTTGTGACACGCCTTGCTAGGGAAGCGAGAGAGCGCATTTTCGATCCGCTGCTAGAGCGGGCGAAGACATTGAAGCTATTGCCGGAAGACGTGAAAACCACGACTGCCGCGTCCTACGTCACGCGCCTGTGGAACCGCCAGCGCCTTATCGGCCGCGAGAATGAGTTCCGCGAAATCGCGGGGCAGTATTTCCGGGAGCAGATTGCCAAGTTGCCCGACGACCAGCGAATTGATTTCGTGTCAAAGTCCGACATGGAAGACTATGTTCAGGACGTGGTTACATCGGTCTTCAACAATCTGACCGGGCGCGGCAAGGGTGATGTTCCTGAATGGTTGGTGCCTCTCAAGCGCGGGCCACTGAAAGAACGCACATTCAATATTCCTGACGAATTGGTCGAGGGTTTCCTCGAAAACGATATGGAATTGATCCTCCGACGCTATACGCGGACGATGGGCGCAGAAATCGAACTGACGGAAAAGTTCGGACGCGCCGACATGAAAGACCAATTCGACGCGATCAGCAAGGAATACGACGATCTTTCCAAGGCGGCGAAGTCTGAAGCGGAGCGCGCAAAGCTCAATGACGCACGTGACCGCGACATGAAGAACCTTGAGGCGTTCCGCGATATGATCCGGGGGACGTACCGCGCCGCCGAAGAATCTAGCGCATGGTCGAAGCTTACAAGGGCCGCCCTGACTTGGAATTATATCCGCCTGCTTGGTGGTGTCACCCTCACGAGCCTGGCAGATGCGGGCCGCATCGTTGGTGTCCACGGCATACGCGCGGCCATGAAAGAAGGGCTTCCGGCGCTCGTGTCAAACGTGAAGGCTGTGAAAATCTCTCGGATGGATGCGCGTGACCTTGGCGCAGTGACGGAAACTGTCTTGCAATCACGCCTTGCGTCGCTGGCTGATCTGCAAGACCCGTACCGGATGGGGTCGAGCTACGAGCGGTTCCTGTCGAATGCTTCCAATCTTTTCACCAAGGCGACGGGGCTGTCGTGGTGGAACGATACAATGAAGACAGTGGCGTCGGTGATGACGCAAAACCGCATGGCCCGAAATGCCATGAATTGGCAGGCGGCGGGGAAGCGTGAACACGCATACATGGCATATCTCGGAATCAACGAGGATATGGCGCAGCGCATCGCCAGCCAGATTGAAAAGCATGGCGTGCAGGAGCGCGGCATCTGGGGCGCGAACGTTTCGGCATGGGACGATATTTCTGCACAACGTGCATGGGCTGCCGCCCTAAACAAGGATGTTGACCGGACCATCGTCACCAAGGGCGTTGCCGATACACCGCTCTGGATGAAGACGAATTGGGGCCGGCTGATCATGCAATTCAAGTCTTTTGGCCTTGCCTCGCATCAGCGTGTCCTCATTGCTGGCTTGCAGGAACGGCCACATCGTCTTGCGGAATCAATGGTTTTGAGCACTGCGATAGGCATGCTCGTTGGATATCTCAAGTATATGGAGCGCGGCGACATTGACGAAGCCGATAGGTTGGTAGAGAATCCCGGTCTCTGGATTGCGGATGGGTTGGACAGGACGGGCATTCTCTCATTGCCATTTGAGATTTCGAACACTGGCGAAAAGATCGGCTCACCTGTCGGCATAGTGTCCGGGGCGCAGATGTTGGCGGGGGACGAAGATAAGGGCGGGCAAGCCTCCCGCTACGCCAGCCGAAATAAGCTTGGCGCTGTGCTTGGTCCGAGCGCCGGAATTTTCCAAGACCTCTCCGAGATTGCCCAGCAGTTGGGCGAGGGCGACCTGAAGCGCTCCGGGGCAAACGCCATGATCAGGCAAATCCCTGGGGCTACTCTGCCGGGGATCAGGTCCGCAATCCACATGGGCTTGAAGCCGTCCCTGCACGAGGCGGTTGAATGAGCAACGCCTTGCTATTTTTCGGCTATTATGCCGCCGTCATTTTCGCAGCCTACAGGGTTGGCGCGAAAAGCGCCGGATACGGCATTGCACTCTTTTTCGTCGCGGTTGCCTTACACCAGATCGTCATAGACGGCACTTCATCGCTTATCGGTGGCGGCTGTCAGACATATGGGCACGCGGCGCGCGACTGTTAGCGACAA
>JBARWP010000524.1:0-4493 GCA_049646905.1 Pseudaminobacter sp. | reverse complement strand
CGGCAGGTGCGCCGGCTCGAACAGCGCATGGGCGCGCTCCCAGCCCAGCACGCGCTCGGCGACGAAGAAGAGATCGTCGGTCGTCGCCGATCCATGGATGAAATGCGGCTGGATGCGGGTGCCGCGCTTGAAAATGTCGACGAAAAGCGAGGCCTGTATGCGCTCCATCACGCTCTGCCTCGTCATGAGCGAGACCGAGACAAGCAGGCTCGTGTTCAGGAACAGGCTCCAGAACACCGAATGCACCAGCGGATCGAGCCCGGTCAGGCCGAGCAGCGCCTCCGGTCGCAAGGCTTCGATCCCCCAGGGGCCGTTTACCATCAGTGCGGCTATCGAGGGACTGGTGCTTTCGAAACTGGGCAGGAACAGCGTCCAGCCCCAGACCGCGAAGCCGACCAGCGTGCCGGCGAGCGCACCCTTGACGGTCGCCTCCTTCCAATAGAGCGCCGCCATCATCGCCGGCAGGAACTGCGCCACCCCGACGAAGGAGATCAGCCCGATCGGCGCCAGCGCGTCGGACTCCCCGGTGAGCCAGAAATAGAGGAAGCCCAGGAACAGGATGACGGCAATCGAGATGCGCCGGCTGCGCAGCAAGAGGCGGGCGATGCCGCGCTCGCCGGCATCTTCCAGGCGGTTGGAACAGCGCAGCGCGATCGGCAGCACGATGTGGTTGGACACCATGATCGACAACGCGATCGAAGCGACGATGATCATGGACGTCGCACTCGAAAAGCCGCCGATGAAGACGAACAGCGCCAGTGCGTCATTGCCCGCCGCCATCGGCAGGGTAAGCACGAACATGTCCGGATTGGAGCCTGCCGGCAGCGTGGCAAGGCCATAGAGCGCGATCGGCATGGTGAACAGGCTCATCAAAAGCAGATAGACCGGAAACGCCCAGGCTGCCGTGCGCAGATGCTCGGCATTCGAGTTCTCGACCACGGTGATCTGGAACTGCCGTGGCAGGCACAGCACCGCCGTCGCCGAAAGAAACAGGATCGTCGCCCAGCGGCTGCCCGAGGCATTGCTGTCATAGATGTCTATCCCCGCCGCCTGCGCCCGCGAGAAGATGTCCTCCAGCCCGTTACTCAGCCCGAACACGACGAACAGGCCGACCGCCAGCAAGGCAAGGAGCTTGACGATGGCTTCGAACGCGATGGCCGCAACGACCCCGTGGTGCTGCTCCTTGGCATCCACGTTGCGGGTGCCGAACAGGACGGTGAACAGCGCCATGCCGGCGGCTACGGCAAAGGCAAGGCTGATATCGTCAAGGCCCGAAAGCCCTGACCCGTCCGGCCCGTCCGCGGCCGAGACGATGCGGATCGAGGTGGTGATCGCCTTGAGCTGCAGCGCGATATAGGGCGTCACGTTGACGGTCGCGATCAGTGTGACCACCACCGCCAGCCGGCTCGACTTGCCGAACCGCGAAGACAACAGGTCGGCGACCGAGGTGATGCGCAGCGTCTGGCTGATGCTGACCAGCTTGCGCAGGATGAACCACCAGCCGACGAAGACCAGCGTGGGGCCAAGATAGATGGCCATGAATTCCAGCCCGTCGCGCGCTGCCGTTCCCACCGCACCATAGAAGGTCCAACTGGTGCAGTAGACCGAGATCGACAGCGTATAGACGAAGGGCGAGCGCAGCAGCCCGACATTGCCGCGCTTGGCGCGCACATCCGAGACATAGGCGAGGATGAACAGCAGGCCGACATAGCCGACAGCGGTGAGGATGACGAAATTTGCCGAAAGCATCAGCCTCCATCCCCGGGCGGCTCAGGCGTCTTCTTCTCGGGCCCAGGCATACGCGAGGAAATGATGACCGCGCCGAGAACGAGCACGACCCACACCATAAAGAGATAGACAATCTTGACCGGTATACCGGCAAGGCGCGGCGAAGAACCGAACAGGTCGATCAAGGGCGGCAAAAGCAGCAACGCGCCGAAAACCGGCAGCACAAAGGCTGCATGTTCGTGCTTGCGTGTATCCTGTATCTTGGTGCGGGGCGGCTCTAGCTTACGGCTGCGCAAAGGAGTCTCCGCACCTCCTCGATGACCTCGCCGTTGGAATAGGGCTTGGTGACGAAACCGTCGGCGCGCAGTTCGGCCGCGATCTCCCGGTCATGCTGCTGGCCGCGCGCCGTCAGGATCAGCACGGGCACATCGCGGGTGGCTTCTTCCGCGCGCATCTGCTTCAACACCTCCAGCCCGGTTCGCTTGGGCAGCATGATGTCGAGCACCACCATGCGCGGGCGCTGGCGCCGCACGGCCTGCAAGGCAGCATCGCCGTCCATCACCGAACTGATCGACCAGCCGGCCCGTTTCAGGATGAAGCTGAGAGAATCAAGGATCGCCGCGTCATCTTCGGCGATGAGTACGTCCACCATGATTTCCATCCTCCCCTAGTCGGAAATCCTGTCATGGCACCTGCGGATCGGAATCCGCTAAGGCGCTTCTCAAAGATCGCGATCACTCGGAAAGCCATTCACCGGGATACGGGAAATGGCGCCGGCGGCTTTTTCAGCCTGTCGATCGATTTGCTATGAGTGGAAGCTGTAAAATCCCCGAGACTGGTCTATGCCGCCTCGGGGTCAGTGGCCTGCGATGATAAGGCCGGAACGCGGCAGACCGCGCCTTTGGTCGTTACAGGCTTTCATGGAAACCAGTTAAGCGTCGTTTCAAAGGCAGGTCAATACTCCCTCAGGCCCTCACAGATGCGCCGTTCAAGGCAGTTCAGGGCAGCCTGACCGTTCGAAACCGCCTCCAGGCCGAGCGCAGGCGCTTGTCGGCCAGTTCGAGCTGGCGCAACCGCCAGCCAAGCAGAGCGCCGGCCGCACGATGGGCCTCAAGCGGAATCGCGCCCGCAACGATCTGCCGGATGAGGGCTTCCGCACCCGCCAGATCGTTGAAGTGCCCGAACTCATCCTGCATTGCGGCCAGCGTCCTGGCGAAGCGCCGCGCCTTCCTTCGTCTTTCGAACAGCGGCAGGAAGAAATCGGCCGTGTAGCGCAGTTTCTTGAAGGCAAGGCGCACCCTGTGCCTCTCCTGCGGTGTGAGATGCTTGAAATTGCGGCCACGTTTCAGGGTCTTTCGATGCAGCCGGCCCAGCGTTTCGCCTGCGAAATCGCGCGCAGGCTCCGCCAGCAGATTGCGGCTTTCCGGCACCGCCTCCTCCCGCCACCCACCCCGCTCGATCCACAGGCCCACTGTGATGTGGAATTGCGCGGTTCGAGGACTGGTTATGGCCGCGCGCGCCTTGTCGCGGGCCGCCTGCCGGTGGCTCTGCGCCATGTCATGCAAGGCGTCGAAGCCTTCGAACGACGGGTGGTCGCGCACGGCCGGTGGCAACGTCTCCGTCACGAACACATCCCAGGCCCGCGCTTCATCAAGAGCCGACATCAGCCACTTGGCCTCGCCCCGTAAAAACTCAAGCTGCGGTGACGGCACGATCGGCCGCATCATCCCGAGCACCGATCTGAACCGGCGCAGCGCGACACGATATTGATGAATGCCCTCGGGATCCCTGCTGTCGCGCGCCGCAGGCTGGCTCTCCGTCAGCCGCTGGAGCGCGGAGTGCAGAATGAAATCCAGCACCTCGTCCAGCGTCGCATCGGCATCGAACCGCATCTTCTGCGTCTTGATGGCCGCCGACCGGGCGGCAGGTACAAGATCAAGCACATGCAGGTTGCTGACCGTCCTATGAGCAGGCTGTGACATCAATCGACCGCCGTTTCCGGTTTCATCGTTTCATGCGCCGGGCATGCTAGGATATTCGCCGGGACGAAGAAAGTTCGGGAGAATGCGCATGCGCCGCCTGATGCTGTTGCGCCACGCCAAATCGGATTGGCCCGCCCATATCAAGGATCACGAGCGGCCGCTTTCACCACGCGGGCGCAAGGCGAGCCCGCTGATGGGCGGTTACATGGCGGCGGAAGGGCTCCTGCCCGACCAGGTTCTCGTCTCCACCGTGCGCCGCACCCAGGAAACCTGGGACCTGGCGCGCCCGGCCTTCGCGCAGGACATCGCCCGCACCAACGAGAAACGCCTTTACGACGCCGCGGCGGACACGATCCTCGAGGTGATCAGGCAAGCGCCTTCCGGCGCACGCACGCTGCTTGTCGTCGGACACAACCCCGGCCTGCAGGACCTGGCGCTAAAGCTCATCGGCAATGCAGACCAGGCAGACCTTGTGCGCCTTCGGCGCAAATACCCTACCGCAGGCCTCGTCGTGATCGATTTCGACATCGAAGACTGGAGCGGGGCCGACGCAGGCACCGGCCGGCTCGACCGGTTCACGACGCCTAGGAAGTGTGGACAGTTATCTGAGCCATAGGACTGTTGCGGCGATGGTGACGACGGCGAGATAGTGCCTTTCGGTTTTCTCGAAGCGTGTTGCGACGCGGCGGAATTGCTTGAGCTTTGAGAAGCAGCATTCGACCAGGTGGCGCTGGGCGTAGAGATGCTTGTCGAGTGGAAATTTGCGAGCCCGTGAAGGATTGT
>JBARWP010000523.1:0-13875 GCA_049646905.1 Pseudaminobacter sp. | reverse complement strand
GTCCCGCTTCGCTCCGGACGCCTTTTCCTCGAAGATGCGGACGCAGCCGGCCGCGCCGAGCGCGGCGCGCTGCTGGTCGAGGTTCTGGCCGCGCGTCGAGACGCGGGCATAGCCTATGAGAACCGGCGCGGTCACGCGGCGCTGTTTCCATCATCTTCGTCGCGCAGGATGCGCGCGGCGGGTGGGATCAGCGCCAGCCACTTCGCGCCCAGGCGCTCGACGGCTTCGGCCATCGTGTAGCCGGCGCTCGCCAGCCAATCCGGCCGATTCAGGACGAAGGCAGCGGCCAGTTGCTCGCTGGTCGAAAGGACGCCAAAGCCACCGTTTTTCGCGTCCCGGCTCTTGCTGACGATGTGGTTCAAATCGTCGTTGTTCATAACCGCTCCCCCTGTCGCAAATCATGTCGCAGGTGTTTTACCACTTGCGACAAAGACATGCGACACGAAAATCCCTGATTTTCCGGGCTCGGCCGATCTGTCGCCGGTTTTAGAATAAGCGCGACAAGCTCAACTACCATCCGAAAAGCGCTGGGCACTCGACGGGTGCCGGTGATCGGGGTCACTCTAACCCCACCCCGCCGCTCGTATGTGTCGGCCATGTTCGTTCCGGCCGGGTGAGGGCGCGTTAGAAACAACTGGATCGCCATCCATTATGATCGGTGTTCGGATGGCCGGAATCCCGCCAACATTCACCACCATCCCGCGAGCAGTAATCTGTGGATCGGCGAAAATCTCACTGACGCGGTTGATTGGCCCCGCAGGCACGACGGCTGTGTCTAACCGTTTCAGGAGTTCATCCCTCGGCCATTTCTCGATTAGAGCGGTCAGCGTGGCAATGAGCGCAGTCCGGTTGCTCACACGGGCGGGATTGCTTGCATAGCGTGAATCCCTGGACAACTCACGGCATCCAAGAACCTCGCACAGACGATCAAATTGCCCATCGTTCCCCACCGCTATGATAATCCAGCCGTCCGACGTCGTGAAGGTCTGGTAGGGCACAATATTCGGGTGCGCATTGCCCATCCTTATTGGCGATATGCCTGTTGCGAGGAAATTCATACCTTGATTGGCCAAGACACCAGTCAGGCAATCGAGCAAGGCCATGTCGATATGCTGACCACGACCCGTTCTTTCCCGTTCGTGTAAGGCGGCTTGGATTGAGATTACGGCATAAAGGCCAGTGAAAATATCGGCGAAGGCGACGCCAATCTTCTGCGGCGAACCCGAAGGTTCGCCAGTCAGGTCCATGACGCCCGCCATGCCCTGGATAAGGAAATCGTAGCCGGCGCGCTCCCTATACGGACCGGTTTGACCGAATCCGGTGATCGAGCAGTAGATGAGTCGAGGATTGGTTGCAGCCAAGGTCCTGTAGTCCAGCCCGAACTTTGCAAGTCCATCGACCTTGAAGTTCTCAATGACTACATCGGCATCCGCAATGAGGCCCCTGACGAAAGCCAAGTCGGAAGGATCGGTAAAATCCGCAGCCACCGAACGTTTGCCCCGGTTGCAGGCATGAAAGTAAGCCGCCGACCGATCTGTGGTCCCGTCCTCCGCCATACGTTCGACAAATGGAGGACCCCACTGGCGGGTATCGTCTCCGGCGGGTGACTCGATTTTCACTACGTCGGCTCCAAGGTCGGCCAGCACCTGGCCAGCCCATGGACCGGCGAGAATCCTCGCCAATTCAACGACACGCAGTCCCGCAAGCGGTTTGGTCATCAGAAGAACGCCTGTAATCCAGTCTGCGCCCTGCCGAGAATCAGCGCGTGCACGTCATGCGTGCCCTCATAGGTATTGACCGTCTCCAGATTCTGCGCATGGCGCATGACATGGTAGCCGATCTGGATGCCGTTGCCGCCATGCATGTCACGGGCCTGGCGCGCGATGTCGAGCGCCTTACCGCAATTGTTGCGCTTGACGATCGAGATCATCTCGGGGGCCATCCTGCCCTCGTCGAGCAGCAGCCCGACACGAAGCGACCCCTGCAGGCCGAGCGCGATCTCGGTCTGCATGTCCGCGAGCTTCCTTTGGTAAAGCTGCGTGCCGGCCAGCGGCTTGCCGAATTGTTTTCTGTCAAGCCCGTATTGCCGCGCGCGGAACCAGCAATCCTCCGCAGCACCCATAGCCCCCCAGGAGATGCCGTAGCGGGCGCGGTTCAGGCAGCCGAACGGGCCCTTGAGGCCGGACACGTTGGGCAGCAGCGCCTCCTCGCCTATCTCGACATTCTCCATCACGATCTCGCCGGTGATGGAGGCGCGCAGACTGAGCTTGCCGTCGATCTTCGGCGCGGAAAGGCCCTTCATGCCCTTCTCCAGCACGAAGCCGCGGATCTGATTATGTGCGGCAGACTTCGCCCAGACCACAAACACATCGGCGATCGGTGCATTGGAGATCCACATCTTGGAGCCGTTCAGCCGGTACCCGCCGCCGGTCTTTTCCGCCAGCGTCTTCATGCCGCCCGGATCGGAACCGGCATCGGGCTCGGTCAGTCCGAAGCAGCCGATCCATTCGCCCGAGGCGAGCCTGGGCAGATATTTCCTGCGCTGCTCTTCCGAGCCGTAGGCGTGGATAGGATGCATCACCAGCGAAGACTGCACGCTCATCATCGAGCGGTAGCCGGAATCGATGCGCTCCACCTCGCGGGCGACCAAGCCATATGAAACGTAACCGGCGCCGACACCGCCATATTCTTCGGGAATGGTCACCCCGAGCAGGCCCGACGCACCCATTTCGCGGAAGATGGCCGGGTCGGTCTTCTCCTCCAGATAGTCCTCCTGGACACGCGGGGCGAGCTTGTCTGCCGCGAACGCCGCCGCCGTGTCGCGGATCATGCGCTCGTCCTCCGTCAGCTGATCCTCCAGCAAGAACGGGTCATCCCATGCGAATGGCAGATCGTAAGGCGGGGTTAAATTTGTCATAGATTGTTCCTTATCCTGATGCGTTCGGGTGGTTGGCCGAAGTGTGGGGTAGGCGCAAGGAGGATCTTGCTCCAATCCGCAAAGGTGTAGTTTCCGAACGCATCAGATTTCTGCGCGCTTTCTGCGGGGGCTTTAGATTGTCCGTATATTATGCCAAAAACCAACTCGCCCCTTGTGCCATCTGGGCAGCGGCATACCGGAGAACTCCATGTACAGAAGCCCTATCCCGAAATACTTCCAGATTCAGGAACTTCTCCGGGCTCGAATTGCCGATGGCGCATATGCCGTGGGGCAGCAATTGCCGTCGGAAGGGGCGTTGGCGAACGAACTGAGCGTTAGCCGGCAATCGGTGCGCACTGCACTGATGGCGCTCGTCAATGAGGGTTTGATCGAGCGGACGGCCGGACGGGGAACGTTCGTTACCGAGCCGCCGGACAAGCGCGAAGGCTGGACGATACAAACCCTCGAAGACGTAATGGCAACGCCGGTAGAAGGTGCCCGGCGCGTCATCGCCGTCACAACGACCACGGGGAAAGCCCACTCCCGCGCGGCCCGGCAATTGGCGCTGGCGATGACCGAGCCGATCACGCTGATAACCACAAGTCGCGAAAACAAGCTCGGACCCTATGGCTTTTCCTACATCTTCGTGCCGCTTCGATTTGGAAACAAACTCGATACTCATGAATTGTCTTTGCTACCCGTTATTCGACATATCGAGAAGGAGTGCCTGCTACGCGCAGCTCGTGCTCACCAGAGCACTTCCGCAGTCGCGGCCAACCGTGAGGTCGCCGGGCATCTCAGTATCGCGCCCGGCGAGCCTGTGCTACTCTTGCAAAGGACATACTTCACGCACGAAGGCTTGGCCATAGAATATGCCGAGAACTATTACAGGTCTGATCGCTATAATCATGTAATGGATCTCCTGAGTTTCGCTCAGGAAGATAAATAACTTACTGGTTCACATCTAATCTGCAAGAAATTTTCCTTCAATTCGACGTAATTTTTACTTAAGAATTTTATATTCATAAAGAGCCTCTCTTTAAACAGAAACTTTTAAACCTCATTTATCTTTAAAAAACCGGCTTGACGGCGAGTTTCATGCGAGGATTATAAGGTGCTCGGAACACCTACATCCAGCAGGGGTGCGTATTGTTGGGCTCCGAAAATGTCGCCGTCGCCAGCACTTCCGCTGGGGCGCTCCCGATAGATGGTGAACTTGATCGCCATTGCTGGGTCGAACTCGACGAAGTCCGAAATCCGCTCGTCGGCAATGTTGTAGAGTTGCGCCACGGTCTGTCTTGTGAGAACGCCAGACTGCCGCACGAGGTCATAAGCTGATTTATCGGTGAAGATGACGTCGAAAGTGATCTTATCGACGCCGGCGTTCTTGCTCCGGATCGTCTTAGCGAGCGATGAGAGAGGAATGGTATTGCGCATGGGTCGGCTCCCTTATTGTACGACAATCGTATGGGTCGGGAAGAATTCGAGTGGGTCTATCGCTGGAATCGTGTGGTTCAGCGTCCATTCATAGGCAGACGAGGCCGCAACAACCTCGTCAAGTGGGAAAGCAACGCCACCGGCGGTCCCTTTGACATTAGGCAGGCGGGCATAAAACATCTGCCGTGTGCCCATCATGCAAACCTCCTCGGCGCGCTCTTTGGAGGGGGCGACGCCCTGGACCATGACGCAAACTTCATGGACCGGTGCCCGGTTGGACTCCATAGTACCCATGACCCCGTTCTTGCCGTAAACGCTGTAGTGTAACTCGTAACCATTATCTCCCATCCGCGCCTTGACCTGCGCCTTTGCCCACTCAATCACCGCATCGATGTTCTCGATCGTATAGGGATCGCGGATCGCCGCAAACCCGATGAACCGCTCCCCGACCTTGCCCGCACCTTCGAGCTTGACGCGCAGCACCTCGGCGGGGTGATAGATCTGGCCTTCCACGAATGTCGTCCGCTCGTCGATCTGCGTATAGACGCAGTTCGTCATATCGATGTGGCCGCCCGCAAAATACTCGAAGAACGGGTTCGAGCGCTCGTACATCGCATGGCCGGCGACCGACGCGATCGTGCAGCGCTGGTCGGGATGCATGGCCGTGACGGCAACGCCGCTACCCTCAATTTTGCCCAGCACCGTCTCCTTCGCGCCGTAAGGCTCCGCGCAGAAGGAGGCGCATTCCAGGACTTTCCCGAGGTAATAGGAATCGGCCTCGCTGCAACCCCTGTGAAGTGCGGCCGCCGCAAAGAGCGCGCAATCACTGGAGCGACCGCCGATGATGACGTCCGCGCCTTCCTCCAGAAGCTTCATGAAGGGATGGACGCCTGCCACAGCCACGATGCGATCGGTGCGATCGAGCTGCTCCAGTGTGAGAGCCGAACGGCCATCCAAGCCTTCCACCGTCTGGCCTTTCGACATCTTTTCCTTGACGGTCGCCTTGTCCAGCTCGGAATAAAAATAGCCGAGCTTGAAAGACTCCAGGTTATGTTTGCGGGCCAGATCTTTGATGATCTCCACATACATATCGACACGGCTGTTGGTTCCGGTGTCGCCGGCCGAACCGATAATCATGGGTACCTTGAGCTTGCGCGCGGCCAGCAGCATCATTTCAAGGTCGTGGATCTGCCACGCGACGGGACTGGTGGAGGTATCGCTGCCGAGCGGACCCGGCCCGATATCATCACTGCCGGAGTCGGCTGCGATGAAATCCGGGTTCGCGGCAACGCCGAGTGCAAAGCTTTCGGGCTTCGACGGAGCAAAGCCTAGATGCCCGTTTGGGCAGATGATTTTCACAGATGACATTGGGTTTCCTGCTTTGACGAAGTTGAACTAGAGGAGAGGGCTTTGCGAACGGTTGGGCTTGAGACCCAGGCGCACGATTGTGCTGAGGAGTTCCACCACAGCGGCCTGCGCGGGGAGGGAGATGCCGTCAACGCTGGGCTCGACCCATCCGGTAATCCCGTCGATGAGCCCCGCGCCGGCGGCGGCCCGCAGCATGGCTTCCTCTACTCTCGCGTCGTGGAAATGCTCGACGTTGTGCGAGAGCGCCGCGATGCACGCCGCTATGCCGTAGGCACCCCAGTTTGAGACCGCAACAGCCACCAGGACGTCAACCTCGAACGCCGGCGCGAACTGGTCGCCGTGGCGCAAAAGCCGCCGGATGTCGGCCTGGATAGCGCCCATCCCCAACTCGTTTCCGCCGTCCCCGATACCGATCGTGGGGATGCCGGCGGCACGCGCGGCGTGCATGTAATAATCCGCCTTGCCGTGGGAGTCGGTCGTGTCGGCACCTAGGCTCGTGCTGATCTGGCCTCTGCTGTTTTGGCCGCCCTTCTCAATCGAGATCACGGACGTGGGGGTGTATTGGCGGAAGAAGGAATCGGCCGATGCCTTCGCCTGCTCAGAGTCGACCGGCAGCGGCAGGATGGCTCCAGCATGCACCGGTGCCCGATAGTCTGACGCGGTGCGACACTCGTCAACGGACTGAACACGCAATCCGGCCGCCTGCAAAATGGCCCGCATCGCCGGAATAAGCTGTTCCTCGATAAGGATGACAGGGATCGCTCCCGTGGCTCTGTGCAGCGCCCTGGCCAGCGCCGCCGCGCCGACAGGTCCGTCGCTTTCAGCGATCGAGACACTAACGCCGGGACGGTCCGGCCAGCCTGTTGCAATGAGGATAGGTTCCCCCTTGACGGCTTGGCTCAGGAGCATTTCCGCCGCTGCGAGGCACAAAGGTTTGCCCTGGCGATCACGGGCAACGCGGTAGAGAGTGTCGATGACCCCCCGGCTCCCAATGTCCGTAGCGACGATCCGGTCGATCCGCTCGCCGATGTTAGTGAAAGCGGTTTGATTCATGCGAGGCCATTCCCCTTTGCTGACGCAGCTATACGTTTGTTCGTACAATCGGACAATATATTTTTAGGTTTGACAACCTCTCACCGAGCTGCTTTGTTCAGGCGGTAAGGTCCACAACAACGGGGGACGACATGCCCGTATCGAACGCACAGGAAGGGGCGGTCGGAGCGCCTACCTCAGGAGAGAAGGATCTTCCCACTGAGGCCCGACTAAACTGGGCAGCATCTGAACGGGGCTTTCTTCCGCCAACCGTCAGGTTTGCCTCGCGGTCCAGGGTGTCGCGACAGTCCCAGGGTGTCGCGACAGTCCCATGACAGCCTGACGCCAGTCGTCATGCATGGACGCGACAAACGTTATTACGCGCGCACGAACGACGCGCATACAAGCCTGCAATTCGGCATGTATAAATACAATCGCCCAAAAGAATAGAGCAAGGGGAATGAACCATGAGAAATTCTAGGTACTTCCAGTGCGTATCGAGATGGTTAAGAGCAGGTCTGAAACGAGCCGCCTTCTCTTCCGTTATGTTTTCGGCTGCGCTCGGACTTGCTGTACCCGCCAATGCAGCTGATCCGATCAACATCGGGGCAACGGCTTCGATCACTGGCAAGTACGCCGAAAGCGGTAAATACTATGAGCAGGCCTATCGCTTGTGGGAGGCGCAGACTAATGCCGCTGGCGGCCTACTTGGTCGGCCGGTCGAAGTAACTATCTATGACGATAAAAGTGACCCAGACACTGGCCTGAGCCTCTACGAGCAGCTGATAACAGTCGACAGGGTCGATCTGATACTCGGCCCTTACACCAGCGCAGTCATCAATCCGGTGAGCGCACTCGCTGAGAAGTATGGAAAGCTCTTTCTCCAAGGCGGCGGAAACTCCGCAGCGCTCTTTGAGCGTGGCTTCAAGTACATGTTCCTCACGCTACCGGGACTGGCGCACGACTTTCCAGCTGCGATGGTAGACTACCTAGCCGAAAAACCCGATTCGGAGCAGCCGAAAACCGCTGCGATCCTCTTTCTTGATAATCAAGCTATGGTCGCTGAGGTCGCGGGGCTAAAGGCTGAGCTGGAAGGCATTGGCATAAAGGTAGTGTACGAAGAGAAGATACCCGAGAATATCGCCGACCTTAGCTCGACTATGGCGCAGGTGCAGAATAGCGGAGCAGATGTTGTTTTTGGTCACTTATTCCTTCCCCAAGGCGTGATGGCTGTGCGCGCCGCCAAGCAGGTGGGCTATGCGCCGAAGGCGTTCTGGCTCTCTGTAGGACCTGCGCTCGGTGAGTGGGGAACTACCTTAGGGGCCGACGGCAACTTCATATGGGGCAGCACAATGTTTAGTCCCGCTGCTAACACTCCTGGCTTGGACAAGTTTGTGTCGGCATTTGAAGGCAAATACGGCAAGCTGCCCGGCTACCACGCAGCTGCAGCCTATGCCGCAGCTCAGATTCTCGCAGACGCTATCACTGCGACCAACAGCTTAGATGATGACACTTTGCGCGACTACGTTGCGGGACACAGCTTCTCGACTGTCATCGGAGAGCTTTCTTGGGATGACGCAGGCAGACCAAAGCCCAGCATTCTTCTCGTGCAGTGGCAGGACGGCAAACAGCAGATCATTCGGCCGGCCGCTGCCGCAACGGCTGAACCAGTCTATCCGGCACCTAGCTGGAGTGAACGCTGAGCAGTCCAGATGATGCAAATTGTCCCAAGTGTCGGATTTGCTCTGAGGGCGCACCTTTCTGTTATCTTCACCACACTACATAGGGACTTTTATTGATGGACCTATTCCTTCAGGTCATCGCGAACAGCATTGTACTCGGATCTATCTACGCCGTTATGGCATTTGGCCTCGTGATCGTCTTCGGTGTGATGCGCGTGATCAATTTCGCGCATGGCGTGTTGGCTGTTCTTGGTGCCTATGCCAGCCTCCAGCTGTATCGCTCTCTGGGCATTGATCCGTTCATCTCGTTGCTTGTGACAGTGCCCCTTTTCTTCGCCTTAGGTTGGCTGCTTTACAAAATACTCTTCAGCCGGCTTGGACCCAAAAGTGAGTCGACTTCAATGGTGGTCTCGTTTGGCGTCGGGATCATCATTGAAGTGCTCATTATCATGGCGTGGTCCGCGAATTTCCAAGCGATCTCGCTCGAGTATGGAACGAACGTCATTTCGTTCGGCCCTGTTCGTCTCACCTATGTTCGTGTCATTTCCATCCTGATCGCCTTTGCAACTGTCATTGCGCTGACGGTATTTTTGGCACGCGCCAAGCTTGGTAAGGCAATCCGTGCAGTAATTCAGGATCGAGAGGCGGCAACCTATGTCGGGATCAATGTCGAACATGTCGCCGCTGTCACCTTCGGTATCGCCATTGGCTCGGTTGCGCTCGGCGGAGTCCTGTTGGGTTCGGTATATGCCTTCTATCCGGCGGTCCATCTCGACTGGATTGGCAGGCTGTTTGCCATCGTTGTCCTTGGTGGAATGGGTAGCATCAGCGGCGCCTTTGTAGGTGCCTTCATTATGGCATTCGCCGAATCTTTCGTGAGCTTGCAGTTCGGCTCCTCTTGGGCACCGGCGGTCAGTTTCTCCTTGATCATCCTAGTCCTCCTCTTGCGTCCTGGCGGGATTGCCGGCGTTGCAACGGCAGTCCGCGCATGACCGGCCAAGCTGCTCAATCGGCAGGCAATACAACAGTGACGCGGCCGCACAAATCCAATGCCTTAGCATGGGCTGCGACGCTCTCAACACTGGCTGCCGTCCTCATTTTCCCACTAGTGGTGCCAATCTATCTACAACATTTGGGCATCCTAGTTCTAATGTACATCGCCCTTTCAGGCAGCTGGAACATTATTGGTGGCTTCACCGGGTACGAATCTTTTGGTCACATCACCTTCTACGGTGTCGGAGCTTATGCAGGAGCTCTGCTTTTAGTTAATCTCGGCTGGTCACCGCTTCTAACGGCACCGTTGGCGGGGCTGATCGCCTGCGGTGTCGCGGTTATTGCTTCTCCGAGCTTACGAGTACGAGGTGCGTATTTCGCCATCACCACGCTAGCGCTGTCGTTCGTCGCACAAGTGATAGTTTCTAACCTTGACGGCATCACCGGCGGCGGCAGCGGCATCTTTCTGCCGTTGCCTCCGTGGGGACCGGAATTTTTGAAGATCCCCTTCTACTACGCGATGCTGGTCGGTGCGCTTGGAACTGTAGGCCTATGTTTTCTGATCAAGCGCTCACGGTTTGGCCTCCGACTAGAATTGATCCGAGAGGATGAGGAAAAGGCCGAAGCACTCGGCGTTGATACAGCACGTTATAAAATAATCGCTTTTGTCCTCAGTGCTTTTTTCCCAGGCTTTGTCGGCGCTATCCATGCTTACTACCTAAGTTACCTAAGTCCAGCAGCGGCATTCAATCTTGTTATCTCAATCAACATACTGCTCTTCGCATTCTTCGGCGGGCGCGGCACCGTGCTCGGCCCCGTTCTGGGTGCGCTGATTCTGATCCCGACAAGTCATTTTCTTAACACCTCGATCCCTGGAGAGCTTCATCAATTGCTCTTCGGTGTTATTCTAGTAGTAACCGTGATGGTCTTTCCCGGGGGAGTTATAAGTATAGCCTCACGTTTCCGGCGGCCGGTTACGCCCAGTCTTTCTGCCGGTCCGGCCGTTGCAGCACCGGTGATCCGTCATCCGGCTCCTTCTAACAGCTCTGAAGGCAAAGAGGCGGCGGGTGAACAAATCTTGCTGAACCTCAACAATGTAAGTAAGAAATTTGGGGGCGTGGTCGCACTAGCTAACTGCTCACTGGCCATTCGTCCTGGGACAGTTACCGGACTAATTGGCCCGAACGGTTCAGGTAAGAGTTCGGTACTCAATATCATAACCGGATTCTATTCCGCCGACGCCGGAGACGTTCGGTTCAGAAACCACTCGCTGCTTAACCTGAAACCGCATCGCATCCGTATGCTCGGTATCGCGCGTTCCTTCCAGGAGACGCGCACCTTTGCTGGCTTATCGGTGCTCGAGAACGTCGCCGCTGCAGCGCCGGCGGGCCGTGCAATGGGGCTGCTTGAGCCCCGGCTTGGCGGGCATTCGGAAATAAAAGCGCGTGAGTATATTGAGTTACTTGGGCTAACACACGTAATCGATTTGCCGGCAGGCGAATTATCCTATGGTCAACAGAAGCTAGTTGATCTTGCTGGTGTATTTCTTGACCATCCGCAATGTGTGTTGCTCGACGAACCGGCTGCCGGCATTAATCCCGTTCTTGCCGAGCGCATGATGACCTTTATCGCTGAACGCAATTATCAGGAGGGGGCGACGATCCTCATCATTGATCACGACATGGGAGTAATCATGTCTTATTGCGATCCTGTGATCGTCATGGATGCAGGGAAACCATTGGTCGAAGGACCGCCGATGATGGTGCAGAATGACCGGAGGGTGCTGGATGCCTATCTCGGCGAGTGAACCAATCCTAAAGGTACGAGATCTGACCGGCGGCTACCGATCGGATTTTTCGATCCTGCGTGGCGCTAATCTCGATGTTCGTGATGGTGAGGTGGTTTGCCTGATCGGTCCAAACGGCGCTGGCAAGTCTACCCTGCTCAAAGCGATATGCGGCGGACTACGCCATCTTGACGGCAGCATCACCTTTCGCGGCAAAGAGATATTGAGGACACCAACCTATCGGGCCTTGGGATACGGCATTTCTTATGTTCCGCAGGGACGGCGCGTATTTCCCTCCATGACAGTAATCGAAAATCTAGAGATGGGAGCTTTTACGCTTCGTGACGCAGTGGAACGTGCAGAGAACCTCCAGGCGGTGTTTGACTTCTTTCCAATACTAGCTGAACGCCGCAACCAATTAGCATTTTCTCTAAGTGGTGGTGAGCAGCAGATGCTTGCTATTGGACGTGCGCTGATGCTGAAGCCCTCGCTATTGATGCTAGATGAACCGTCACTTGGTCTCTCGCCCAAGATGGCTTCACTGGTTTTTGATAAGCTTGCGATTTTAAAAGAGGCCGGTACGACAATTCTATTTGTTGAGCAGCAGGCCAAGCGTGGGCTACGCTTTGCCGACCGGGGTTATGTGCTTGTATTTGGCGAAACACGTCTGACCGACAGCGCCGACCGACTCCTCGATAATCCGGAGGTCCAAGCGCTTTATATTGGCGCTTCCGCAATGGGTGACATCCCAGCTTCCCTCAGAACAACATTCCAAGCGGCACGCAAGAAGGAGTAAGCATCGATGAAGCAGTTCCAGACCTTAGAGGGTTCGGGCCGACCCGTTCATGACTATTCGACTATCGCAGAGGTCACAGACAGCCGCCTAATCTTTATAGCTGGTCAAGTGCCGTGGAATGAGGTGGGAGAGTCGGTCGGGATTGGAAACCCGGAAGAACAGATTCGTCAGGTGTTTCGGAATCTTGATGCAGCGGTCAGAGCAGCCGGCGGCACACTCAATGACCTCGTAAGGATCACCGTCTATTTGACCGATTCTCGATTCTTTCCTGCCTTCCGTAAGGTCCGGCCCGAATTCCTTAAACCGCCGTACCCAACCTCAACCGGCATTGTCGTCACGGCACTAGGATACCCCGAATGGATCGTCGAGATTGATGCGGTAGCCGCCCTCGAACGGACGACGTAGCCTACTGCCGACGCTTAACGGTGATCGTGCAACGCTGATCCTGGCCGGCCGTGCGCGCCGCCTCCGCGCATCGACTGATCGCCTCGGCGTTGTCGCGCATGAGTTGCGAGGCATCGACCACGCCGCGCCAGCCATCGGGGTCGGCCGTCTGCATCATGGTGATGCCGGCGTTCCATCGGTCCTGGCCCATAACGATCGCCGCGACATGGGTGTCGGCCGCGAGCGGCAGCACGCGCGGCAACAGCATCGCCAGGAGCACGCCGGCGAGTAAGCCGAGGCCGCCCGCGATCCACATGCGCAAATCCTGCGAGCGCCGATCGTAGGCGCTCTTGGTGTAGGCGGCCAGGTTGCTCGCCTCGCGCTCGAGGTCGCGGCTTTTCCCCTCGAGCTGCTGCGCGGCGGTCCGCACCAGGCCCTCGCCGCTGCGCTCGAGCGCGCGGGCGTAATGCTCCGGCCCGTTGCGCAGAATGGGCGATTGCTCGACGGCTTCAAGCCGCTCCGCGACAAGGGCGAGCTGCTGGACGATGCGGCCAAGATCGGGGCCGTAGTCGGGCGGCTGCTGGAACTTCTCGAACTGATCGAACGCCGCTTCCACGCCCTTGCGGATGACGGTCATTTCCGCGTCGATCTGCCCGCCCTGCTTCTCGACGGTGCGCCGCAACGCCGCGAACGCCGCCGCCGGGTCGGCGGCGTCATCGGACGAGGCCTCCGGCTCGAAACTTTTCCTATCCTCGTCTGTCATTCTGTCTCCTACCGTTCAAGCCCGAGGCTGCGGTCGCGCGTGAGGCTCTGTTGCAGCTCGCGGGATATGCCATCGCTCTGGCGCATGTGCTGGCCGATCCCGATTTCCTGCCGGCGATTGCGCAGGATGGATTCAACCTGCGGATCGCGCTCAAGGCTCTTGGCGAGGCCCTGCATCTGGCCTTCCACCTTGCCGCGCGCCTCGTCGTGCTGCCAGCCGTGAAGCCGCTGGCGCTGCCGTGATAGCCCCTGCCAGCGTTCAACGAAGCGGTCGGCCCTCACATTCGGATCGGCCTGCATGGCGCGCTCGTTGTCCAGCCGCTCGATAACCTGGCCGACGCGCTGCCGGCCGGAAAGCTCCGTCATGCTGCGCTCCATGTCCGGATCGTAGCGCAGCGCCGAGCGCATCAGCTCGCGCGCGCCCGGCCGCGCCTGGTCCAGCTCAAGGCCGGCCTGCTGCAATTCCTGCTTCTGACCGTCGAGGATCGGAAGCCCCTTGCGCTGCTGCCTGTGGGCCGATTCATAGGCCCGCGCGCAACGGTCAACCGCCTGCTCGAACCCCGACTGCGGCCGCAAGCGTTCGGCCAGCCGGTCCTTCGCCGGCGCCCGCCGCAAGCTCCCTTCCCTTTCCGGCCCGTCTGCGCGCTCCTGGGAAGCCTGACGATCGGCCCCACGGCCAGCATTGAGCTGCAACCCGTCGAACATGCCGCGCCGCTGC
>JBARWP010000522.1:0-1535 GCA_049646905.1 Pseudaminobacter sp. | reverse complement strand
CGTTTACTCTGGTCGGTGCCACCACACGCGCCGGCATGCTTACCAACCCGCTGCGCGACCGCTTTGGCATCGTCTCGCGGCTCGAGTTCTACAGTGCCGAAGATCTCACCCACATCGTCACACGCAGCGCCAATTTGCTCAATGCTCATGCTTCAGCAGAGGGAGCAGTTGAAATCGCACGCCGCGCACGCGGCACACCTCGTATTGCCAACCGGCTACTCAGACGCGTGCGTGATTACGCCGAGGTTAAGGCCGACGGCCGTATAGATGCCGAAGTCGCCAATGCCGCCCTTGCCATGCTCGAGGTCGATCCACAAGGGCTAGACCTGATGGATCGCAAACTGCTCGAAGCCATTATTCACAAATTTGACGGCGGCCCGGTAGGTGTTGACAGCCTGGCGGCCGCCATTGGCGAAGAGCGCGACACCATCGAAGACGTCATCGAGCCTTATCTGATTCAGCACGGTTACCTGCAGCGCACGCCGCGGGGTCGGGTGGCCACGCTAACCACATGGCGTCATCTGGGCCTTACGCCTCCAACCGGTTCTGGCGGCACGCCTGAGTTATTTCCCTAACTGGTTTACGACGCTGCAGCGCCTGAATATGCCGCTGTCATGCGTCGCTCGTGCATAGCACCTGCTGCCTGGTGCTCTGTGCGCCAGACTGGCGGCCGCACAGCGACCCGTGCATGGACGGCACCAGGCAGGTGCAGGGTGGGGACGGTGTCAGGCATGTACCGTACGTATGCCGCATGCGACGCGCCGTAATCGTGTACCGCTACTACAGCACCGGCAGCCCCGCTACGCAGCGCAGCAGCTCTTCACCGTAGACTTCGCGCTTGCGCACGCCGATTCCAGTAATACCGGCGAGGTCTTCCAGGGTTTGCGGGCTCTCAAGAGCAACTTCACGCAGCGTGGCATCATGAAAAACAACGTAAGCCGGAACGCCATGGTTGCGCGCCACGTCGGCGCGCCACGCGCGCAGAAGCTCAAACCGCTGTTGTGCCTCGGGCGGCAGTAAGGCAACCGGCTCTTTGCCGCGCCCGCCTGAAGAGCGCGAACTGCGTGATTTTTTTTCTGATTCGCGCCTGAGCATCAGCGTATGCTCGCCTTTGAGCACAGCCCGGCTGGTTTCTGTAAGCGCAAGCGTACCGTAACCTTCGTGATCGACCGCCAGCAGGCTGTTGGCCAGCAACTGGCGCAGCACGCCACGCCAGGCATTTTCAGACAGGTCTGCACCTACACCAAAAACTGACAAGGTGTCATGGCCATACTCTTTGATACGCTCGGTAAGCTTTCCACGCAGTATGTCAATGAGATGGCCTGCGCCAAAACGCTGTCCGCGCTCACGCCACAGCCGATAGACCGCAGACAGAATCTTCTGCGCCGCAACGGTACCGTCCCAGGCTTCAGGTGGTTCGAGGCATGTGTCACAGTTTCCGCAAGGCTGGATAGTCTGGTCAAAGTAGGCCAGCAAACGCTGGCGCCGGCACGATACGGTTTCACACAAGCCCAGCATGGCATCAAGTTGTGCCC
>JBARWP010000521.1:0-5058 GCA_049646905.1 Pseudaminobacter sp. | reverse complement strand
TTCCTCGCCTGCACCAATGATGCCGATGCCACGGCTCTTCTTCTCAACGGGATGGAGCGCGCGGGCGTGAGGCAGGTGGCTCAGTCGCAGGCATCCGCCGGCTCCGAGGATTTCGGGCGCTTCGGTTTGAGCGGCGCCAAGTCGGCGATGGTGTTCCTCGGCTCGGGCCCCAATTGGCCGCGGGTGCACACGCCGGAATATGATTTCCGCGACGAACTGATCCCGATCGGCATCCGCCTCTTCTCGGAGACGCTGGCCGCCTGCCTGGAAAACCAATGAGCAGCAGCGTGCGGCGCCATCCGCGCGCCGTTCGGTACGATGCGTGAATTTCCTGGAGCTGACATGAAGGCGCATTACAAGGTTGCGGTCATCGGCGGCGGCGTCGTGGGCACCTCCGTCCTGTATCATCTCGCCAAATTCGGCTGGTCGGACACATTGCTGATCGAGCGCAATCTGCTGACATCGGGTTCATCGTGGCATGCCGCGGGCGATTTCCACCGGTCGAACGCCAATGCCAATGTGGCGGCGCTGCAGGCCTACACGATCGACCTCCTCTCCGAGGTCGAAGAGGAGTCGGGTGTCAATATCGGCAGGCATGCCACGGGTGGCATCTCCTATGCCTGCAATGCGGACCGCTGGGATGCGCTGCAGGCCACGTTCCGCATCTATCAGTCCATGGGCGTCGACGATGTCCGCCTTATAGGCGTCGATGAAATCCTTGAGCGCTGCCCGATCGTCAAGCCGGACGGCATCATCGGCGGGATGTTCTCCGAAGGCACGGGCCATCTCGACCCCTCGGCGATGGTTCATGCCTATGCCAGGGCCGCGCGCAAGCGCGGCGCCTCCGTTGTCGAAAAGAACCGGGTCACCGAACTTGACCAGAGGCCCGATGGCTCCTGGGACGTGGTCACCGAACAGGGCACCATCAATGCCGAGCACGTTGTCAATGCCGGCGGCCTCTGGGCCAAGCAGGTCGGCCGCATGGTGGGCCTCGAATTACCGGTATCGCCGCTTGAGCACATGTATCTCGTCACCGAGACGATCCCCGAGATCGCCGAGTTCAAGACGGAACTGCCGACGGTCGTCGATCTCGACGGCTTCTCGTATCTCCGCCAGGAGCAGAAGGGACTGTTGCTCGGCATCTATGAAATGAACCATCGCCACTGGAACATGGACGGCGCGCCCTGGGACTACGGCTTCGACCTGATCCAGGAAGACCCCGGGCGCATCGAGCACGAACTGATGCTCTCCTATGAGCGCTATCCTGTGCTGGAGCGGGCGGGCATCAAGCGCTGGGTCAATGGCGCCTTCACGTTCACGCCCGACGGCAACCCGCTGGTCGGGCCGGTACGCGGCGTCACGAACTACTGGGTCGCCTGTGGCGTCATGGCCGGCTTCTCTCAGGGCGGAGGTCTGGGCAAATCCCTGGCGGAATGGATGATCCATGGCGAGCCGGAGGGCGATATCTTCGGCATGGATATCGCGCGCTATGGCAGGCATGCCTCCAATCGGCAATATATCAAGGAGATGACCGGCCAGTTCTATTCCCGCCGTTTCGTCATGACCTATCCGAACCAGCAGCTTCCCGCCGGCCGGCCGCTCAAGGTCTCTCCGTCCTATGACCAGATGACCGAAGGCGGCGCCCGCTGGGGTGTCTCCTGGGGCCTCGAAGTGCCGCTCTACTTTGCACCGAAGGATTACGAGGAGAACCATACGCTACGCCGCTCGACCGCCTTCGACATCGTCGGCAAGGAAGTGTTGCATGCCCGCGAGAAGGCTGGTCTTCTCGATATTTCAGGCTATTCCCGGTACGAAGTGAAGGGGCCGAAAGCGCAGGCTTGGCTTGACCGTGTCTTTGCCTGCCGGCTGCCGAGGCAGGGTCGTTGCGTATTGGCGCCGATGCTCGGTCACGATGGCCGCCTGAAAGGCGACCTCACGATCTTCAATTGGGGCGACAGCGTCTACTGGATCATGGGATCCTACTATCTTCGCGAATGGCACATGCGCTGGTGGGAGCAGTTCGACACCGACGGGGTTGCGGTCAGGGACATATCCGACGACTGGGTCGGCTTCTCACTCTGCGGCCCGCTGTCCCGCGAGGTTCTGCAGCGCGTGTCCGAAGACGATGTCTCCGACGGCAGCCTCAAATTCCTCCAGTGCAGGAATGTCGATATCGGCCCGGCTACGGCAAAGGTAGGCCGCATGTCCGTGACGGGCGAACTGGGCTTCGAGATCAACGTGCCCGCGGCTTTTCACCGTACGGTGCGCGAGACGCTCTTGAGGGGCGGCAAGGATCTCGGTCTTAGGGAGATCGGCTTCGCCGCCCTGAACGCCATGCGGCTTGAGAAGAGTTTCGGCATCTGGAACAGGGAGTTCACACAGGGCTACACGCCACAGGAAACGCTCTTCGACCGGTTCATCGACTTCTCCAAGCCCGACTTCGTCGGCAAGCAGGCCGTGGTTGCCGAGAAGGAAAACCAGTCGGCGAAAAGGCGGCTGGTGACGCTGGAGGTTGACGCGGCCGATGCGGATGCGTCCGGCTACGAGCCGATCTGGAAGGACGGCAGGCTCATCGGCTACGTCACCTCCGGCGGTTACGGCTACACGGTCGGCAAGTCGATCGCACTGGCCCTGATCGACAAGGCGTTTGCAGTGCCGGGGACGGAGCTTACGACGCATATCGTCGGCGACGAACGCGCCTGCCGCGTCATCGAGGACTCTCCCTACGACCCGCAAGGCAAGGCGATGCGGGCATAGGCGGAGCTTTACCCGGCTGGCAGGGATCGAGGACAGGCATACGAGGACAGGCATACAGGGCCAGAGACGTCAGGAACCGTGGGATGGAAAACATGGACGACCGCGCCCGCTCCTTCATAGAAAGCTCGACGCTCCTGTTCATCGCGTCGCGCAATGCGGCAGGTGCCATGGACGTGTCGCCGCGAGGCGGGCAGCCGGCGGTCGTGCGCCTGTCGGACGACGGCAGACTTTTGCTGCCGGACTATCTCGGCAATCGCAGGCTCGACACGATAGGCAACGTTCTGGCCGATCCGGACGTCGCCCTCATCCTTCTGAACAGACGGGCGGACGACTACTTGCGGATCAGGGCGAGGGCGGAAGTCTCGCGTGACGACGACGATCTCGCCGCCTTTCCGGCCGACGCAAACCCGCCGCTCAGCGTCATGGCCTTCACTCCGCTGTCCATGCAGTTCGTTGAAAGCTCCGCATTCGCCGGCGCGGGTTTCTGGATCGACGCGCAGGGGCGCAAGCCGCCGCTCGATCTGGGGGAAATCTATGCCGGGGATAAGAAATGGCAGGACGCCAGCGGCAACGGACCTGTTATGCGGGATGCGCAGGACGAGCAGGCGCTGGCGGAGTCCGGCCTTCGGGCATTCTACGGAACGCCGAGCAAGGGCGTGCAAACGAAGGTCTATAGAGCCGCCGGACCGGGCTTCATGGGCTATATCGATGAAGCCCGCTTCATTGTCTTCGGACGCGAGGACGATGACGGCGGCATCGCTCTCGATCTCGTCGGCGGCGAGACGCTGCGCCCGGATCAGACTGCAAACGAGCACTCTTTCCTGCTGGCTCTGCCACAAGATCAGATCCGGCATTGGGCTCTGCCGCCATCGGGGGAATGTGCATTGCTCGCCGTCGAGCCCGGCCGAAGCGAGAATATAAGGATGAACGGCACCTATCGCGACAAGGCGCCGGGCGCAGACGGCGTGCGCCAGCTCAGCGTAAAGCCCGAGGAAATCTACTTCCACTGTTCGGCCGCCTTCGCACGCTCGCGCATATGGTCGGATTCGCGTCCGGTTCCCTGGACCGGCCGACGCAGCTTCTCGTGCATCGCACGGTGGCGGGAGAGCCCCGACGTCATGTCCTTCGTCCTGCAGCCGCGCGACGACGCGCCGCTGGGGGCGATAACACCCGGGCAGTACGTCACCGTCGCCTCGCCGAAAGACGAGCGCCAGCCAATGCGATCCCGCTGCTATTCCGTCTCCGCCTTGTCGAGCGACCGGTCGCTGCGCATATCGGTGCGCCGGATCGGCGCGGGCGGCCTGTCGGACCTCCTCCACGAGACGGTGGAGGTCGGAGACGAGCTTCTACTCGGCACACCGGCCGGGAGCTTCGTGCTCGACAGCGCGCCTCAGCGCCCGGTGGTGCTGATCAGCGCCGGCGTCGGCATCACGCCGCTTCTGCCAATGCTGGAGCAACTGGGCCGGGAGCCGGCCGGCCGCGACGTCTGGTTCATCCACGGGGCCCGCGACGCCGGACATCACCTGTTCAAGGAGGAGGCACTGCGCATCGCAAGGCGTTCGGCGGCAAGAATCCGACTGTTCACCGCCTACTCCCGGCCCCAGGACAACGACGCCTGCGACCATCGCGGCCGGCTGGATGCACGGACGATCGCATCGCTGGTGCAGGTCCGCGACGCGGATTTCTACATCTGCGGCCCGGACGATCTCATGTCGTCGCTCCGGCAGGGACTAGTTCTGCTGGGCGCGGCCCCGGAGAACATAAGGACGGAGGCGTTCGAGGCACGCGCGGGCGGACTTGCGGATGCCTTGTCGGGCAGCATGGCGGACCGTCCGGCATGCAGCGTAGAATTTCAGCGCTCCGGCAAGAGCGTGTTATGGAAACCTGAATGCGGCTTTCTGCTCGATCTCGCCTTGGCGAACGATGTCGAGGTTCAATATTCCTGTCGTAGCGGGGAGTGCCAGTCCTGCGTGCAACGCGTCGTCAGCGGCAGCGCCGACTATCCCGTGGGCGACGAGCCGCTGCTCGCGGAAGGCCAAGTGATGCTCTGCCAGGCGATCCCCCGCGGCAAACTCGTTATCGATTGCTGACCGAATCGTCTTCGGCCGATCGAGATGGGTCACCACCAGTTCGTCGCGAGCTCGCCGGAATTGCAGGGTGGTGGCAAGCTCGGCGCGGCTCGCCGCCGTCTCCCGATGTCGTTTTTGCGGCGGCTCGGAACACGCGGACAAGGCAATCTCGCGCCATGGGCATGGTGCTGGAAAAGGACCGGGCGAAGACGGAGGCTGGCCGCGGCGGCCC
>JBARWP010000520.1:0-6236 GCA_049646905.1 Pseudaminobacter sp. | reverse complement strand
GCACATAAAGATCATCGGGTCGGCGGCCGGCGGCGGCTTCCCACAGTGGAATTGCAATTATCGGCTGAGCCGCGCCGCGCGCGATGGCATGGCTGGCGTGAAACCCCGTACACAATCCAGCTTGGCGGTTTCCGCCGACCGGCATGGGTGGGTGTTGCTCAACGCCTCGCCGGATATCCGCCAACAGATCGCAGCCACGCCGCAGTTGCAGCCGCAACCCGGCTCGGCATTGCGCTCGACCCCCATTCGCGCGGTCGTGTTGACCAATGCCGATGTCGACCATATCGCCGGCCTTCTCAGCCTGCGCGAGCGCCAGCCTTTCGCCGTCTACGCGACCAGCCAGGTGCTTGCTGCACTTGATGCCAACTCGATCTTCAATGTGCTCGATCCGCAGATCGTACCGCGCCGTATCCTGGATATTCCGGGCGAAACCGAGATAAAAGACGCGGAAGGAAACGCGGCCGGCATCCGCGTCGAGGCTTTTGCCGTGCCGGGAAAGATCGCGCTTTATCTGGAAGACGCAACCCGGCCCGAGGCGGATTTCGGTTCGGAGGCCGGCGATACCATCGCCATACGCATCATCGGCGAGGATGACGGAAGGTCGGCCTTCTATATTCCCGGCTGCGCGCGGATCGATACCGCATTACGCAATCGGCTGGCCGGCGCCGCATGCCTGTTTTTCGACGGCACTCTCTATACCGACGACGAAATGATCACGGCAGGTGTGGGCAGCAAGACCGGCACACGCATGGGCCACCTGGCCATGTCGGGAGAAGCGGGTTCGATTGCGGGCCTGGCGGATGTGCCGATCTCCCGGCGCATCTTCGTTCATATCAACAATACCAATCCGGTGCTCGACGAAAGCTCGGCCGAACATGCGGCCGTCCGGGCAGCCGGATGGGAAATAGGCTTTGACGGCATGGGGGTGGACCTGTGAGTGATTTCCATGACGCGGCAAGAGGCGGTCTTTCGGCAACACAACTCGAGGCCGTCCTGCGCCAGGTCGGGGCCGAGCGCTACCACAACCGGCATCCCTTCCATCACCTGATGGTAAGCGGCACCCTGACGAAAGGGCAGATGCAGGCCTGGGCACTCAATCGCTACTGCTATCAGGCGGTCATCCCGCGCAAGGATGCCATGATCCTGGCGCGGGCCGAAGACCCGGCCTTCCGGGCGGAATGGCGCAAGCGCATCGAGGACCATGACGGCGAGGATGGCTGGAGCGGCGGCATCGCCAAATGGCTCAAGCTCGCGACGGGGCTGGGCCTTGCCGCCGATGACGTCATCGGCGAGCGCCTGGCGCTGCCGGCCACGCGCTTTGCCGTCGGCGCCTATCTCTCCTTCTGCACCAACCGCACCTTGCTGGAAGCCGTCGCCTCTTCGCTGACCGAACTGTTCTCGCCCGTCATCATCGGCGAACGCGTGCCTGCCATGCTGGCCAAATACGACTATGTGACCGAAGAGACGCTTTCCTATTTCAAGGCGCGGCCGCAGCAGGCCTCCCGCGATGCCGAGTTCGCGCTGGCCTATTCCCTGAAGCACGCCGACACGCCCGAGCGGCAGCAGGCGGTGATCGATGCATTGGTTTTCAAATGCGATATATTGTGGGCCATGCTCGATGCGCTGATGCATGCCTATGGTGAAGCGGGGCACATCCCGCCCGGCGCATTCCGGCCGGAGGAGGGAAAGTGAGCACGGCGCGCAAGAGGGCGATCGTCTCGGAAGAGTCCCGCCCCGCACTGCCGCGCCACATCCGCATCCAGTTCGACCCGGTGCGCCAGGCATGGGCGGTGCTTTCGCCGGAGCGCGTCTTCTGGCCCAACGAGGTCAGCCTCGATATTCTGCGCCTGTGCGACGGCCGCTCCACCGTTGCGGCGATCACGAACCGGCTCGCGGCTGAGTATGACGCCGATGCAAAGGATGTCGCGGCCGATGTCCATGCCTTCCTGCAGGAATGGACCGACAAACTGCTGGTGAAGCTATGAGCGAACCCCTCCTGCCCCCGATCGGCATGCTGGCCGAGCTGACGCATCGCTGCCCGCTGCAATGCCCCTATTGCTCGAACCCGACCGAACTGCTGAAAGCCAACCGCGAACTCGACACGCAAGGCTGGCTCGACCTGTTTGATCAGGCCGCTGATCTCGGCGTCCTGCAGGTTCATCTTTCCGGCGGTGAGCCGACGCTGCGCCGCGATCTCGAGGCGTTCGTGGCACGGCTTTCCGCGCGCGGCGTCTACACCAATCTCATCACCGCCGGTGTCGGCATTGCCGAGGGACGCATCCGCGCGCTCGCCGAAGCAGGCCTCGACCATGTGCAGCTCAGCATCCAGGGCGCGCATGCCGCGACGACCGAGCGGATCGGCCATTATCGTGGCGGCCATGAAAAGAAGCTGGAAACGGCAAGAAGGGTGCGGGCCGCCGGCCTGCCCCTGACCATCAATGCGCCGATCCATCGCCACAATATCGAGGAAGTGCCCGAATTCATCGAGCTTGCGCTTTCGCTCGGCGCCGAGCGGCTTGAAATCGCGAATGTGCAATATTCGGGCTGGGCGTTGGTCAATCGCGACGCGCTGATGCCGGACCGCGCCTCGGTCGAGCGGCAGATCGACATCGTGGCCGCCGCCCAGGAGCGGCTGCGCGGCATCATGAATATCGATTTCGTCACGCCCGATTATTTCGCAACCTATCCCAAGCCCTGCATGGGCGGATGGGCGCGCGACGCCTTCATGGTGGCGCCGGACGGCACCGTGCTTCCCTGCCACGCCGCGCACACGATCCGATCGCTGACATTCGAACGCTTCGGCGAACGTTCTCTTGCCGAGATCTGGATCGATTCCCCGGCATTCAACGCCTTCCGCGGCACCGACTGGATGCAGGAACCCTGCCGCAGTTGCGAGCGCCGCGAGATCGACTGGGGCGGCTGCCGCTGCCAGGCCATGGCAATTGCCGGCGATCCGGCCGCAACCGATCCCGCCTGCATCAAGTCGCCGCTCCACGCCCGCATGGGCATGCTTGTCGCCGACGCGATGGCAGCCGCACAAGCAGACGCTGCCAGCGCCACGGCCCATGACCCCTTCGTCTACCGCCGCATCACCACGGTTTCGGAGCCCGCCTCATAGGCGGGTTCCTATAGAGGTTCAGTTTCAGAAGGAACGCCCCTCATCCCCCTGCCCGGGACCTTCTCCCCGCAGGCGGGGAGAAGGAGGATGGCCGCAACGCTGACGCCCCCTCTCCCTGCTTGCGGGGAGAGGGTAAGGGTGAGGGGCCGCCGTTTTCCGTTAAAAAAGGAACCTGTCCAGCCAGACTCCGGACGTGACCAGCGCTCACACCAGGAACGGATTGCTGCGCCGCTCTTCGCCGAAGCGCCCGCCGGGGCCATGGCCGCTGATGAAGCCGATCTCGTCGCCGAGCGGCAGCAGCTTTTCCTTGATGGAACGGATCAGCGCCGCATGGTCCCCGCCCGGCAGGTCGGTTCGTCCGATCGAGCCGCGGAAGAGCACGTCGCCGACATGGGCGAATTTCGCGGCGCGGTTGTAATACACGACATGGCCCGGCGCATGGCCCGGGCAGTGCAGCACCTCGAAGACATGCTCGCCGAAGGACACGCTCTCCCCTTCGGTGAGGAAGCGATCCGGGGTGCAGTTGCGCACCGCATCGGTCAGGCCGAAACGCGCCGCCTGGTTTTCCAGATTGTCGAGCAAAGGCCGGTCGTCCTCATGCGGGCCGATGATTTCGACGCCCAGCCTGTCCTTCAGGTCTATGGCGCCGCCGGCATGGTCGATATGGCCATGGGTCAGCCAGATGGCGGAAACCTTGATCCCCTTGCCCTCGATCGCGGCAAGGATCTGGTCGACATCCCCGCCCGGATCGACGACCACGCCCGACAGATCGGCCGCATCGAATAAGATGGTGCAATTCTGCTGGAAGGGAGTGACCGGCACGATCACCGCATTGAGCTGGCCCATTGTTTTCCTTTCGTCTCGATATGCTGCTCATTTAAAGCATGTCTCCCGAAAGTGGGAACCGGTTTCGGGATAAAGACATGCTCAAAAACAAGGGCCTGAATCTGAAAGAGCGATGTGCTTAGAGCAATTCCAGGAAAAGTGCCCGGCGGTTTTCCGTCCGGAATTGCACAAAAACAATGAGATAGAGCCTTTCCGCAATTCGAAGAAAAGCGGAAAGGCTCTAGGCATCGGCGCGGAGAGTGCGACAACCGGCGGACAACAAAACGGGCGACCCACGGGCCGCCCATTGAACTTCTCGGAAAAAATGTTCTGCTCAGCGCTTGTTCATCGCGCCCATGACCGCACCGACGATCGCCGTCAGCACACCGCCGCCCACCACGCCGCCGGCCGCATCGCCCAGCGCCCCGGAAAACGCGCCGGCAACATTGGGATCGCTCAACACATTCGTCAGGATCTGGCCGCCGGCGACACCGCCGATGACGCCGGATATCACTTTGACCGCCGCACTCATGGCCGCCTGCTTGAGTGCCGCGCCGACGCCAAGGCCGCCGATGGCGCCGGTCACAGCTTGTATGATGATAGGGAGAAGCGCTTCCATTTTTACTATCCCTCCAACAGTAAGGCCGACTCGCGCCGAGTCGACCCGTTCATGAGAAACCGAACCGTCGGAAAGTCAAATGCATAAGCGCTAAAATGTCGCAGGCGGACCGCTCCGCCTGCGACAGGATTTTCACGCGACGGCGCCTTATTCAGCCGCGATGGCGTGCTTGGGCTGCACGGCGGCGGTGTAGTCTTCCATCAGTGTCTTGGCGATCTCGCCGACATCGAAGCGATGCGGGCCGATCTCGGACACCGGCGTCACCTCCGCGGCCGTACCGGTCAGGAAGCACTGCTCGAAATCGTCCAGTTCCTCGGGCATGATCGCCCGCTCGATGACCTCCAGGCCACGCTTGCGCGCCAGATCGATGACGGTCCTGCGGGTGATGCCGTTGAGGAAGCAGTCGGCCTCCGGCGTATGGATCTTGCCGTCCTTGACGAAGAAGATGTTGGCGCCCGTGGCTTCGGCGACGCGGCCGCGCCAGTCGAGCATCATCGCATCGGCATAGCCCTTGGCCTCGGCGGCATGCTTGGAGAGCGTGCAGATCATGTAGAGGCCGGCAGCCTTGGCCCGCGAGGGCGCGGTGCGCGGATCGGGCCGGCGATACTCGGCCATGTCGAGGCGGATGCCCTTGAGCTTCTGCGCCGGGTCGAAATAGCTCGGCCACTGCCAGATGGCGATGGCGCAGTTGATGCGGCTGTTCTGCGCCGAAACGCCCATCTGCTCGCTGCCGCGCCAGGCGATCGGGCGCACATAGGCGTCCTGGAAGCCCTGCTTCTTCAAGAGCTGGCGGCAGGCTTCGTCGATTTCGGCAACCGAATAGGGAATCTTGAAGCCGAGGATGGTGGCCGATTCATGCAGGCGCTCGGTGTGCTCGGTCAGCTTGAAGATTTCGCCGCCATAGGCGCGCTCGCCTTCGAACACCGCGCTCGCATAATGCAGGCCATGGGTAAGCACGTGAATCTTGGCGTCGGCCCATTTGACAAATTCGCCATTCATCCAGATGAAGCCATCCATCTGATCAAAAGGAACGGATGCCATGAAATCCTCCTGCGGGTCCTGCCCGCGCAAAATTAAGTCAAGGTGCAAAGTCGCGCAGGGCGGCTCTTGAATTGAAATTTAGGCCCATGAAAGCGTTATGGCAAACTCAGGAAATTCCGTGGAAACCGCCTGGAATTTACCTTTTCGTTCGCAATCCGCCGAAAACCTTGCCAAAAGTTACCAATGCTCCCAAAATATGTCAACATGGCTGACATAAATTTACGAGTCCACGAAACGTGATGTCGAAACGCAATGGCGCCAGCGCCGAACCTATCCGCACGGCAATAACAAATGACGACGGTATCGACCTGTCGATCATCGAGCTGTTGTTCTTCGCCTATCGCGACTTCACCTCCGACCCCGACCACATCCTGGCCGGCTACGGGTTCGGGCGTGCCCATCACCGGGTGCTGCACTTCGTCAACCGCATGCCGGGGCTGACGGTGGCCGAACTGCTGGACGTGCTCCAGATCACCAAGCAGAGCCTTGCGCGCGTGTTGAAGCAGCTCATCGACACCGGGCACATCGTGCAGCTCCAGGGCCCGCGGGACCGGCGGCAGCGCGAACTTTACCCGACCGCGAAGGGGCGCGACCTGGCGCTCGCGCTGGCGCGGCCACAGTCGCGCCGCATCC
>JBARWP010000519.1:0-1650 GCA_049646905.1 Pseudaminobacter sp. | reverse complement strand
GTACGAGATCGAGCGACGGCAACGGTTTCTGCATGCCGTGAATCCACCACCATGACGCCCATTCGAGCGGAATGGCGCTCGGCGGGATCACGCCCAGGAGATAGAGCACGGCAACGCCGCCGGTGGCGCTGATCGGCTGCAGGATGAGGAAGATCATTCCGATGAACAGCGAGACATCGCGCGGATGATCGAAGCGCGGCGAGATCGACCAGCGGTGAAACAGATATCCGCCCAACGCGCCCTGGCCCGCGTTGACGAGGCCGATCACCGCGCCGCCGAGAAGCGAAGGACCGGACCACAGCGACAGGATCGTCTGTCCGATGAAAATGCCGCCGGCAACGCGGGAGCCGAAGCGGATGCAGAACGCGAGTGCGATGCCTTCCGGGATGAACACGACGCTGGTGACGTTGCCGTATTCGACGGAGAGCGCGAAGGTCAGGCGGCCGAAAAACACATAGGCGACCGCAAGCACGACGCTGAGCACCAGGGTGCCGGCCGGTGATGTCGGCTCGAACACTCTCGCTGCTTGCGCGCGCGTTTCGGTCCTAAATTCGTTCATGATTTGAATGGGATTTCCGCCGAGGCATGCCAATCGAACTGAAGCGATGCGCGCCAGCGTGCCCGCTATTGTTCAATGAAACGTAGCGGTGAAGGGCACATCTTCGCCTAACAGTAAGGATTTTGTTAAAGCTTTGCCTGATGCAGCGAGCGGTTCCATCGAGGCGTAAGCCCGCCATGCGATGTGTTTCCCACTAGCGCAATCTCAAAACAAAAGAGGCCGCCGAAACGGCAGCCTCTCGAAGTTGGATTTGCAAGATTGGTCCGTGAAGCCGAAGGCTCGCGCGATCAATCCCAGCTCAGCGCGCCGCCGTTCTGATATTCGATCACGCGTGTCTCGAAGAAGTTCTTTTCCTTCTTCAGGTCCATCGCTTCCGACATCCACGGGAAGGGATTCTCGGTTTCCGCGAACACTGGTGCAAGACCGATCTGCGCGCAGCGGCGGTTGGCGATGAAGTGCATGTACTGTTCGCACAGCGCCGCGTTGAGCCCAAGGAAGCCGCGGGGCATGGTGTCCCGGCCATAAGCGGCTTCGAGCCCGGCGGCCTCGCTGATCATGCCGCGCACTTCGTCCTGGAACGCCTTGGTCCATAGGTGCGGGTTCTCCAGCTTGATCTGGTTGATGACGTCGATACCGAAGTTCAGGTGAATCGATTCATCGCGCAGGATGTACTGATACTGCTCGGCGATGCCGACCATCTTGTTGCGCCGGCCGAGCGAGAGGATCTGCGCAAAGCCCGTGTAGAACCACATGCCCTCGAACACGACATAGAAGGCGACGAGGTCGCGCAGGAACGCCTGATCGGCCTCAAGCGTGCCGGTCTTGAAGTCCGGGTCGTCGAGATTCTTGGTGTGCTTCAGCGCCCATGCCGCCTTGTCGGTAATCGAGGGCACCTCGCGATACATGTTGAACAGTTCGCCCTCATCGAGGCCGAGGCTTTCCACGATGTACTGGAAGGTGTGCGTATGCACCGCCTCCTCGAACGCCTGCCGCAGCAGATACTGCCGGCATTCGGGGTTGGTGAGGTGGCGGTAGATCGCGAGCACGATGTTGTTGGCGACGAGGCTCTCGGAAGCCGCGAAGAAGCCGAG
>JBARWP010000518.1:0-4825 GCA_049646905.1 Pseudaminobacter sp. | reverse complement strand
GTGGTGGCGGGCGGCGCCGGCGACAATGCGGCCTCGGCTTGCGGCATGGGCATCGTGCGACCCGGCCATGCCTTCGTTTCGCTCGGCACGTCGGGCGTGCTTTTTGCCGCCAACGGCGCCTATCTGCCGAACCCGGGCAGCGCGGTCCACACATTCTGCCATGCCTTGCCCGATTGCTGGCACCAGATGGGCGTCATCCTCTCGGCGACGGATTCGCTCAACTGGCTTGCCGGCATTACCGGCAAGGATGCCGCAGACCTAGCTGCGGAGCTTGGCGGAGACCTGAAGGCGCCGACGGGCGTGTTCTTCCTGCCCTATCTCTCCGGCGAGCGTACGCCGCATAATGATGCGCTCGTTCGGGGCGCTTTTATCGGCCTTGGCCATGAAACGGACCAGGCCGCGCTCACGCAAGCGGTTGTGGAAGGTGTGGCATTCGCCTTCCGCGACAGCCTGGAAGCGCTGAGGAAAGCCGGAACTGAGCTTTCGCGTGTCACCGCCATCGGCGGCGGTTCGCGCTCGCGCTACTGGCTGAAGGCGATCGCCATCGCGCTTGGCGTGCCGGTGGATATTCCGGCCGACGGCGATTTTGGAGCGGCTTTCGGGGCCGCGCGGCTGGGGTTGATCGCAGCCGAAAATGCCGATCCGCTTGCTGTCTGCTCGACGCCTGAGACGGCTGAGACCATCGAACCTGACGCGGCGCTCACCGGTGCATTTCTCGACGCCTATCAGCGCTATCGTGCGCTCTACCCGGCCATCAAGGCGGTGTAGGCGGGCTTGGGGAGGCACCGAGATACCTTCCTGCCAAGTGCTCCATAGGAAGCAATCTGCTCCTCCTTTGGGATCGGGTGCAATCGTGGCGCCGGCCCCGACAGGCCAAAAGGATTTTTCCTTTTCGCCGGAAAGTTGCCGCGTTGATACCTTCATTTTGCCCCCCGCAGCGGTTTAGTTTCGGACCATGACCGAGCAACGTGAAATCATGGACGAAGGGGGACGACCCGATCCGACAGGCCGAGGCGCTGCGTGCCCTGGCGACGACGGATTCGGTTGTCGACCTGCTCGCCCTGGTGGGAACGATCCAGGCGGCTGACGATCCCGATCTGTGGAATCGCGCGGTCAACAGCAGGCTGGAGGCCATCCTGGCCGAGAAGATGCGCAAGCTGATTGCAGGAGACGACCAGCAGGACGCTGCGGCCTGAAGGCTGAATATCATTGTCGGCGCAGCCGTGCTGGCGCATCGCCGAAAGCCTTGGAGAACGTCCGCGAAAAGGTGCTGGCGCTGGAAAAGCCGGTGCGGGCAGCGATGTCGGCCATGGCAAGGCGCGTGTCCAGCACCAGCCTTCGGGCCGCGTTGAGCCGCAACCTCAGATAGTAGGCGCCCGGCGTTTCGCCGATCGAATTGCGAAAGATGTTTTCAAGCGTGCGGCTGGTCACCTCGGCGCGTCGGGCAATCGCGGCGATCGTCAGCGGTTCATCGATATGAGCCTCCATCAGCCGGATGGACTGCGCCAGGCGCGGATCGTAGCCATCAAGACGGCCGAGCGACACCAGCGGCTGGGCATCGGTGGCCGCGCGTGCCTGATCGTAGATGAACACGCTGGCGACATCGAGGGCCACTGCCATGCCGAGCCGCGAGCGCACCAGATGCAGCATCAGGTCGAAGGTCGGTGAAGCGCCGCCCGAGGTGAAGACCGGTCCGTCGATTATGTAGCGGTCAGGCCGCACGTTGGTGCCGGGGAAGGCGGCGCTGAAATCTTCCATATCCTCCCAATGCGTGGTGGCGGCACGGCCTTCCAGCAACCCGGCCCGGCCAAGCAGCCATGTTCCGGCCTCGACGCCGCCCACGGCCTGGGCTGACCGTGCCACGCGCCGGACTGCGGAAAGAAGGGCAGGGCTACCCTGGGTCTTGGTGCCGAAGCCGCCGATGACGATCAGGACATCGGTTTTCTCGGCTGGATCGAAGCGGCCGCTCGCAGCCACCGGCAGCCCGGACGTGGTGATGGCCGGCTCGCCGTCCAATGACACGATCTTCCAGTCGAACAGCGTTTCGCCGGCAATCCGGTTTGCCGCCCGCAACGGATCGACCGTTGACGCAACGCACATGATGGACGAGCCTGAAAAGACGAGAAGTGTGAGCGAAAGCGGTGTGTGGTCAGGTCGAAAGATCGACCGGTTTTCGTTTTTTGCCATAGCGCATTCGTAAAATGCAAAACACTGCTTCGCAAGCAGGGCAATGATCAGTCACGAACCGGAGATGGAGGAAGCGATGCCGCTCGAGATGAATCGCGAGGTTTTCATTACCTGTGCCGTAACGGGATCAGGCAGCACCCAGGATCGAAGCCCGCATGTGCCGCGCTCGCCCAAGCAGATCGCCGACTCAGCCATCGCAGCAGCGAAGGCGGGTGCAGCCGTGGTTCACTGTCATGTGCGCGATCCCGAGACCGGAAAGCCGCGCCGGGATGTGCATCTCTATCGCGAGGTGACGGAGCGCATCCGCGAGGCCGATGTCGACGTTGTGCTGAACCTGACCGCCGGCATGGGCGGCGACATGGTGTTCGGCTCCACCGAGGCGCCGCTGCCGGTCAAGGCGCAGGGCACCGACATGGCCGGCGCCACCGAGCGCATGGAGCATGTGCGCCAGTGCCTGCCTGAAATCTGCACGCTCGACTGCGGCACGATGAACTTCGCCGAAGCCGACTATGTCATGACGAACACACCGGGCATGCTCCGGGCCATGGGCGGCATGATGACGGAACTCGGCGTCAAGCCGGAGATCGAGGCGTTCGATACCGGCCATCTGTGGTTTGCCAAGCAACTCGTTACCGAAGGCGTGCTGGAGCCCGATGCACTGGTGCAACTGTGCATGGGTGTGCCGTGGGGCGCACCCGACGACCTCAATACCTTCATGGCCATGGTCAACAACGTTCCGAAGGAGTGGACATGGTCGGCGTTTTCGCTTGGCCGCAGCCAGATGGCCTATGTGGCGGCAGCGGTGCTGGCCGGTGGCAATGTCCGCGTCGGGCTGGAAGACAATCTGTGGCTGGACAAGGGCGTGCTTGCGACAAATGCGCAATTGGTCGAGCGGGCCGTCGGCATCATCGAGGGCATGGGCGCACGGATCATCGGGCCTGAGGACGTGCGCAAGAAGCTGAACCTCACCAAGCGCGCACCTGTGGCGGCGTAAGCTCGCTCAACCTCCGCATGATGGGGACGACACAATGACTATCCAGAAGGCGGCCGCCATCGGCGGTGGGGTTATCGGCGCGGGCTGGGTCGCGCGCCTGCTGCTCAACGGCATCGATGTTTCGATCTATGACCCGGACCCGGAGGCATCCCGCAAGGTCGATGAGGTGATGAAGGGCGCGCGCCGCGCCTACAAGAAGATGCTGCCCGACGGCCTGCCGAAGGAAGGCAAGCTTATCTTCGCCAAGAGCATAGCCGAGGCGGTGGCCGATGCCGACCTGGTTCAGGAAAGCGTGCCGGAACGACTCGACCTCAAGCACAAGGTGCTGGCCGAGATAGATGCGCATGCCCCGGCCAATGCCATCGTCGGTTCTTCCACCTCCGGCATCAAGCCGACCGACATGCAGGTGGCGATGAAGAAGCACCCCGAGCGGCTGGTGGTCGGCCACCCGTTCAACCCGGTCTATCTGCTGCCGCTGGTGGAAGTGGTGGGGGGAGAACAGACTTTCCCCGAGGCCATCGAAGTGGCCAAGGAAATCTATGCCTCCATCGGCATGAAGCCGGTGGTGATCCGTAAGGAGATCGAGGCATTCGTCGGCGACCGGCTGCTGGAGGCGGCGTGGCGCGAGGCACTGTGGCTGATCAAGGACGGCATCTGCACGGTCGAGGAGCTTGACGACATCATGCGTTATGGCTTCGGCCTGCGCTGGGCGCAGATGGGCATGTTCCAGGTCTACCGTGTGGCTGGCGGCGAGGCCGGTATGCGCCACTTCATGGCGCAGTTCGGGCCGTGCCTGAAATGGCCGTGGACCAAGCTGATGGATGTGCCGGAGTTCAATGACGAACTTGTCGACCTGATCGCCGGCCAGTCGGACGAGCAGTCCGGACAATGGTCGATCCGCGAACTGGAGAAGATACGCGACGACAATCTCGTCGCGATCATGGAAGCCCTGTCGAAGCAGAACAAGGGCAAGGGCTGGGGCGCCGGCGAGATCCACAAGGACTATGTGAAGCGGCTCGACAAGCTTGCGGCAAGGAAGCCGATCTCGAAGACCGCCGCCAAGGCAAAGGCCGGCAAGCCGGTGAGGAAGGCCGCTCCGGCCAAGGTGAAGAAGAAATGAGAATTACGGCGTGCGTCTACCCCCACCCCTAACCCCTCCAAGGGGAAGCTGAAGCGCCACGCCAAGGGGTGGGGGTAAGGCCGCGCAACCATCGGAGGTCTGGCCATGGATTTCGGCCTTTCGGAAGAACAGCAGCTTATCGTCGACACCACGCGCGCCTTCGTGGAGAACGAGCTCTATCCGCATGAGCTCGAGGTGGAGCGCAGCGGCCATCTGCCGATGGAACTCATCAAGGAATTGCAGGCAAAGGCGATCGCGGCCGGACTCTATGCCGCCAATATGCCGGCCGAGGTCGGCGGCGCCGGGCTCGATACGGTCACCTGGCTGCTTTATGAAAAGGAGCTTGGCCGCGCCAATTACGCGCTGCACTGGACCTGCGTGGCACGCCCTTCCAACCTTCTGCTGGCCGGTACTGACGAGCAGAAGGAAAAGTATCTCTACCCCTGCATTCGCGGCGAGAAGTGGGATTGCCTGGCCATGACCGAGCCTGGCGCCGGCTCCGACCTGCGCGGCATGAAGGCGAG
>JBARWP010000517.1:0-9501 GCA_049646905.1 Pseudaminobacter sp. | reverse complement strand
CTTCTCCCCTTGTGGGAGAAGGTGGCTGAGCGAAGCGAGGTCAGATGAGGGGTGTTGCAAGAACTCAAGCGAAGGGCATGACCTGCACGCCTGTCTAAGTCATCCTATTCAGCTATTCCGGCAATTGCGGTCCACGACCCCTCAGGCGCACAAGTGTCCTTGCGGGCATTCCGGCCGGATCATATGCGGCGGCACTATCGGCTCGCCGCTGCGCTCCCGCGCCTTTTCGAACAGGAGGCGGATTTCCTGTGGCCGCACGCCATCGCTCGCCATGACGAGCTTGACCATCGGATCGCTCAAAAGGTCGTCCAGGGTGGTGACGTGCTCGCTCATTCTTCCGTTCCTCCAGAAATCTTCATGCTGCACAGATAGGCAGCCAATGTCGGCACGCCAATGACGCTTCGGCGACGAAGTTGTGACGCGGGCGAAAAAAATCCATCCACCTCCCCTCTCCCATAACCACCACGCTGGTCTTGCGGGAACGAGCCTGGAACCGGGATCAGGAAGGGTGGGCGGTGCTCCCTTCCCTACGCCGTGGCAAGCACAGGCAAGCAGGACCCTGAGACAGCCGGCGGGCCAAAGTTAGCGCACGAAATGCCCTTCTTGAAGGCTTGCGAGAACGCCTCGGCACCCGGTCCCCACTAGGTAGACAGGGCCAAGGGCGCTGTGCGGGGCAAGGCTATGCCATGTTACTATTCGGAAGGCAGGGACCAGCATCCCGCCCCCCTGTTCTTCGACAGTGGCCAGACGCATTAACGCAGGCGGGGCAATGGAAGATTGTGAGCGGCAACCTTCGCCAATCTTGGTTCAGCCCTCAAGAATGCGCAACAATTCATTCATTTTCAGGGTTTGTGTCGTTCAATACTCGCATGACACAAGATAGATTTCGCCTTTGGCCGGCCGAATTGTTTGTCCTGAAGCTCAGCGCAGGCCTGATCGCGCTCGACGTGTTCCTGATCCTGCTGCGCAGCGTCAGTGTAGACACGCAGCGCTACAGCCTGACATTCGGCATGGCGGCCATCATTCTGGCTGTCGGTTTTGCCTATCGGCGATCGGGGCGAAGTGAGCGGATCGCATCCACTGCCATCACCTGCGGGCTGCTGATCGTGTTTTCAAGCGCGCTGTCGGCGCTCAATAATCTTCTCCTTCCCAATTGGCGCCCCGGCATCGACCCGTGGCTGACGAAGATCGATTCCCTGCTCGGCTATCACTGGCCGGATGCCTTGGCCCTGAGCGCCCGCTATCCGACGATCAACGATCTGATGTGGGTGTCCTATAGTTCCACCTCGTTCCAGATTGCATTGGTGGCGGTTGCCCTGGGCCTCACCGGCCGCCTGGCGACCTTGCATGTCATGATGCTGGCCCTGGCGATCTCCAGCGTCATGGCGGTGGTGTTCTGGGCGCTGTTTCCTTCCCTTGGCCCCAGCACGCTCCACGCGCTGCCCGCGGAGCTCCTTGCCGTGGTCAAGCCGGTCGTGGATCCAGCCTATGGGGCGGAAATCGCCGCGCTGATGCGGCACGGCACCAACACCCTTTCCCCGGACGAATTCCGCGGGCTTATCGCCTTTCCGTCCTTTCACACCATCATGGCCGTCCTTGCCACCTACTATGCTCGCAATATCCGATGGCTCCTGCCCCCGCTCCTCATGCTCAACCTGTTGATTTTCCCGGCCGTGCTTGTGCATGGCGGACATCATCTGGTCGACATTCCGGCGGGGCTGGCGGTGTTCGCGCTCGCCGCCTTCATCGGGCAGAAAATGGTTGGCGAGGCAGAACCGGAGTGTCCCATTTCGGCCGACAGTACAGAACTGGCCTGAACGGTTCGGTAACCAAACCGCGGGAAATGATTTGTTCACCACACTCCTTAACGTGCCCGAAATCAGCGCTTCGTAAGGTGATGTCGGCTTCAACGAAAGCCTGATCACACGGGTAGACGCTTAAACAACGGGCAACGGAGAAAGAAAATGACGAACCTCATCAATCGCTTCCTGAAGGACGAGTCCGGCGCAACCGCCATCGAATACGGCCTGATCGCCACCCTGATCGCCCTGGCGATCATCGTCGGCGCCGGCATGGTTGGCGACAACCTCAGCGCTCGCTTCAAAGACATCGCAGGCAACCTCGAAGTCGGCGAATAAGCCAACGCGCAAGCGAATACGGAAAGGACCGCCTCCGGGCGGTCCTTTTTGTTTGCGGGTGGTTGGCGAATTGCCGGCAGCGGCAACGCTCCTGCCTCACTCGTATTTCACGATTCTTTCGGGCAAGAGCCCCTTCGGTGCAAAGCGAAGCACGAGGATGATCGTCAAGCCGATGACGAAGACGCGCATTTGCAGCGCGCGGGTGGCGAGATCGTCGGGCGGCGCGATGTTGAACACGTCCTGCATCCAGGCAGCGCCGTAGCGAAACAGGATCAGCGCCGCCGGCTCCGACATCGTCCAGATGACATAGACGAGCAGCGCTCCGAAGATCGAACCGAGATTGTTGCCGGAGCCACCCAGCACCACCATGATCAGCACCAGGAAGGTGTGGTTGATCGGCAAGAACCCGCTCGGATCGAAGATGCCGCCGAAGGTGATCAGCGCGGCACCGCCGACGCCGACGATGAAATTGCCGATCACGAACATTTCCAGAAGCCGCCGATTGACGTTCTTGCCGACGGATTCGGCCGCGAGCTCGTTGTCGCGGATCGCGCGCATCATGCGCCCCCAGGGCGAGGCCCAGCCGCGCTGCAAAAGCACATAGATGATGACGATCAGCACCGCCGTGATGGAAAGATAGGCGCTGCGTGCGGCCACGAAGCCGATCTCGCTTGCCGTCGGCACCGGCCAGGGCAGCGGGGACACGGTCAATGTCCCGCGCGTCAGCCAATCGGCATTCTTCAGGAAGGCCTTGACGATCTCGGCGATGCCGAGCGTGGCGATGGCCAGATAGTCCGACCTGAGGCCAAGCGTTATGCGTCCGATGAACCAGGCGAGCACGGCGGCAAATATGCCGCCGACCAGCCAGCCCAGCCCGACCGGCAGGCCGAAGCCGCCGATGAAACCGGAATTCCGTTCGATGATCGCGGCGGCCGGCGTCAGCGCGTTCTGCGCCATCATGTAGGTGGCCAGCGCGGCGATCACCGTCAGAAGGGTGCGGATGCGCCTGGGCACGCCGTAGCGATCGATGCGGCTTAGAAGAACCGTGACCGCGCCGCCGATGACGATGATCAGCGCCATGCGCACAAGCAGCCCCGGTGCCTCCGATTGCCAGAACACCGGATTGACGGGATAGGAGGTCAGCATCGAGCCGAAGGCGGCAATGGCGATGAAGCCCATGATGCCGGCGTTGAAGAGGCCGGCATAGCCCCACTGGACGTTGAGCCCGAGAGCGACGATCGCCAGGCAGCTTGCCTCGGCCAGCATGCGCAACGCATAGGCATTGCCCTGCCAGATGAAGATCAGCGCCACGATGGCGGCAAGTCCGACCAGCAGCGAGACCGTGCGAAGTTCGACCGCCTTCATCACAGCACCTTTCCTTTGAAGATCCCGTTCGGGCGCCAGATCAGCACGACGACCAAGATGACGAAGGGCACCACGATCTTGTATTCGGTCGGCACGAAGGTGAGATTGGTCGGCAATTCCAGCCAGTCAGGCATATGGGGCCTGAGCGGTCGCAGCAGGATCGCCCAGTTGAACACCGCAATCGTCTCGGTGAAGCCGACGATTAGCCCGCCGACGATCGCGCCATAGGGCTGGCCGATGCCGCCGACGATGATGGCGGCAACGATGGGCAGCAGCAGGTTGAAGCTCAGATCCGGCTTCAGACTGACATCCATCGCAAGCAGCGTGCCGCCCGCAGCCGCAAGGCTGCCGGCGATGATCCAGGTGACACGCACCACATGCGCCGTGCCGATGCCGGAAATGCGGGCCAGGTCGGCATTGTCGGACATGGCCCGCATCGCCTTGCCCGTGCGCGAGCGTGTCAGGAACAGATGCAGCGCCACGATGGCCACCACCGTAAACACGATCAGCAGCACCTGCGGTTCGGTGATGACGATGTCGCGCCCGGCAAAGGGTATCCGGTAGATGTCCTTCGGGCCGACATACATCTGGCGCGGCGCCGTGCCGAAGAACAGCCGGATCAGCCCCTGCAGCATCAGCATGACGCCGAAGGAAGCAATCACCAGGGTGATCGGCTTCGGGTTCGTCTTGCGAACCGGCACATAGAAGGTCTTGTCGATAAAGATGGTGACGAGCGCGGTAACCGCCATCGCGACGGGCAGCACAACGAACGCCGTCGGCAGGCCGACATGGGCGCCGAGGCCCGGCATCGCCATGGTCAGCATGAAGGCGATGAAGGCACCAAGCGTCATCAGGTCGCCATGGGCAAAGTTCGCGAAGCGCAATATGCCCCAGGCAAGTGTCATGCCCACCGCGCCAAGCGCATAGATGGAGCCGATGATCAGCCCGGCGATAACCACCTTGTTGATGAAGAATACGAGTTCGTTGATCGGCAGCGCCGAAAGCAGGCCAACATTGTCCATCAGTGCTTCGCCCCGCCACCAAGGAAGCTTTCCGCCACCTCGGGATTGTCGAGCAGCTCCTGTCCGGTGCCGGTGAAGGAATTCTTCCCGCCCGCCAGAACAAATCCCTTATGCGCGATGGCCAGCGCCTGGCGTGCGTTCTGCTCCACCATCAAAATCCCCACGCCCGTCTCGTTGATGGCGATGACGCGCTCGAAGATCTCGCCCATATAGCGCGGCGAAAGCCCCGCGGTCGGTTCGTCGAGCAGCAGCAGCTTCGGCTCCATCATCAGGGCGCGGCCGATCGCCACCATCTGCCGCTGCCCGCCGGAAAGCTCGCCGGCCGGCTGCCTGTGCTTGTCGCGCAGCGGCGGGAAATATTCGAAGATCTTCTCGATGAGATGGCGGAAATCGTCCCGGCGCGTATAGGCGCCCATTTCCAGGTTCTCGCGCACGCTCATGGTCGGAAAGACATTGAACTCCTGCGGCACGAAGGAGAGCCCTGCCCTCACCAGTTTCTCCGGCTTGGCGTTGGTCACATCCTTGCCATCGAAGATCACGGTGCCTTGCGAGATGGTCAGAAGCCCGAACAGCGCCTTCAACGTGGTGGATTTTCCGGCACCGTTCGGCCCGACGATCACCCCGATCTCATGGGCTTCGACCTCGATATTGACGCCGTTGAGGATATTGGCGCCGCCGTAACCGGCATGGATGTCGCGCATGCTCAAGATCGTCATGATGCGCGCCCCATGGCTGTCCCGCCGCCGAAATAGGCTTCGATGACCTCCGGATTCTTGCGGATCTCGGCCATCGGACCCTGCACCATGACAGTGCCGGCGGCCATGACGATGACGGGGTCGCAAAGCCGCGCGATCAGGTCCATGTCATGCTCGATGACGAAGAAGGTCAGGCCCTTGTCGCGGTTGAGCGACTCGACCACCGAGGCGAGATCGTTGAGAAGCGTGCGGTTGACGCCCGCGGCCACCTCATCCAGCAGAACCACGGTCGGGTCGGCCATCATCACCCGCCCGAGTTCCAGCAGCTTCTTCTGGCCGCCCGAGAGATTGCCGGCACATTCGTTGCGCACATGGGTCAGGCGCAGGATCTTGAGGATTTCCTCGGCCTTGCGCCGAACCGCCAACTCGTCGCGGATGACCTTCGCACGCCGGAAGCAGGCATCGAAGAGCGACTCCTCGGATTTGCTGCCGGTCACGACCATCAGGTTTTCGAGGGCCGTGAGGTTGGAGAATTCCTGGGCGATCTGGAAAGTGCGCGACAGGCCGCATTCGAACAATTCATGCGCCGGCATGCCGGTCACATTCCGGCCGTTTAGCCATATGGTGCCCGATGTCGGCGCAAACGCACCAGCCACCATGTTGAACATCGTGGTCTTGCCCGCGCCGTTGGGCCCTATCAGGCCGGTGATCGTTCCCTGCTCGACTTTCAGGGAACAGTTGTCCACTGCAAGCACATGTCCGAAGCGCTTGCTTACATTTCTGACTTCGATGAGCGTCGTCACGCCACCCCCGCTGGATTATCGGTTCTTGGACATGCCGCAAGTGTCCCTCCCGATATCCCCATATCGGGCACCTTGCACGTCTGCGATTGCAGGAGGCCCGGACGTTGCCGGACCTCCTGCGCTGGTAAGGTTGTTTACTGTGTCTGGGCGTCCTTGAAGCCCTTGCCGTCGACAACCATGTGGATGACGTTGCCCGGCACATCGCCGTTCTCGTCGAACTCGTGGCTTCCGGCAGCGCCTTCGTAGTTGATGTCCTTGCCTTCGGCGAGCAACTGCTTGGCCTTTTCCCACTCGCCCGGAAGGATGACTTCGCCCGGCTCGGAGGAGACTTCGCGCAGCGCAGCGCTCAGGCCCTCGCGCGTGTCCTTGCCGACCTTCTGGATGGCCAGGGCGATCAGGAAGGCCGCATCGTAGGACTGGGCGCCGAAGCTCGAATTCGGGTCGAGACCCGCATCGGTGGCAAGCTTGTTGTAGACCTCGGTGCCCGGGCTGGTGGTGTTACCGATGCGCACGCCCACCATACCGTCGAGCTTGCCTTCGCCGATATTGGTCACGATCGCATCGCCGACCATGCCGTCACCGCCGGCAAACTTGTTGAAGTCGCCGCCTTCGAGTGCCTGACGGATGATGGTCGAGCCGGAGCCGTCCACATAGGCCAGGACGACCAGAACTTCGGCACCGGAGGCCGACAGCGAGCCGATCTCGGCGCGATAGTCGGCCTTGTTGTCCTCATGCGCTTCCTTGGCCGAAACCGTGCCGCCAAGCGCCTTGAAGGAGCCTTCCAGCGCGTCGGCAAAGCCCGTGCCGTAGTCGTTATTGACATAGGTGATGGCGATGTTCTCGTTGCCCTGGTCCTTCAGGATCTGGGCCAGAACCTCGCCGCTATAGGCGTCCGACGAGGTGGTGCGGAACACCAGGTCCTTGTCGTCGAGGCCCGTCAGTGCGGGCGAGGTCGCCGCAGGCGAAATCAAGAGCACGCCGCCGGGAATGGCGGCGTTGTTGGCAGCCGCAATCGTCTCGCCCGAGCAGAGCGGACCGACAAGCGCGGTTACCTTCTCGGAATTGACCATGCGGTCGGCCGCGTTCGATGCAGCCGTCGCATCGGCGCAGGTCGAGTCGGCGGAAATGAAGTCGACCCTCTGGCCGTCGAGAATGCCGCCCTGTTCGTTGACCTGCTTCATTGCGAGTTCGGCGGCAGCGAAGATCGGCGGCACGAGGCTTTCGATCGGTCCGGTGAAGCCGCCGAGGAAGCCGACCTTGACATCGGCATTGGCGAAGGCGGTGCCGGCCAGCAATGCGGCACTAAGCGTGGCAGACGCCAGCAGCCGTCTGGTGATGGATTTCATTTTCTCACTCCCTGTGTATTACGAGACGTTTTAGTGCGGCTCGGCACAACCCCCGTGCCTGCCCGCAACTATGCTCGGCTTCGTTCGCAGGCGCCAGTCAGATGAAAATTAGGCGTATGCTCCCGACCCTGATCAGTTCTTAGAGAACTGCATCGTTTCGAACAAGAGCCTTGAGGTAGAGGCCACTCAATATGCTCAAAGCGGCTTCAAAAACGACGTAAAACCTTGATTTCGGCCAACTCTGTTCTCGTAAATTTGATCGAATTCCAAGCGTCGACGAATGCCCCGCCCGACAGGTATCGGCAGGCCATGATTTCGGCCGGACGGGCGCTTCAGGCACCGTGTCGTTACAGTTCAGTGCGCCCTTTTCTGCTTGAGAACGAAACGCTGGATCTTTCCTGTCGCAGTTTTCGGCAGCGCGTCGATAAACCTGATCGAGCGCGGATACTTATAGGGCGCGATCGTCTGCTTGACGTGATCCTGAAGAGTCTTGGCGGTCATATCATCGGCCTCCACGCCTTCGGCCAGCACGACATGCGCCTCCACGATCTCGCCCCTCGCCTCGTCAGGCGCACCGATGACCGCACATTCAGCGACGAATTCATGGGCAAGCAAGGCGGCTTCAACCTCAGGCCCGGCAATGTTGTAGCCGGCCGAGACGATCATGTCGTCCGAGCGGGCCGCAAAATGGAAGTAGCCCTTCTCATCCTGCCAGAAGGAATCGCCGGTCAGGTTCCAGCCATCGCGCACATAGGTCTTCTGGCGGCTGTCGGCGAGATAGCGGCAGCCGGTCGGCCCACGCACGGCAAGCCGGCCGATCTCGCCGCGCGGCTTTTCGTTCATGTCCTCATCGACGATCTTCGCCTCGTAGCCGCCAACCGGCTTTCCGGTCGAGCCCGGCGCTGAATCGCCGAACCGGTTGGAAATGAAGATATGCAGCATTTCGGTAGAGCCGATACCGTCGAGCATCGGCTTACCGGTCTTTTTCATCCAGGCTTCGTAGACCGGAGCCGGCAGAGTCTCGCCGGCCGACACGGCGGCACGCAGCGAACTGAGATCGGCGCCTTCGTCCATCGCCGCCAGCATCACGCGATAGGCGGTCGGGGCGGTGAAGCTGATCGTTGCCTTATAGGTCTCGATGATCTCGATCATCTTCGGCGGCGTCGCCTGCTCGAGCAAGGTCGCGGCCGCGCCAAAACGCAACGGAAAGATCGCAAGGCCGCCGAGACCGAAAGTGAAAGCCAGAGGCGGCGAGCCGACGAAGACGTCTTCCGGTGTGACCGACAAGACCTCCCTGGCATAGGCATCGGCGATGATCAGCAGATCGCGATGGAAATGCATCGTCGCCTTAGGCTCGCCCGTCGTGCCGGAGGTAAAGCCCAGAAGCGCCACATCATCGCGGCTCGTCGGCACGGCATCGAACTTCACCGGCTTGTCGAGCGCCACCCGATCCAGCTCGGCGTCGTGATTGGCGGTGCCGTCAAAGCCGATCACCTTCTTGAGGAAGCGGCTTTCCTTCGCACATGCGACAAGCTCGTCCTTGATGCGCGTATCGCAAAGCGCGAACTCGATCTCGGCCTTGTCGACGATCTTGCCCAGTTCGCCCGCCCGCAGCATCGGCATGGTGTTGACCACGACCGCACCCGCCTTGGTGGCCGCGAGCCAGCAGGCGACCATTGCCGGGTTGTTCGCAGAGCGGATCAGCACACGATTACCGGGCTTTACGCCGTAATTTTCCACCAGCGCGTGGGCGATGCGGTTCGACCAGTCGGCCAGTTCCTTGTAGGTCCGGCGGCGCCCATTGCCGATCAGGGCGGTATGATCGCCAAGGCCCTTTGCCACCATGGCGTCTGACAATTCGTATCCAGCATTGAGGGTCTGCGGATAATCGAAACCGTCGAGCAGCAGGTCCGGCCACTCGTCGGCCGGGGGCAGGTTGTCGCGTGTGAATGTGTCGATATGCACCGATGGTCCAAGCATCTGTCACCCCCTCCCAAGGGTTTGCCGGGCGATGATGACTTTCTGCACGTCCGAAGCGCCCTCATAGATGCGGAGCGCGCGGATTTCGCGGTAGAGGCTTTCGACGACGCTGCCCTTTCGTACGCCGTCGCCTCCATGAATCTGCACTGCCT
>JBARWP010000516.1:0-1817 GCA_049646905.1 Pseudaminobacter sp. | reverse complement strand
GCTCGATGTCGAGCCGACGACGGTGCGGCCTCGTGAAGGAAGCGCACGGCCGCAGCCGGGAGGCTGGGTGCGCGATCTGCTGACAGGCGCCTCGCGCGACGAGAATGCACGGCCGGCAGCGGTTGCCGAAGCCCCTCGCCCGACCGGAGCCCAGCGTTCCCCGGCGCATGTCGTGGAATCGCTCAATTCGCTCTCAGTCGACATCGCACGCGCCATCGACCATGAAGCGGCAATCGAGCTGTGGGACCGTTATCGGCGTGGCGAGCGCGACGTCTTCACGCGCCGTCTCTACACGCTGAAAGGGCAGCAGACATTCGATGAGATTCGCCGCAAATATCAGTCGGACAGCGAGTTTCGTGCTGCCGTCGACCGCTACTGCGACGATTTCGAGAAGCTGCTGAAGGACGTCTCGCGCAACGACCGCGACAATATGATGACGCAGACCTATCTGTCGTCGGACACCGGCAAGGTCTACACCATGCTTGCCCATGCCAGCGGGCGCCTGCGGTAAGCAGCGATATCGGCTGTAGAAGTCAGAAAAAGGCGGGAAATTCCCGCCTTTTTCATTTCCTCATCGTTGTCGATATCAGATCAACGAATCCGTCCAGCTGACGATATCAAGGGCGACCTGGCCAAAGGCTCGGTCCAGCGCCTTTATATAGGCGTCGTTGCCGCTGCCGGAGACCGGCGTGCTTGCCTCGAAGCTGCGTGAGGCGCGCACGACGCCGTTGCGGTCGTTAAGCAGCCGCACGAAAATCTCGACGTCGGCCTGGCGGCTTCCGCTTACATGGATTTCGAAAGCACGAATTTCGGCAATGACCTGATAATCGATTGCCAATCCCTCGCCCGGCTTGCCGACACCGGCAAAACTGCCGGAGCGCTGAAAGGTCTCGGCAAGGCGCGCCTGCACGATGCGCGGCAGGCGGTCCGCCCATTGCGCTCCCTTGAGATATTGAATGACGCCCGGCGCGGGCTTTATGACGATGTTTTCGCCATCCAAGGCTTTCAAGGCGCTGGGTTCGGCGATCAATATCTGCCTTCTGCTACGGGCAGCCCGTTCCTGGCTCGAAGGTGCGGACAGTTCAAACGTGTCGAGCGGGGCCGGACCGCCGCCAGGAAACAGCGCGCAGCCGGACAGGCCAAGAGCGAAAACGGCCCCCGTGGCCGTCAGCTTGAGTATTTTCATCCTTGACCCCGTCTCCACAAGATCCGCATCTGCCGGAAGGTGTCAGCTCGAAAAGCCGTCACCGCCCGGTCCCTCTGCCGCCGATGGATTGCCGAACGGACTCAACGGCGCGCCCGCCCATCATATTGACGAACCGTCCCCTCGCCGCCCGTGATGATGCGTTGCGGGTTGCGCTCCAGATCCGTGATCGCCTGTTCGATGCGGTTGATCGAGCGGCGCCCGTCACGCACCAGCGACTCCACCTCGCGCAGCCCCTGCCCCGAAAAACGCGCCAGGCCATCGGTGATGGTGGCCAGCCGCGCATTCAGCGTATCGGCCACCTGGCGGAACGATTTCAAGGTTGCGCTGGCATCCGCCATCACCCCTTGCGCCTCGCCTGAACCCAGCAGGCTGTCGACCTTGGCCAGAACCCCATCGATCCGCACGGAAGCGGCGTTGAGCCGTCCGGTCAGTTCGGACGCATCGCTGATCATCTGCTCGATATCATCGGAGCGGCGATTGAATTTCTCGGTGACGTTGGCCACGTCCGCGGCGGCCGTCCGGGCATCGCGGCTCGCCTGCTCGATGTTGCTCAGCGTGCCGCGCACCTTTGCCGGATCGACGCCGTCGAGGATGGCATCGACCTTGCCCA
>JBARWP010000515.1:0-3395 GCA_049646905.1 Pseudaminobacter sp. | reverse complement strand
GCCCTGGCCGACGCCGATGCACATGGTGGCGAGCGCAAGCCGGGAATTGCCGCGCAAATGCAGTTCCAGTGCCGCCGTGCCGGCAATGCGGGCACCCGACATGCCGAGCGGATGGCCGAGCGCGATGGCGCCGCCATTGGGGTTCACATGGGCTGCATCCTCGGCGATGCCGAGTTCGCGCAGCACGGCGATGCCTTGGGAGGCGAAGGCCTCGTTGAGTTCGACGATGTCGAAATCGCCGGGCTTGACCCCCAGGCGGGCACACAGCTTCTTCGTCGCCGGCGCAGGGCCTATGCCCATTATGCGGGGCGAAACCCCGGCCGTCGCCCCGCCCACCACGCGGGCAAGCGGCGCAAGGCCGTATTTTTTCATTGCCGCCTCGGAAGCGACGATAAGCGCGGCGGCACCGTCATTGACGCCGGAGGCATTGCCGGCCGTCACCGTGCCGCCCTGCCGGAACGGCGTCGGCAGCTTCGACAGCGTCTCGACGGTCGTGCCGGGGCGCGGATGCTCGTCCCTGGCCACGACGAGCGGATCGCCTTTCCTGCGCTGGATGGTGACCGCGACGATCTCGCTTGCGAGGCGGCCGTTTTCCTGCGCGGCCACCGCCTTGTCCTGGCTGCGCACGGCAAAGGCGTCCTGGTCGGCACGGCTGACCGAGAACGCTTCCGCGACGTTCTCGCCGGTCTCGGGCATCGAGTCGATGCCGTATTGCTCTTTCATCACGGGATTGACGAACCGCCAGCCTATGGTGGTGTCGTGGATTTCGGCGTGACGCGAAAAGGCGGCCTCGGCCTTGGGCATCACGAAGGGCGCGCGGCTCATCGATTCCACGCCGCCGGCAACCATCAGATCGGCCTCGCCGGCCTTGATGGAGCGCGCGGCATAGATCAGCGCATCCATGCCCGAGCCGCACAGGCGGTTGATGGTGGTGCCCGGCACCTCGACGGGAAGGCCGGCCAGAAGCAGCGCCATGCGCGCGACATTGCGGTTGTCCTCGCCGGCCTGGTTGGCGCAGCCGAGGATCACATCGTCCACCGCCGCCCAGTCGACGCCGCCATTGCGCTCCACCAGCGCCTTGAGCGGGATGGCGGCCAGGTCGTCGGTTCGCACCGACGAAAGCTGTCCGCCGAAGCGGCCGATCGGCGTGCGGATGTAATCGCAGATAAAGGCTTCGGTCATGGTCAGGCCGCCTTCCCTTTCGAGGTTCCCTCATGCGCGGCCTTGGTGCGGGCCTGCAGGGCGCGCAAGGTGGAAAGCTCGAGCTCGCTCGGCAGCGGCGTTTCCTCCAGCCGGTCGGCGAACTTCACCGTCCAGCCGCAGCTCTCCTGCACCTGTTCACGGCTGACGCCCGGATGCAGCGAGACCACGGTGAACTCCTTGGTCACCGGGTCCGGCTTCCAGATCGCCAGGTCGGTGATGAGCAGCGTCGGCCCCTTGGTGTCGATGCCGAGCCGCTGGCGATGATCGCCGCCCTCGCCATGGCCGAAGGAGGTGAAGAAGTCGATCTTCTCGACCATGCCGCGTTTCGACTGCGCCATGGTGATGTAGATCTCCCGCGAGGAGGTCGCGATCTCCGGCGCGCCACCGCCGCCCGGCAGGCGAGTCCTGGGATGGGCGTAGTCGCCGATGACCGTGGTGTTGATGTTGCCGAACCGGTCGATCTGCGCGGCCCCGAGGAAGCCGATGGAGATGCGCCCGCCCTGCAGCCAGTAGCGGAACATCTCCGGCACCGAGACGGTGGTGACGGCAGTGTCACACAATTCGCCGTCGCCGATCGAAAGGGGCAGGACGTCGGGCGCGGTGCCGATGGTGCCGGATTCGTAGATCAGCGTGATGTCGGGCGCATGGGTCAGCCGCGCGACATTGCAGGCGGCCGAGGGCGCGCCGATGCCGACGAAGCACACATCCTCGTTGCCGAGCGCACGCGAGGCGGCGATCGTCATCATCTCCTTGGGCGAGAAGCCCGGCGGGGTGGAAACTTCGCTCATGCCGCGCTCCTCAGATGCTCGACGCGGCCGGCAAAATCCCCGGCCGTCTTTTCGATGACGTTCTCCTGCATCCACTCGCGGAAGCGGTCACGGTCGGCGGCGATCCGGTCCCATTCGAGATAGGAGGCATTGTCGCGGATATAGTAGCCGTGGGTGTAGGAGGGATGGGCCCCGCCCGGCACGACCGAAATCGCGCTCACCGTCCAACTTGGCAGGATTGTGAGATTGGGATGCAGGCCGTCGAAATCCTCCACCACCTCCTCGACGGTGACCACGGCGCGCTTTGCCGCCAGCACCGCCTCCTTCTGGATACCGATAATGCCTTCGATCAGGACATCGCCCTTCCTGTTGGCCTTCTGGGCATGGATGAAGGTGACGTCCGGCCGCACCGACGGAACGGCCGCCAGCACCTCCCCGGTGAACGGGCAGGTCACCGATCTTATGTTCGGATTGACCCTGGCAAGCTCGGCGCCGCGATAGCCACGGAAGACGGCGCAGGGCAAGCCGGCCGCGCCCGCTTCATAGGCATTGGCCATGGCGGCATGGCTGTGCTCCTCGATCTCGATTGCGTGCGGAAAGCCGTTCTCGACCGCATCGCGCAGGCGGCGCAGCAGGCCGACGCCGGGATTGCCGGCATAGGAGAAGACCACCTTCCTGGCCATGCCCATGCCGATCATCTGGTCGTAGATCAGGTCGGGCGTCATGCGCACCAGCGTCAGGTCCCTGAAGCCCTGGCGGATCGCCTCATGCGCCGCGGCAGTGGGGATGAGATGGGTGAAGCCCTCGAAGGCCACCGTGTCGCCGTTGCGGAGGTTGTCGGCGACAGCCTGCGACAGCGGGAGGAACTTGGTCATTTTCATTCTCTCTTCGTGCGGAAAGGGCGTCAGTGCAGGCCGCCGACGCCGAGCAGTCGTTCAACCGTCGCCGGATCGGCGGAAAGCTCGGCCGGGGTGCCGGACCAGGCGATCCGCCCGCGCTCCAGAACGAGCACGTGATCGGCAAAGTCGAGGGCGCTCTGGATGCGCTGTTCCACCAGCAGGATCGTCATGTCGCCTGCGGCCGCGAGCTTGGAAAACGCCGCCATCAGCTCCTCGCAGATGACCGGCGCCAGGCCTTCCAGCGGCTCGTCGAGCAGAAGCACGGTGGGCCTGCCGAGGATGGTGCGGGCCGTCGACAGCATCTGCTGCTCGCCGCCGGAAAGCTGCGAGCCGAAATTCCGGCGCCGCTCCCGCAATCTCGGGAACATGTCGTAGGCTTCGGCGATCGCCGTCCGTTCGCGATCCTTCAGGCCGACAAGCAGGTTCTCCTCGACCGTGAGCGAAGGAAAGATGCAGCGCGCCTGCGGCACGTAGCCGAGCCCGCTGCGGGCGCGCGATGCGCTTTCGAGGCTGCCCAGGTCCTTGC
>JBARWP010000514.1:0-3274 GCA_049646905.1 Pseudaminobacter sp. | reverse complement strand
CCTCGATGTTCACGCAAAACAGGTAGCGCGCCGCGTGATGGCCGCCAAGCCAGTTTTGGAACAAAACATGATCATTTTTCGGAACCGAAGCGAGTCCGGCCTTCCCTGTGCGCTGCAAGTCACTATCTTGGGCGCATGCGCGCACGCGACCTGCTCCATCCCCGCCCCGAAGGCCTCTATTGCCCACCCGGGGATTTCTTCATCGATCCGATCAGGCCGGTCGAACGGGCACTGATCACCCATGGCCATTCCGACCATGCGCGTGCAGGCCATGCCTCGGTTCTGGCCACGGCCGAGACACTCGACATCATGGGCCTGCGCTATGGCGGCGATTTTGCCGGGGCAATCCAGGCGGCAAGGCTGGGAGAAAGGCTGGAGATCAACGGCGTCGGTGTCACGTTCCATCCCGCCGGCCACGTGCTCGGTTCGGCCCAGATCGCCGTCGAGCACAATGGCACGCGCATCGTCGTTTCCGGAGACTACAAACGCCATCCGGACCCGACTTGCGCGGCCTTCGTTCCTATTCCCTGCGACGTGTTCATCACCGAGGCCACCTTCGGCCTGCCAGTGTTCAAGCATCCTTCCGACCGGTCGGAGATTGCGCGGCTTCTGAAATCGGTCGAACAATTTCCGCAGCGCTCGCATCTCATCGGCGCCTATGCGCTCGGCAAGGCGCAGCGTGTCATCAGGCTGCTGCGCGACGCCGGTTACGACCGGACCATCTTCATCCACGGCGCGCTGGCCAAACTGTGCGATTATTACCAGGAACGTGATCTCGAGCTTGGTGTGCTCGAACCGGCAACGGTCGAAACCGGGACGAGGCAGGATTTTGCCGGTGAGATTATCGTCGGCCCGCCGGCGGCATTTTCCGACCGCTGGGCGCGGCGCTTTCCCGATCCGGTCGCCTGCTTTGCCTCGGGCTGGATGCGCATTCGCCAGCGCGCCCGGCAGCGAGGCGTGGAACTGCCGCTGATTATTTCGGATCACTCCGACTGGGATGAACTGACCGAGACGATCATCGAGACCGGCGCCTCGGAAGTGTGGGTGACGCACGGCCGCGAGGAAGCGCTGGTGCGCTGGTGCGAATTGAACGGCATTGCCGCCCGGCCACTACACCTCGTCGGCTATGAGGACGAGGGGGATTGAGCGTGGCGAGCGTTCCTACCCCCTCTGGCCGGCAAACGGTACATCGGCGAGGTGCCTATGAACCGCTTCGCCGAGCTACTCGACCGGCTGGTGCTGACGCCTTCGCGCAACGGCAAGCTGACGCTGCTGACCGACTATTTCCGGGCCGTCGAAGACCCCGACCGCGGGCTGGCGCTGGCGGCGATCACCGGCGATCTTTCGATTGCGGCGGTGAAGCCGGCGATGCTGCGCATGCTGATCACCGAGCGCATGGACCCGGTGCTGTTCGGTTATTCCTACGACTATGTCGGCGACCTTGCCGAGACCGTCTCGCTGGTCTGGTCCGACCCGCCGGAAGCACCTGGCGGCAGCCACACCCCCACGCTGGCCGAAGTGGTCGACGCCCTGCAGGCGGCAAGCCGGCTGGACGGCCCGAAGATAGTGGCAGGCCTGCTCGACCGTGCCGATATTTCGGCACGCTACGCCATCCTCAAGCTGGTGACCGGCGGCATGCGCATCGGCGTCTCGGCACGGCTTGCCAAACAGGCGGTGGCCGATCTTGGCCCGGTGGACGTCACCGAGATCGAGGAGCTATGGCATGGGCTGACGCCGCCCTATAGCGAACTTTTCGCCTGGCTCGAAGGCAAGGCCGAGCGTCCGCAAAAGAGCGCCAAGGCGCTGTTTCGGCCGGTCATGCTGTCCAACCCTGTCGGCGACGGCGACCTCGAAAAGCTCGACCCGGCCGATTATGCCGCCGAATGGAAGTGGGACGGCATTCGTGTCCAGGTGGTTTGCGAAGGCGGCGTGCGACGGCTCTATTCACGTACGGGCGACGATGTCTCGCCGGCCTTTCCCGATCTCGTGGAGAGCATGGATTTCGAAGGCGCGCTGGACGGCGAATTGCTGGTCGGCAATCCGCAGCGGGAGACAGGGACGTTCTCCGACCTCCAGCAACGACTGAACCGCAAGGCCGTCTCAGCCAAGATCCAGGCGCAATATCCGGTCTTCGTGCGCTGCTACGACGTGCTGCAGGAGGCAGAGGAAGACCTGCGCACGCTGACCTTTACGGAGCGCCGCGGGCGACTGGAAAGCCTGGTGGCGCGGCTTGATCCCGCCCGTTTCGACCTTTCCCCGCTGGTGCCATTTGCCGATTGGCCGGCGCTCGAGGACATGCGCCGCAACCCGCCACATCCGGTCATCGAAGGGGTCATGCTCAAGGCCTGCAATTCGCCTTATCTGGCCGGCCGCCCGAAAGGGCCCTGGTTCAAATGGAAGCGCGATCCCTTCACCATCGACGCCGTGCTGATGTATGCACAACGCGGCCACGGCAAGCGCTCCAGCTTCTATTCGGACTATACGTTCGGCGTCTGGTCCGGACCCGAAGGGACAGAAGAACTGGTGCCGGTGGGCAAGGCCTATTTCGGCTTCACCGACGAGGAACTGCGCCAGATCGACAAATTCGTGCGCGACAACACGGTGGAGCGTTTCGGGCCGGTGCGCTCCGTGCGCGCCGACCGCAGCCACGGGTTGGTGCTGGAAGTGGCCTTCGAGGGGCTGAACCGCTCGACGCGGCATAAGTCCGGCGTGGCGATGCGCTTCCCGCGCATCTCACGCCTGCGCTGGGACAAGCCACCGCATGAAGCCGACAGGATCGAGACGCTGCAGGCCTTGCTGGATTGAAGCCGGCGCCGCAGCGGCTTACTGCGACACCGACACCTTGATTTCGTAGATATCGACAGCCCTGCCCTCATTGGCGAAGTCGGAATTGATGGCAATGGTGCCGCCGGCGCCAGGCTGCTTGCCGCCGAAATCGACCTCGAACAGGTAGTCGCCCTTCTCGTAGCCGACCGCATAGCGCTTGCGGCCGCAATCGCCCAACTCGCCGAAATTGCAATCCACCGACATCTCGGTTTCCTTGCCCTCCTCGGCACGCGCGACGATATCGAAGGTGGCCTTCTTTCCCGCGAGGCTTTCGAGCACGCCCTGGCCGATGTCGAACAGGATCGACGATCCTGCCTCGCCTGAGCGGATACGCAGGAAACTGCCGGATTCATCCTGCATGACCTCTGCCGTGGTCTCCCCCGGAGCACTCACCATCGTCGCGTCGGATGGCGAGAAGACATTGATCCAATCGCGATCCAGATCGGCC
>JBARWP010000513.1:0-1732 GCA_049646905.1 Pseudaminobacter sp. | reverse complement strand
GTCCAGCGGGAAGATCGCCGGCCGGCAGGGAGAGCGTCGATGGCGGGCCTTGTGGCGGCATGAGGGTCCATATCAGCGCCTTCACGGCCATCAACTAGCCGGCGGCTGGCCGTCATCGCCTGTGTCGGCAAGGCGCGGCGCGGTTGCGTTCTGCCGCTCTCGCTGCCACTCTTCGAACGAGGCCGGGCCTCTCGACTGGCCCTTCGCGGCCAGCCAGCGTGTATATTCCATCGCGGCTTGTCGGCCCATTGCCGCGAGTTGCTGGCGGGCGCGGCGATTGACCTGTGCGGCAGGGTCCGGGAGGCCGAGCAGGCGGCGCAAGATCTCGATCACGGTCATCCTCCTTGGTGAGCGCGCACCGAGCGCGCGAACAAGGAATGCTTGGATGGCGGCTTTAGAGTCTGTTTCACTTAGTTTGAAGCGTATCCAGCGTTGGTGATGTAGTTTGCGCATTCTGTTGGGGGAAGTTGTCGAGAAGGCTGCCGATCCTGCGCCAAGTCGCCTCGACGGTTCGCTCGGCAGCCTTTCGCAGGAGATGTTTGAGTTTGGCGAAGACCTGTTCGATGGGGTTCAGATCGGGGCTGTAGGGCGGCAGGTAGAAGAGCTTTGCGCCGGCGGCTCTGATTGTTCGGCGGATAGCCGGCCCTTTGTGTGAGCCAAGATTGTCCATCACCACGATGTCGCCGGGCTGGAGGGTTGGGACCAGGAACTGCTCCACCCAGGCTGCGAAACTGATGCCATTGATCGGGCCGTCGATGACGCATGGCGCGTCGATGCGGTCATGGCGCAGCGCGGCTAGGAAGGTGAGCGTGCGCCATTTGCCGTGCGGAGCCTTGGCGATCAGCCGCCGCCCACGCGGTCCCCACCCGCGCAAAGGCGCCATGTTGGTCTTGGTCCAGGTCTCATCGATGAAGACGAGCCGGCGCGGATCGAACCGACCCCGATACTTCCTCCACTATGCTCGCCGCCTCGCGATTGCCGGCCTGTCCTGCTCGCTGGCGAGCAGCGTTTTTTTTGAAGCTGAAGCCACCCGCTCGCAGTTGCCGCCAGATCGAAACCGCAGAGGCGGTCACACCGCGCTCGGCAAGGTCGGCTGCCAGGCTGCGCAGGCTTACCGAAGAACCTGAGCCGGCCCGTTCCAGCAACCAATCTCGATGCTCATCCAGCGTGCGTCCCGAGGGGCGGCCCATCCGACGCGACGCGGCACTGCCGATCGCGCGCTGGCGCTGCGACCACTTCACAACGCTGGCTACGCTCACGCCAAACAGCACCGCTGTCTCGCGACAACTGCGACCGCTTGAAGCCGACGCTGCAACACGCTCACGAAAATCGTCAGAATAAGGCTTCGGCATCACATGCTGGCCTCCACCCAGCCAGCATCTTGAAGCACAATCACACCAAAACAGGAACCCAAAATGATTCAATCATTCAGAAATCCGCTCTAAGGCGAGCGGCCTTGAAGGTTTAGAGGTAGGGAAGGGTTAACGGCAAGCCGCAGGCTGGAACGAGTAGTGCTCCAACTTAAGTCCTTGTGGCAAAAGATGAATTATAAGCCGAGTGCATGTCGACATGCATGTAGTCGGGCAACCGCATCGCCGACTATCCCGCAATTCTGCGCCTTACCGGCTGAACAATGGTGCCCAGGGGCGGAATCGAACCACCGACACGCGGATTTTCAGTCCGCTGCTCTACCAACTGAGCTACCTGGGCCTCGCTCCGGAGGACGTATGCC
>JBARWP010000512.1:0-2176 GCA_049646905.1 Pseudaminobacter sp. | reverse complement strand
GCCCTGGCCGCCGGGGCCGCCACCGCCGCCCCGCGCTACTATGAGCCACGCTATTACGAGCCCGACTATGTCTATGTCGAGCCGCGCTACAGCTACCGCCGCGTACGCCCTGCCCGCGTCTATGTCGATGACTATGCCGGCGCGCTGGAGCCGTGGACACCCGAATGGTATCGCTATTGCGAGAACCGCTACCGCTCATTCAATCCGCGCAGCGGCACCTTCACCGGCTATGACGGGGTGCAGCATTTCTGCGTGGCCAATTGAGGCTCTCTGAAAACCTGCGGTAAAGCCGGACCCGCTCAGTCCGCCGGGCCGTGCGGGTCGGCCAGTGCCGCTTCCGGCCTGCTGACGGGCACGGCCGTCCGCGAGGTCTTCTTGGCCAGCGCGTCCGCACCGTTGCGCTTGAGCATGGCACGGAAGCTCGGATGCATGCCGCCATCCGAATAGGCATGGGCGCTGAAGGCCGAACCCGACTCGATCGCCGCCTGCATGGCCCGGCTGTCGGCCTCGCGCTTGGCAACCAGCGCTGGCGCCTGCTGTGCGATCAATGGCGGGCAGGCCGCGAGCGGATCGGCAGGCTCGCCACCCTCGAACTGCGCATCGAACACATAGCGCCCGCCACAGGCCGAGATTTTCGGCTGGCGGCGGGTGACTTCGAAGATGTCGTAGCCTTCCTTAAGGTTCTTCCAGAACTCGATATTTGGATCGTTGCGGTATTTGGCCATGTTCTGCGGCGTCATGCGGAACGGCAGGGCCTGGACCTGGAACGAGGTCTGCCCGCCCTTCAGCGCCTCGCGGACCACCGCATAGATTTCGGCGACACCCTGGTCGGTCATGGCATAGCAGCCCGAAGACGAGCAGGCGCCGTGCACCATCAGCGATTCGCCGGAATAGCCGAGCGCCTTTTCGAGCCGGTTCGGATAGCCGAGATCAAAGGACAGATAATATTGCGACGCCGGGTTAAGCATCGACACCGAGACCTGATAGAAACCTTCCGGCGCCTGCCGGTCTCCCGATTGCTTCTTCGGCCCGAGCTTTCCCGACCAGCGGCACATCGGATAGGTCTTGAGCAGGGCATAGCGTCCGGAAGCGTTGCGCTTCCAGATCTCCAATTCGCTTTCCTGCTTGAAGATCCGAACGAGGATCGGCGAGGACGGCGACATCTTCTTGGCGCTCATCTCGCCCATCAGCTTGGCGGGAATGGGCTGCATCGCCTTCTGGTTGACGTCGAGCACGCTCGACACGCAAGCCGAAAGCAGCACCGAACACGCGGTCGCCAGAAGCGGAATCGCAAATCTACGCAGAATATGACTCAACCAACCCGTCCCCGGAAAAAAAGGCGCGTAGCCTTCAACTGCCATCGCTGTGTGGCTGAACTGCGGGCAATACCCATATCAGCCCTGCCATTCTTCGTCAGCACGGTTAACGAAGAATTGATCCGGCACACAACAGCATCGCCGGACTTGATTGCACGCGGTGCCGGCAATAGCTATAGAGACTAGAGCATGTCCCCGAAAGTGGGAACCGGTTTCGGGAAAAAGACATGCGCAAAACAAGGGCCTGAAGCACGACAAGCGAGTCTGAAAGATCGCGACGCGCTTCAGGACATTTGGAGCCTTGAAATGCTGAGCATCGGCGATCTGTCACGCAGGACCGGGGTGAAAATCCCGACGATCCGCTACTATGAGCAGATGGGGCTGATCGCGCCGCCCGAGCGTTCGGAGGGCAATCAGCGCCGCTACAGCCGGCGGGAACTGGACCGGCTCTCCTTCATCCGCCATGCGCGCGACCTTGGCCTGACTATCGAATCGATCCGCGAACTGATCGAGCTCAGCGCCCATCCTGAGCAGCCCTGCGCCCATGCAGACCGCATTGCAGCCGAGCAGCTACAAGCCGTCCGCGAGAAGATCGCCAAGCTGCAGCGGCTGGAAACCGAACTTGAACGCATCGCGACCCACTGCCACGGCGACCAGATCAAGGACTGCTATGTGATCCGCGCACTGGCCCACCACGAACTCTGCGAGGGCGAGCACTGAGCAGCAGCAAAGGCTTAGGAAGTGTGGACTCTTGGGATTCCCAAGATTGGGCAAATCAGATTCAAGGCTGTCTTTTGGAGGCAGTCATGGGAATTCTGGACCGTCTGATCCTTCGGGATGATCAGTGGGAGCGGATGTCG
>JBARWP010000511.1:0-16487 GCA_049646905.1 Pseudaminobacter sp. | reverse complement strand
GAAGGGCATGTCACCCGGCGCCGGCATGAGCGTGGCCACCGTGATGGGCTATTCCGGCATCCTCGTCGCCCCTTCCGCAATCGGTTTCATCGGCGAGCGCACCGGCTTTGCGCCAATATTCGTTGCCGTCTCCGTACTCCTGGTCATCGTCTGCCTGATGGCCGGCATGGTGCGCAGTGCCGATTTCGCCCCGTCATCCACGGGCGAATAGTTCCAAACCAAAACGCGCCGCGGCAGGCGGCGCGTTTCGGGATGGCTGAGAGCGGATGGAAACCTAGATTCGGCCCATCAGGAGCAGCACGAGAAGCACGATCACGATGATGCCGACGATACCCGAGGGGCCATAACCCCAGTTACGTGAATGTGGCCAGGCAGGAATCGCGCCAATCAGGATAAGGATCAGAATGATGATCAAAAGTGTCGTCAGGGTCATAATACAGTCCCTCGCGTAAGATGCTGTAATGACCTGACAATGCACAATCCCGGCTTGTTGTTCCCGTCAGGCGCAGATTCCTGGCGCGAATGGCTGTTTATCCGTTATTCCGCCGCCTTCGCATAGGCGATCGCCGCAGCTGGTTCCGACGTTGCTTCCGCAGCCTCTGACTTGTCCCCACGCCTGAACAGGCGGCGCAGGAAAGTGCCTGCCCGCCGCTCCTTTCCGCGCGTGAACACCATCAGCATAGCCGGCGTCACCACCAGCGTCAGGATGGTGGCAAAGGACAGGCCGGAAACGATGGCGCTCGACAGCGATATCCACCATTGCGTCGACGGCGCGTTGATCGTCGTCTCGTGATGGAAGATCTCCAGCCCGAGCCCGAAAGCAATCGGCAGCACGCCGAAAATCGCCGAAAGCGCCGTCAGCACCACCGGCCGCGCGCGCTCGCGGCAGGTCTGCAGCACCGCTTCCAACTTGTCCCAGCCCTCTTCGCGCAGCCGGTCATAGGTGTCGATGAGCACGATATTGTTGTTCACCACCACGCCGGCGAGCGCAATCACGCCGATGCCCGACATGACGATGCCGAAAGGCTGCCCACTGATGAGCAGGCCGAGGAAAACGCCGATGGTCGACATGACAACGCAGGACAGGACCATCAGCACGCTGCTGAATTTGTTGAACTGCGCCAGAAGCACGATGAAGATCAGGAAGATCGCCGCGCCGAATGCCTTGCCCAGGAAGTCGCTTGCCGCCTTGCTCTCCTCGTCCTCGCCGGCCAGTTTCCAGCGGATCCCCGGCAGCTCCATTTTCTGCATGGCCTCCGTGACCTGGGCCTGGATCACCGAGGTCTGCAACCCGCTGGCCACATTGGCCTGCACGACGATGGTGCGCTCGCCGTCGATGCGGTTCAGTATGCCGACGGTCGGCTCCGGATCGCGCGTGACGAAATTGGAGATCGGCACCGAGCCTTGCGGCGTCTCCACGCGCAACTGGTCGAGCGTCGCCAGCGTGCGGCGCTCTTCCGGCAGTCGCAGGCGGATATCCACCGCGTCATCGACACCGGCCGGGCGATATTCGGAAAGTTTCAGGCCGGTCGTCACGAGTTGCACCACCGTGCCCACCGAAACCGGGCTTATGCCATATTGCGCGGCCTTGCTCCGGTCGACCTGCAGCGCCCAATCGATGCCGGGCGGCGGCAGGCCGTCGGAAATGTCGATCACACCCGGAATGGTCTTCAGCATGGCGGCGACTTCGCGCGCCTTGTCGTTGAGCCCGGCCGGATCGGAGGCCGAAAGCCTGATCTGGACCGCCTTGCCTGTCGGTGGCCCCGCCTCCGGCACCCGCACCTCGATATCGACGCCGGGAATGCCTGCCATGGCTGCGCGCAGGTCCGTCAGCACCTCATGCGCCGGCTTGCGCTGCCGCCAGTCGATGAACTCATACTGGATGACGCCGACCACATCCTCATCGATATCGGCGCCGCCTCCGCGCGTCTTGCCGACGCGGGTATAGACCGACTTCAGGCCGGGCCAGCCGAGAATGCGCTTTTCGGCCTGGGTGGTCGCCGCATCCATTTCGGCCAGCGACAGATTCCCCCGCGCGTGCACATAGAGCAGGCCGTAATCCGGCTCGACATTGGGGAAGAATTCGACGCCCGCGCCATATTTCGAATAGGCCATCTGCACGCCGACCAGCAGGCCGACGGTCAGGAGCAGCGTCGTCTTGGGATAGCGCACCGCCGTCTTGACCGTACGCATATAGGCGCCGTCGCGCTTCTGGTGCTCATCCTGCGCATGCGCCTTGCCAATCAGGGCGCCGATCGTCGGCGTGAAGATCAGCGCATAGAGCATCGAGGCCGACAGCGTGACGATCAACGTGATCGGCAGGTATTTCATGAACTCGCCGACGACGCCGGGCCAGAACAGCAGGGGTGAGAAGGCGGCGATGCGGGTCATGGTGGCGGCGATGACCGGGCCCGCCATGCGGCGCGCCGCCAGCGCAAAGGCCTCCTTGCGCTCCATGCCCTCCGACATGCGCCGTTCGGCAAATTCGGTCACGATGATCGCGTCATCGACCAGCATGCCCACGGCCAGGATGAGGCTGAACAGCACGATCATGTTGATCGTGTAGCCCATGAGGCCCAGCAGCAGGATGCCGAGCAGGAAGGAGGTCGGGATGGAAAGCCCGATCAGCATCGAGGCGCGGCCCGACAGCGAATAGAGGATGACGATGAACACCAGGATGACGGCAATCATCACGTGGTTCTGCAGGTCGCCCAGCAACTGGCGGATCATCGTCGACTTGTCCTGGCTGTAGGACACGACGCTGCCGTCCGGCAGCCGGGTGGCGAATTCGTCGGCAACCACCTTTACCGCATCGACGGTCTCGACCAGATTTGCGCCAGTGCGCTTCTTGACCTCGATGGCGATGGCCGGCTTGCCGTCAAGCCGGGTGATGGTCTCGGCATCCTTGTAGGTCGAGCGGATATTGGCGAGGTCGCGTGCCCGCACCACCGCCTCCGGCGTGGAAACCACGGGCAGATTGGCGACGTCGTCCACATTCTCGATCAGGGCCGGAACCTTGATGGCATAGCGGCCTTCCGAGCCTTCGATATTGCCGGCTGCAACGAGGCTGTTGGACGCGCCAACACCGGCGATCAGCTGGTCGAGCTGCAGGCCGTAGGAAGACAGCTTGACCGGATCGACGATCACCTCGACCAGATCCTCGCGTGCACCCTGCAGTACGGCTTCCAGGACACCCGGCACTTCCTCGATGCGGTCGCGCAATTCGCGCGCTGCCGCCGTCAGCGAGCGTTCAGGCACATTGCCGGCGAGTGTAACCACCAGAACCGGGAACTCGGAAAGATTAACCTCGTTGATGGTCGGCTCTTCCGCGCCTTGCGGCAGATCGCGCTTGGCATCCGAAACCTTGGCGCGAACGTCTTCCAGGGCGTTGGAGAGATCGGCGCCGGCATTGAACTCGATCAGCACATAGCCGCCGCCCTGATAGGCTGCCGAGCGCATCTCCTTGACGTTCGACAGGCTCTTCATGCGTAGTTCGACCGGACGCAGTAAAAGCCTTTCGGAATCCTCCGGTGAGATGCCCTGGTAGGCAAGGCTCACATAGATGATCGGAATCTTGATGTCCGGCTCGGCTTCCTTCGGGATCGACTGATAGGCAAGTGCCCCCGCGATCAGGAAGAACAGCATGATGGAAAGCGTGAGCCGCGCATTGCGGATGGCCAAGCCGACGATACCCATGCTTGAAGCCCTTGTTGTCGCTCGGGTTATTGCGTGGAGCCGACGACTTCGCCAGCCAGCTTGCGGACGGTTTCGGCATCCGCCTCGACGGCATTCACCACATCGCCCTCGGTCACCAGGTCCTGCCCGGCAACTATGATGCGGGCGTCTTTGGGAATGCCTGCCAGCACCAGGCCGGTGGGCGTATCATCGACCAGGTCGATCGAGTGGAAGGCGACCTTGCCCTGCCCGTCGACCGCACGGATGCCGAGTTCACCATTGCCGCTCAAGGTCACCACCGAGCGCGGCAATACCACCGCATCGGCCGGCTTGGCGCGCACGGTGATCTCGGCCGTCATGCCGGCCGGCACGGCACGCTGCGCATTGGGCACGGCGACTTCCAGGCGGAACGTCCGCGTCGAGTTCGAGGCCTCGCGGCTGACATAGCGCACCGTTCCCTTGACCGTCTCGCCATTGACGAGCCTGACATCGGCCTCGTCGCCGATATTGACATAGCCCAGGTCACGCTCGCTGATCTCGCCCTTGGCGATGATCGGATCGAGGCTGAGGATGGTCGCGACCTCACTGCCGGCCATGACCGAACTGCCGAGCTCCACCGCCACGCGATCGACGACGCCGTCGAACGGTGCTTTGACCTGGTTGCGCGCCAGTTCGGCCTGGGTGGCTTCCAGTTCGGATTTGGCGAGCGCCAGCGCCGAGCGGGCAATATCGGCCTGCAGCTTGGGCGAGTTGCCGCTCTGGACCAGCCGTTGCGATGCGGCGGCCTCGGCCTCGCGCTGTATCAGCACCTGGCGCGCGGTCTCCACGGCTGCGGCCTTCTCCTCCGCATCCAGCATCAGCACAAGATCGCCCGCCTTGACGCGCTGTCCCTGCTTGACCGGCAGTTCGGCGATGACGCCGCCGGCGCGCGTTGCCAGCATCGCACGCTTGTCGGCCTCGGTATGGCCGGAAATGCGGATAGCCCGCGCGTGGCTGGTACGCGGGGGCGTAATCACCGCAACGGTCCGGACCGGAGGCTTGGGTTGCTCGGCTTGTGCCGGCGCCTTCTCCTCGGTGGCCGCGCTTCCGACAGAGGAGAACTTTCCGGTTCCCATCCAGGCTGCGAAGCCGACGAGCACGATCAGAGCGGCGAGCTTGTGGAACCTGATCTTTCGCATGACTGCTTCCGATGCAAAGGCCCTGGCTGGACCTGCGTGATTGGCGCATCTCGATATGGATGCGCAGAACGCTTGTTCAAATCGGCTTGCTTGGAGGAAACCGAGTGCAGGCGGGGTTCTACAGCAAAGTCGATCCGCTAAACAGTCAGAAAAATTTATCGACCGACCAATGCTGACAATAGGTTGTCAGCAGCCTTGTCAGCGTAACGCCCAAAAAACAGCATGCCGTCAGGCTGCCGTCCAGCCGCCATCGACGGAAATATGGGTGCCGTTGATCTGCGCGGCGGCGGGCGAGCACAGGAACGCCACGGTTGCTCCGATCTGCTCGACGGTGGCGAATTCCTGGCTCGGCTGCCTGTTGAGCATCACCTCGCGAATGACGGTCTCGCGGTCCATCCCATGCGCCTTCATCTGGTCGGGGATCTGCGCCTCCACCAGGGGGGTCAATACATAGCCCGGGCAGACCGCATTGCAGGTGATGCCGTGTGTCGCGACTTCCAGTGCCACGGTCTTGGTCAATCCCATGATGCCGTGCTTGGCCGCGACATAGGCGGATTTGAACGGCGAAGCGACGAGGCCATGCGCCGAGGCGATGTTGACGATGCGTCCCGATCCGGCCTTCTTCATCAGGGGGATTGCGGTGGCGATGGTATGGAAGGCCGATGACAGGTTGACCGCGATGATCGCGTCCCATTTCGCGAGGGGGAAGTCCTCGACAGGCGCGACATGCTGGATGCCGGCATTGTTGACCAGTATGTCGACTGAGCCGAATCTCTCGGCCGCCCGTTCCACCAGCGCCCGGCATTCGTCCGGCTTCGACATGTCGGCCTTGAGATAGATCGCCTCGACCCCATGCTTTCCCGCGATTTCGCCGGCAATGCCCTTGTCTTCGTCACTGTCCGTGAAGGAGTTGACGACCACATTGCAACCATCCGCCGCAAGCGCGTTCGCTATTGCCAGCCCGATCCCCGACGTCGAGCCGGTGATGATTGCGGTTCTTCTGCTGCTGGCCATGATCGATACCCCTGTCCGAGACGGTGCTTCCCCTCGCTTATATTGCATCGCAGCAAACTTGCGAAGGCCCCGGCGCGGGGACTTGTTGATGTGATCGAAATGGCGTCTGAACAGCAATGAGATGCCAGGAGAAGGCCGCCTCTGGTCCCACGCCCTTTCGACCGGATCAACAGGTCCTGCCCCGGCTGCGACCTTCCGACCCAGTCGCTGGCCCAACGTGATAGTGCTTTCTTGGGCAAGTTTGTGCCAGCGCAAATTCTCGTGCCGCACCAGTCGCTAAATAGCCTTGCAGTAAATGAAGGCCTTGCCGAAGAAAGGATCGCCCCCGATGAAACCTACAATTCACGCTCTCGCCATTCTCGCTCTCTGCGCCTTTACGAGCGCAGCAACCGCGGCAGAGCATGTGGTCGAAATGCTCAACAAGGGGGAAAAGGGCGCGATGGTGTTCCAGCCTGATTTCGTGAAGGCTGCCCCCGGCGATACGATCAAGTTCGTGCCGACCGACAAGTCCCACAATGCCGAGACCATCAAGGGCATGATCCCTGAAGGGGCCGAGGACTTCAAGGGCAAGATGAACGAAGAAGTCGTGGTGACCCTCGACAAGGAGGGCGTCTACGGCGTGAAATGCGCGCCGCACTACGGCATGGGCATGGTAGCCGTGATCGTCGTTGGCCAGCCGGTCAATGCCGAGGAGGCCAGTGCCGTGAAACAGACGGGTAAGGCGAAGAAGGTTTTCGCCGACCTGCTTGCGCAGGTTGTAGCCGCCAAATAGGCGCTACGCCTGAGCCGCATCCGGTCCGGATGACGGCGGACCGGGCGAGTCGGGGGGCTCGCCCGGTTGTCTTTGTTTGTTGAAAGGCGCCGGAGCCTGTTATGAATTCGGGAGGAGACTGACGTTGAGGAGCGGAGGAATGTACGGCCGGAGGCAAGCGCGGACCGGTGCCTGGCCGGCCGGCACGACTCCGACCGACAGTGATGACAGGCTTTAGCAATGGCAATTCCACGACTTCGTAGTTACACCGGCCCGGCCATTCTTTCTTATGGCTTCCGGCCTTTTTTCCTGCTCGGCGCCGCCTATGCCGGCCTGTCAATCCTGTTCTGGATTCCGGCCTATATGGGCCATATCGAGACCTTCAGCACCTTTGCGCCGGTCGACTGGCATATCCATGAAATGCTGTTCGGCTATCTCACCGCGATCATCACCGGCTTCCTGCTGACCGCCATCCCCAACTGGACAGGCCGGCTGCCCGTTCTGGGCCTGCCGCTGCTGGCCTTGATGCTCATCTGGATAGCCGGACGCTTCGCGGTGTTCTTTTCGGCTTCGATCGGTTGGCAGGCGGCTGCCGTGATCGATGCGGCCTTCCTCGCCGCGGTGGCGATTGCTGCGGCCCGCGAAATTATCGCGGGCAAGAACTGGCGCAACCTGAAAGTCCTTATTCCCGTCGCCATCCTGCTTATCGCCAATATCTGTTTCCACATCGAATCGCAGTCTGCCGGCCTCTCGGACATCAGCCGCCGCCTGGGCATGGCAGCGGCCATCGTGCTGATCATGATCATCGGCGGCCGGATCATTCCAAGCTTCACCCGTAACTGGCTGGTCCGCGAAAACCCGGGTCGGCTGCCGATCCCATTCAACCGCTTCGACGGCGGCGTCATCGCCATTTCCGCCATCGCACTAGCGGCCTGGTGTTTCCTGCCCGAACATACCGGAACTGCTGCCGCGCTGGCTCTTGCGGCACTGTTTCAGGCGCTGCGTCTTACCCGTTGGGCCGGGGATCGGACATTTTCCGATCCGCTCGTCCTCATCCTCCATATCGGCTACTCGTTCGTGCCGATCGGGCTTGCCCTGCTTTCGCTCTCCATATTCGTTCCCGATATTGTGCCGCTCGCAGCCGCCTATCATGCCCTTGGCGGCGGGGCGATCGGCACCATGACGCTTTCGGTCATGACCCGCGCCACGCTCGGCCACACCGGCCGCGACCTCAAGGCGGATGCCTCCACCTGCCTCATCTATGTCGCCGTCGTGCTGGGCGCGTTGACACGCATCGTTGCCGCCTTCCTGCCGGCCGAAACGATGCTGCTGCATGTGGCCGCCACGCTGTGGTCGGCAGCCTTCCTCTACTACGCATTGTACTACGGGAGCATGCTGGTCCGGCCGCGCCTCAAGGCACGTCAACCGAATCCAAGCCCGTCGTGATCGCCAGGAGTGAGCCGCAATGAGTGCACGCCAGGACCAGGCCCGTCAGCAGCGGATCGAGGAAATAGCCCGTGCCGCTTATGATCGTTGCCACCCCGAAGACAGTTTCGACGACATGAAGCACCGTGCCAGCTTCTCCAAGGAAGACCGCATGCTGCTGCGCGACTGGCTTGCCGCGGCGAATGCGCAATTATCGAACGGCAAGAGCCGGTAGCGAAGCCTCGACCTCCATCCCGGATCCCCGCCGGCGGGACGCCTCCGTATAGTCAGGAAAAGCTCAGGATGCGGCGCTGTTGCCACGAAACCACCTTGCGACGCGGGTGCCGAGCGAAGGCTCGCGCACGAGCCGGAAGCCGAGATTGTCCGGCGGCAAACCCACCGCGCAGCCGCCGCTCTTGCCGTCGCGGATGAAGTTGGACATGTAGGTGCGGTGGAAGCCCTGGACGACGCGCACCCCGCAATTCTCGATGGCGCTTTCCACCGTTTTGCCGTCCGCCGCCAGCGTCACGCGGACATAGCAGCTCGACGTCCACTCCCAGATATTGCCGGCGAGATCGGCGACGCCCTTTTCATTGACACCGAACGAGCCGGCAGGTTTCGGTTCGGGATTGGGCTTGCGCGCCAGATCGACCTCGCGCTGATAGCTTGAAAGCCAGCCGCGCGCCGGATTTGCCGTATCCACTTCCACCGGCTCGATATCGCCCCTGAACCTGGAGCCAGCGGCGAAAGCCCATTCCTCGTCGGTCGGAAGCCGCCAGTCCTCTCCGGTCGCCTCTGAATACCACTTCGCATAGGCCAAGGCATCGCGGTAGCTTACACCGGTCACCGGCACCTCGCTGCCCCCGCGCGCATCGGCCCGCTTGCATGCACCCGCCGCAACGCAGCGGGCATAGTCGTCGAGCCTGACCTGATATTTCATGATCTCCAGCGGGCGGCGGATGCGGACAGGCACGCGCGGGGCCGCTGCAGGTCGGCTGTCCTGCAGAAACTCGCCCGGCTGCATATGCGTGAACGAGCCCGGCTTGATCATAACTGTCTCCGCCATCGGCACGGTCGGGTCGGCAGCAACCCGCGTTCCCTGTGAAAGGCCGATCAGCGCCGTCGGAACGACAATTGCAGCCAGGGCCAGGCCGGCAAGCTTGATCGTCTTGGGTTTCATTCTGGCTCTCCTTGGAGGAGCAAAATCCGAACACCGCATCCGGTGCCATACTCGAATGAAAAAGCGGCCTGGCGGGGGCTCCGACAGGCCGCTCGCGTCTTTCCTGATTGACCGCCTTTAGTTGGTGGCGATCGGCCTCGGCGCGTCGACCTGCGTCATCAGATCGTCGTTCCACTCACCCTCGACGGTGAAGTGTGCTGTCGCACCCAGTTCAGCCGCCTCGATCAGGTTGTGGTTGACATAGGCGTACACACCTGGCTGCAGGAAGGTGTAGAGCGCTGCCGCCGCAGATCCGCCGCGCACGAACCAGGTCTCCAGGTCCTTGGCGGGCGGGTTGGCGAACTTGCCCTCTTCCCAGACATAGTCGCCATGTCCGCCGATCAGATGCGGCCGCGTATCGCGGTTGGCCTGCGAATGGACGATAAGCACGGTCTCGCCGACCTTCGCCTTCATCGCATTCTCGCCGGTCAGCGCGCCGACCCTGCCGTTGAACACGACATGGGTAGGAACCAGGCCACGCATCACAGCTAGCGTCTCGTCATAGCTTTCGCCGAGCGATTCATAGGCCTTGAAGTTCCCGGCCTCGTCGCGGGGAATGTAGAACTCGTTTTCCCCGACATAGTAGATCCGGTCGTAGCGTACCGGCTCGCCCTTGTCGTTCTTGAGGCCGTCGCGTGGCAGCACCATCACGGTACCGCTCATGCCCGACACCACGTGCCATGGGATCATGCCTTCCGGCGCGCAGTGATAGACGAAGGTGCCTGTGCGCGTCGCCTTGAAGCGCAGCGTCACCTGTTCGCCAGGGTTGACGTGGGTCAGCGCCCCACCACCCAGCGCACCCGTTGCCGCGTGGAAGTCGATATTGTGCGGCATTTCGTTCGTCTCGGGATTGACCAGCGTCAGTTCGAGATAGTCGCCTTCATGAACCACCATCATCGGTCCGGGGATCGAGCCGTTGAAGGTCATACCCCGCAACGTAGTACCCTCGTCATCGATGACGATCGGCTTTTCCTCGATCGTCATCGTGAATTCGACGATCTTGGGCCCGCCGGTGGCGACCTGCTCATGTTCATGCACAAAGGGCGGAGCTACGAGCGACACCTTCTGGCGGGGCAGTGCACCGACATCGGTGGTCACTTCTGCCATAACCGGGGTTGCGGGTATCGCGGCCGCCGCGGCAGCCGCCCAGGCTGCTCCGATGAGGGCTTCGCGTCGCGTCAACATTTCGATCTCCTTTGATCTGCCGTTTCGACAAGGAGAAACTTATGTGCGGTGCAGCAATTGCTCTTTGCGCAATATCAAAAATTGCTGACCTTTACGGAAACTGCGACAATCTGACATGGACGGCGGGCCGGTCAGCCTTGGGACGGCGTAAAGCGCGCCACAAGTTCGTGGCCCTCGCCTGGATAGGTCAGGCGGACATGGGTGATCGGCTTCTCGGCGCTCCAGGTACGCCGCTCGATCAGCAGGCAGGGTGTCGCCTTGGCGATCTCCAGCGCGGCGGCAGTTGCGGGGCTGGCACCGATGGCCTGGATGCGATGCTCGGCCGTGCTCCAGGGAACCCGCTCCACCAGCCAGGGGCTGGGTGCGCGCTCGGCAAAAGTCTCCCCTTCAGCCTCCGGGACCGCATCGAGATTGATCAGGCGTTCCTCGAGGCAGAATGGCTGCTTGCCGGCAAAATGGCGGCAGGCCAATTCCAGCACCGGCGTGGGCTTGTCGAGATGCAGCCGTTCGAGATCCGACCGGTTGGCCTGGCGCCTGGCGCGCTTCACGATCTCGAAACGGTAGGCAAGCCCGAGCGCCTGCACCTCCGTCATGATGTCGCGGATTTCCAGCACCGCCGACTGCGAATGCGGCCGCAGTACGAAGCTGCCGCTGCGGCGCCGGCGTTCGATGAGGCCCGCCCTGGCGAGCTGGTTCAGCACCTTGCTCACGGTCATCCGCGAGCAACCATAGTGTGCCGTCAGTTCGTGCTCGAAGGGGATGCGATAGCCCGGCGGCCATTCGCCCGACAGGATGCGCCCCTCCACATCGCCGAGAATGCGCTGATGCAGCGAGCGTCGGTCAAGGTTTGCCCGGGCCTCCATTTCGGTTCGGCTCTAGACCAGCATTGCGGCGCCGCGATCCAGATAGGTGTCGAGGAACTGGTCGAGGCGGGGATGACGCGGTTTGCCGAATATCTGTTGCGGCGTGCCCGTCATCAAAAGCTTGCCGTGGTCGAGAAAGGCGATCTGCTGGCAGACCGCCGCCGCAAAGCCGATCTCATGCGACACCACCACCATCGTCATGCCGTCGGCCGCCAGCGAGCGCATGACGTTCAGCACCTCGCCGGTGAGTTCGGGGTCCAGCGAAGAGGTCGGCTCGTCGAACAGCATGATCTTCGGCTCGAGTGCCAGCGCCCGCGCGATTGCCACGCGCTGCTGCTGGCCGCCCGAAAGCTGCGAGGGATAATGTCCCGCGCGCTCGGCCAGGCCGACCTTCTTCAACTGCACCATGGCGCGCTCTTCGGCTTCGTTTCTGCGCACGCCGTGTACCGTCTTCAGCGCCTCGCTGACATTGCCCAGCGCGGTCATGTGCGGCCACAGATTGAACTGCTGGAACACCATGCCGATCTGTGAGCGCACCGCACGGATGCGGGCAGCGGGCAGTCGCACAGGCTTTCCCTGCGGCCCGGGCGCAAAGCCGAGCGGCTCGCCATTGATGAATATCAGGCCGCCGGTCGCTTCCTCCAGGAAGGCCATACAGCGCAGCAACGTGCTCTTGCCCGAGCCGGAGGGGCCGATCAGGCAGGTGACCTGTCCCTGCGGGATGTCGAGGTCGATCCCGTGCAGCACCTCGGCCTCGCCGAAACGCTTGATCAGTCCTTTTACGGAAATAGCTGGCGTCGTCATGCGGTTGCAAACCTGTATTTGGAGAGGCGGGCTTCCATGTAGCGTCCAAGCCTGCCGGAAAGCTCGACTAGCCCCCAGTAGAACAGGGCGAGCAGGAAGAGCGACTCGACGAAGGCATATTGCTGGGAACCGATGGCGCTGATCACCAGCGTCAGTTCCGGAACGGTGATGATGGACAGGACGGCCGTTTCCTTGAGCAGGATGATGGCCATGTTGACCGAGGCCGGCAGCACCAGCATGGTCATTTCCGGTATCAGGATACGCCGGATGATCTGGCGCCGGTTGAGGCCCACGCATTCGGCCGCCTCGACATGGCCGTGAGGTACGGCCTCGAAGCCGGCCCGGAAGATTTCGCTGAAATAGGCGGCGCCATAGACGGTGAGGCCCAGCAGGCCGGCGGGGATGGGATCAAGCGAAAGGCCGACGAACGGGCCACCGTAGTAGAGCAGGAAAAGCTGGATCAGGAACGGCGTGCCACGGATCACCTCGACGCACAGCCACAGCGGATAGCTGAGCCAGGCGCTGCCGTAGCGTCGCCCGACCGCGACCAGGAAGCCGAGGATCGCCGCGCCGATCACGCCGACGCCCCAGGTCAGCAAGGTGATCCCGAATGCCCGCGCAAGTTCGGGCATGATGCTTACGATCAGGTTGGTATCGAAATTCATGGCCGCCCCCACCGGAAGGAGCGTTCGAACAGCGAGCCGCCCGAGGCGATCAGCCAGTTGATGATGAGATAGAGCAGGCCGGCTGCCGAAAACAGCTCGATCGGCCTGTAGGTGCTGGCGGCAAGATCCTGCGCCATGCGCGTCAGTTCGACGATGCCGACCACCGAAACCAGCGACGAAGCCTTCAGGATCATGATCGCTTCATTAACCAGCGAGGGGAACGCCAGCCGCAGGGCGATTGGCGCCCTGATGCGCCGGAACTGCTGGAATGCGCTCAACCCCGCCATGTCGGCGGCCTCCAGCAGCCCGCGCGGCACGCTCTGGAAACCGCCACGCAAATTCTCGGCCTGATAGGCGGCCGTACATAGCGAAAGCCCGGTGATCGCTGCAACCACGCTCGGCACGTTGATGCCAAGCGCCGGCAGCAGATTGTAGATCAGCAGAAGCTGCACCAGAAGCGGCACGCCGCGAAAGAAGCTGACGAAGGTCCGCCCCGGAACGGACAGGGCGCGGTTCGGCGAGAGGGCGGCCGCCGACACCACCATGCCGATCGCCAGGCCGATGGTGATGGAGATGAAGCTGATCAGCACCGTATAGAGCGATGCCTGGACCAGCAGTTCGAACAATTTCCAGGACATGAAGCGGCTTACCCGTCGGGGTTGGCTCGGAGCGTCGTACGTCCGATCGGACGCACAAAGGACGCGCCAGTGCTTTGACTGAGCATCGGAACGATCCGGAAACCGGATTTCACTTTCGGTTCGATGCTCTGGTTGGAATACAGCACCGCCGCGCCTCTTTTACGAGAGCGCGGCGGATGTGTTCAACCGATCAGAGTGCCGGTTCGTTGACGAGGTCGGGCGTCTCGAACTTGGCGCCGAACCACTTCTCCTGGATCGTGGCAAGGCGGCCGTCGTTCTTGATCTTGAGCATGGCCGCCTCGATCGCGTCCATCAGGCTCTTGTGGTCATCATCCTTCAGGCCGGGATAGGCGAAATAGGCCTTGGTGCCGAAGGGCGGCTGCACCACCTCAAACGTGTCGGGGCGCTGCTTGGCAACGAAAGCGATGTTGGGCAGCGAATTGCCCACCGCCACGATGCGGCCGGCGGCCAGATCGGCATAGGCTTCGTTGTTGCCGGGATATTCGCGCACGTCGGCCTTGCCGGGCAGGGTATCGACGAACGCCTTGAGCTGGTCGAGCTGGGCCGAAGCCTTGCCGCCGCCGACCACCTTGCCGGCCACGTCTTCGGGCTTCGTCACGCTTTCATCGCCCGCGCGCTTCAGCAGCGCGACAGTCGCCTCCGCCACCGGCGGCGTGAAGCGGTAGCGCTCCATGCGCTGCTTGGTAACCGTCGCCGGCCCGCCGACGATATCGAACTTGCCCGCCTCCAGGCCCGGCAGCACGCCTTCCCAAGGCAGCAGGACCCACTCGATCTTGACGCCGAGTTCCTTGGCGATTTCGTCGAACAGATCGACATTCAGGCCCGCATGCGTTCCCGCATCGATGAAATCGAACGGCGCAAACGCGGTTTCGGTGCCGACCTTGAGCGTACCGGACGCCTGGATACGGGCGAGCGCATCCTGCGCATAGGCTCCCGCCGTCGCCCCGACAAGGAATGCTGCACCCACCAGCGCCTTGAGGAAAAACCTCTTCTGCATTGACATCTCCCATTGAGTTCCCGCCCGCTGCCGGGCGCACAAGCTTGAAAACTATCGACCCCGACCCGCTGGAAAGTCGATATGACTATACATATAGGCAGCGTTTCGAAAACGAGTCAACGCATCATCCGGATGGCACAAGCCCTGCGGATCAATGCTGGGTTGCGCCGCAGCACATCGAACCACCAGGGATACCGCCGCACAAAACACCACCATCGACCCGCTTGCATGGCCTATAATTATGTATATACATATTGTCGGAAACGAGATGACAGCCTGATCCGCCGCCCTCTGCAGTCCGGAGTAGCCCGATGACCGATACCCCTCCTCAACCGGCCGCATCGCGCCCTCTCACCGGCATACGCGTGCTGGATTTCAGCCGTGTGCTGGCCGGTCCCTACTGCACCGCCCTGCTGGCCGATCTCGGTGCCGACGTCATCAAGGTCGAACCACCCGCAGGCGACGACTACCGCCATGTCGGCCCCTTCATCGAAGGCGAAAGCGCGCTGTTCCTGGCCATCAACCGCGGCAAGCGCAGCATCGCGCTGGATCTGACCAGGCCGGATGACCTCGCGATCGTCCAGGCGCTGGCGGCGAAATCGGATGTGGTGGTTGAGAACTTCCGCCCCGGCGTCGCCGACAAGCTCGGCATCGGCTGGAAGCAACTATCGGCCATCAATCCCAGGCTGGTCTATGCCTCCATTTCCGGCTTCGGCCAGCAGGGCGAACTCGCCGCCCGCCCCGCCTATGACGTCGTCCTGCAGGCGATGAGCGGGATCATGTCGGTCACCGGCTCACCGGACGGCCCGCCGACACTGGTGGGCGAATCCATCGCCGACATCGTGGCCGGCCTGTTCGGCTCATGGTCCATCCTCGCGGCCTTGGTCGAGCGCCAGAGCACCGGCCTTGGCCGCCAGATCGACCTTGCCATGTTCGACGCGATGATCGCGCTCCAGCCGCTCGTCGTTGCCCGCTACCTCGCCTCCGGTCAGGCGCCGCAGCGCGTCGGCAACCGGCATGCACTGTCCGCACCTTTCGGCGCGTTCCGGGCACGCGACGGCATGTTCGTGCTGGCCGTGCTCAACAACAAGCTTTTCGGCATATTGGCCGAGCTTATCGGCCGGCCAGAGCTGAGCGACGACAGCCGCTTTCGCTCCGATTCCGACCGACTCGCCAACGAGCAAGCCCTGCGCGAAGCGATCGAAGGCTGGTCGTGCGGGCTCACCGCATCCGGCGCGGTCGAGGCGCTGGTGGCCGCCGGCGTGCCAGCCGCCGAAATCCAGGACATGGCGGAGGCTCTGACCTCACCGCATGCGCAGGCGCGCGGCATGCTGCAGCAAACCACGCATCCGCTGCTCGGTGCCATGCAGGTGCCGGAACAGCCGGCCCGTTTCAGCGGCGTGCCGCGCGGCGGCATCGCAGCCGCCCCCGCCCTCGATGCGGACCGCGAGACCATATTGGCCGAACTCGGTCGGGAGGCATGACCATGACCGCGCATAATGAAGACGACAAGGCCCTGCTCGAAGCGATCAGCCGCTATTGCGCCGAGGTGCTGGCGCCGGCTGCCGCCGAGATCGACGAAACCGGCCGCTCGGCCACCTGCCACCTCGGCAGCCTCGCCGAAATGGGGCTGATGGGCCTCAACATTCCCGAGGCCTATGGCGGCCTTAGCCTGCGCGCCACGGCATTGTTCGACGCGGTCGCACTGATTGCCGGTGCCTGCGGCTCCACCGCCTCCATGATCACCGCGCATTGGCTCGCTACCGATTCCATCCTCTACGGCGGCGACGAGGCGCAGCGACACCGCTACCTGCCCGGTGCGGCCGACCGGAGCCTCGGCGCCTTCGCCCTGACCGAACCGGGCGCCGGCTCCAACCCTGCCGACATGACGACGCGCGCGGTGCGCGAGAGCGACGGCTACCGCATCACCGGCACCAAGCACTTCATCTCCAATGCCGGCGAGGCCGACTTCATCGTCGTCTATGCCAAGACCGATCCGGCTGCCGGCGCGCGCGGCATCTCCGCCTTCGTGGTCGATCCCAAGGCCAGCGG
>JBARWP010000510.1:0-7076 GCA_049646905.1 Pseudaminobacter sp. | reverse complement strand
CTGGAAAGCCGCTTCGCACTGGAGAAGGCGGTTGCCGAATATACCGCCCGCTATGCCATCGGCGATATTCCGCGCCCCACGCACTGGTCCGGCTTCCGCATCCTGCCGCAGACGATCGAGTTCTGGCACGACCGCCCCTTCCGGCTGCACGACCGCATCGTCTTCAGCCGCACCGAGGGCGGTGCCTGGGAAAAGGCGCGGCTTTATCCGTAAGGCGAAACTCCAGCCAAAGCGGGAGGAAAAGCTTACGAAACTTTAATGGGCCCATTCAGTTTCAGTTCATCCGCCAGTTGCGAAACTGCGCTTGGGTTATCAACCAAGCGAGGAAATCATGAAGAAGCTCATTTCATCCCTTTGCGCCGCGGCAATGACGATCACCGCCGTCGCAACGGCTGCCGTGCCCGCCCAGGCGGCCCCGATGCCGCGCGCCAGCCTCACGGTGCCTTCGGCCGACAGCAATGTCGAGCAGATCCGTGATCGTCGCGGCTACTACCGTCACAACGGCCGCCACTACTACAACGGCCATCGCGGCTATCGCGATTATCGGCCTGGCTGGCGCCGCCACAATGGCTGGTGGTTCCCGCCTGCAGCCTTCGCGCTCGGTGCAATCGTCGGCGGCGCGATCGCCAACCAGCCGGCGCCCGTCTATCGGACACCCCGCTACGGCAACGCGCATGTGCAGTGGTGCTACAACCGCTACCGTTCCTACAGGGCCTATGACAACACGTTCCAGCCCTATAACGGCCCGCGCCAGCAGTGCTACTCTCCCTATCGCTGATCAAGCGATGGCGTGACACGGATGATCCCGCTTCGGCGGGATCATCTCGTTTCGGCTTTCGATCCGATATTTACTTCTTCCGATTCATGAAGGCGGCAAAGGCGTTGCGGGCTTCCGCGGAAGTCAGCCTTTCGCGAAAACGCTCACCCTCCAGCCTGATCCGTTCGAGCAGTTCCTCGCGCGGCTCACGCATCAGGTCGCGCGTGATCCTCATAGCCTCCGGGGGTTTGGCCGCAATCGCGGCGGCGGCGGCAAGTACCTCCGCCTCCAGCAGTTCTTCCTCGACCACCTTGTAGATCAGGCCCGCTGCCCTGGCTTGCTGAGCCGATAGGCCCTCCCCCAGGCCAAGCAACGCGAATGCCTGCTGCCGGCCCAGTATTGCCGGCGCCAGCAGGCTGGAACCGGCCTCCGGCACCAGGCCGAGGTCGACAAAGGGCGTCCTGAAAATCGTGCTGGGCGTCGCAAAGGTCAGGTCGCAATGCAGGTTGAGCGTGGTGCCGATGCCCACAGCGATCCCATCCACGCCGGAAATGATCGGTTTCTGCGAGCCGGCCAGCGCAAGCAGGAAATCCCAGACCTCGTCGCCCGCCACGCCGCCCATGGCGACCGCCATGAAGTCGGCCAGATCATTGCCGGCCGAAAACGCGCCGGGCGAACCAAGAAACACATGGACACGGATTTGTGGATCGGCATCGCCTGCGGTCAGCGCACCGGCCATGGCCGCATACATGGCGCGGGTGATCGCGTTCTTCTTCTCCGGGCGGTTCATGCGGATGATCTGCACGCCCTCGCGTTTCTCGATGAGGATATGGTCGGTCATGGCACCGTTCCCGTCAGGCCGAAATCAAACCCTTGCCGGCATCGGCAAGACTGCCGGCCCCGTCGATGACGCTGCGCTTGAGCGCTCCCGTCTCGCCAAGCAGGTTCTCGGCAAAGAAACGGCAGAACGCAGTGCGGGTTCCGTCGGCGGCGAGCGCGCCGCGCACCAGATAGGCCCCGCCCGCGGCAAGGGCGAACAGGCGCAGATAGGGCGTGGCACCTGCCAGCGCCTCGTCCAGGCGGCCCTCGCTTATGAGCTTCTGCAAGAACTGCGTCGCCTCGGTCAGGTCGGCCAGCGCCTCGTCAAGAACATTGGCGGTGATGCCGAAACCGGCAAGGTTGGAGTTGCGCAATTCGCCGGCGATTTCCTCCAGTTCCACGATATAGGCCAGCACATGGTCGCCGCCGCTTTGTGGCAGCTTGCGCGTCACCAGATCGATGGCCTGGATGCCGTTGGTGCCTTCATAGATCGGCGCGATACGGGCATCGCGCAGCAGGGCGGCGGCCCCGGTTTCCTCGATGAAGCCCATGCCGCCATGCACCTGCACGCCCATGGAGGCGACCTCCACGCCGATATCGGTGGAGAATGCCTTGGCAACCGGCGTCAAAAGATTGGCTCGCTCCTGCCAGTGCTGCCTGGCCTCGCCCTCGGCGGCCCGGGCCCGGTCGGTCGCGTAGGCGCAAGCGTAGCAGATGGCGCGGGCCACCTGCGTCAGCGCCCGCATCGTCAGCAAGGTGCGCTGGATATCGGGATGGTGGACGATGGGCGCCATGCCCTCGCCGTGATAGCTCGACGCCTTGCCCTGCCGGCGTTCATTGGCATAGGCCAGCGCCTTCTGGGACGCTGCCTCGGCAATCGCCACACCCTGTATGCCGACCGCAAGCCTTGCATTGTTCATCATCGTGAACATGCAGGCGAGCCCACGATTTTCCTCGCCGATCAGCCAGCCGACGGCGCCGGCCTCCTCGCCCTCCACCGAGCCGTCGCCATAGATCATGGTGCAGGTCGGCGAGGCGTGGATGCCGAGCTTCTCCTCCAGACCGGAACAGAACAGATCATTGCGCCGGCCAAGCGAGCCATCGGGATCGACGAGGAATTTCGGCACCAGGAACAGCGAGATGCCGCGCGTGCCTTCCGGCGCATCGGGCAGGCGGGCAAGCACCAGATGCACGATATTGTCGGTGAAATCGTGCTCGCCATAGGTGATGAATATCTTCTGGCCGAAGATGCGATAGCTGCCGTCGTCGCGGCGCTCGGCGCGCGTGCGCAACGCGGCAAGATCGGAGCCCGCCTGCGGCTCGGTCAGGTTCATGGTGCCCATCCACTCACCCGACACCAGCTTTTCGAGATAGGTGCGCTTCAAGGCTTCGGTGGCGTGCTTCTCGATCGCCTCGACCGCGCCCATGGTCAGCGTCGGGCCGAGCGCGAAAGCCATGGAGCCGGAATTCCACATTTCCAAGGCCGCCACGCCGAGCATGGCAGGCAGGCCCTGGCCGCCATAGGCTTCGGGCGCCTGAAGCGCATTCCAGCCGCCCTCGGCCCAGCGGCGGTAAAGCTCCTTCCAGCCGGGCGGCGTCGTCACCGCGCCGTCCTTGAGGATCGAGCCGTTGCGGTCGCCGGCCTCGCGCGCGGGCGCGACCTCCTCGGTTGCGAAGCGGCCCGCCTCCTGAAGGATCGCATCGACCACATCCTCGTCCAGTTCGCTGAAGACGCCCTCTTCCATCGCCGCCTTGAGCCCGACAACGTGCTTCAGCGTGAAGGCGATATCCTCAACGGGTGCGCGATACATAGCGGTCCTTCCTCGATCCGTCCTGGCCAGGGAATGCGCGCCAAGCTTATGCGAAATCCGCCGCATCCGGCTACCGCAAACCGAAAATATCAGATCACAACGATTATCTACCCTTGACGTAAACGTCAAATTATATGGAACGCCAGATGTGCGCCACAGCCCTGCCGCGGCCACTCTTCGCCGCGTCAATAGGGCGCATTGGAGCTTCGGACCGAAAGGTGGTGCCGGCTTCCGGATAAATCGATGCTTAATCAAAGAGATAGATCACCAATCTGCATCCGTCAGGACACAAGCGATCAGCAGAGTTGGAAATAGGCCATTTCGTTAACCATAAAAGCTCCAAGATTACAGCCTTGAGTGTCGTACCCGGATTGGGACGCGGTTCCGGGCGATCTCGACATGCCGACGATCAACGCTGAGCACGGAACCTCGATTTGACGCTTTTTGCTCCCCGCAATCTTCGCCGCCTGCTCTGCGCGGCGGGCATCGCCCTGAGCGCCGGAACCATTCCCGGTGGCGCGTCCGACTTCTCCCAGCCCTGGAAGCGCAGCGACCGGGCGCTGGTGATCGACGCCTATGAATATAATTCGATCGACTGGCAGAAGCTTGTCACCGACAAGCGCATCGTCGGCTTCATCAACAAGGCGTCGGATGGGCTGTCGCCACCCTACAAATGCACGGGCAACGAGACGGAAGTCAGCCTTTGCAAGGCCTTGTGGAAGCGCCATGCCGTGGCGCGCGAGCTTTTCCATACGCGAAAGACCGTCGCCAAGGCGCTGGGGCTGGAATGGGGCGCCTATCACCTCGCCCGACCCGGAAACCCGATCGACCAGGCCAATAATTTCATCGACTTCGCCGAACCCGGCCCGGACGACCTTTTAGCGCTCGATATCGAGGACAACGATCCGGAAAAATGGATGTCGCTGGAGGATGCCGAGGAATTCGTTCGCCATGTGCATCGGCGCATCGGCCGCTTCCCGATCCTCTACACCAATGGCGCGACCGCCCAGCACATTGCCGACAACCGCGAGAAATACGCGCTGCTGTCGCGCCTGCCGCTCTGGTATGCGCGCTACAAGCCCGAGATCGGCATCCATTTCCCGAAGGGCAACTGGAAGGGCTATGCGCTGTGGCAGTTTTCGGCCCAGGCCAATTGCAATGCGAAGAGCTGCCCTTACCGCGTGCCCGGCACGCCGACCGACATCGACGTCAATGTGGCTTCCATGGATACGAAGGAACTGCGCGAGGCTTGGCCGTTCGGCCACCTGCTCGACGTCCCGGTCGAGATGATCGCCAGCGTGCCGGTGCCGATCGCGCGTGCGGCGGGCCTTGCGGGCGAGGTCACCCTTGCCTATGCGCCGGTGGAGAAGGCGAGCGCACTGGTGGCGCTGGAAAACGCCTTCCATGTGCGCGGCCAGCATTACCCCCAGCACGCCAGCTACGCCGCCGCCGCGGACAAGGGCACGAAGTTCTTCGCGCGCATCGCCAGCTATCTGGTCGGCCTCAGGCAAAGCCTGGTGGCCTGGCCGTTCGCCGAACAGGAAGTCGCCATCGACATCGACCCGATGACCACGGCGACCATCCCCGGCCGGACGGAATTGCCGTAAGCCGGACCGCTCACACTACGTCATCCCGGCCAAGGGAGAGTGCAAGCGACCACGAATCGGGGCTCATGCCGTGACGACGGTGAAGGTCGCAGTGGCCCCCTCACCCGGCCTCCGCTTCGCTCGGCCACCCTCTCCCCGCTGGGGAGACGAAATCGGAGACGTCGCGGCCTCGGCAGCGCGGCAATGCCTGCTACTTCTTGCCTCTTACCACTTCGCCGTCTTCCTTGGTGAAGGTGCCGATGGGAGTGTCGAGGATTTCGAGCACCTTTTCCGAAGGCCGTGCCAGCACGGCGCCCTTGGCCGTCACCACGATGGGGCGCTCGATCAGGACCGGATGGGCAACCATAAAATCGATCAGCTCGTCGTCGCTCCATTTGGGATCGCCCAGCCCGAGTTCGTCATAGGGCGTGCCGCGGCGGCGCAGCAGGTCGCGCGGCTTCATCTTCATCCGGGCAAGCAACTTTACCAGCGTTTCGCGAGACGGCGGTGTCTTCAGGTACTGGATGACTTTCGGTTCCTCGCCCGAGGCGCGGATCATCGCCAGCACGTTGCGCGAGGTGCCGCAGGCCGGGTTGTGGTAGATCGTCGTCATTGCTGCTTCTCCCTTTCCACCGCGCGCCAGCCGATGTCGCGTCGGTAAAAGCCTTCCGGCCAGTCGATCCGGCCGATCGCCGCATAGGCCGCCTTCTGCGCTGCGCTCACCGTCTTGCCAAGCGCGGTGACGTTGAGCACGCGCCCGCCATTGGCGATGATCGCACCGTTCTTCGACGCCGTGCCGGCATGGAATATCTCGGCCTCTTCGCCCGCCTCGTCCAGTCCGCCGATCACCGAGCCCTTCTGCGGCGTGCCGGGATAGCCCGGAGCGGCCATCACCACCGTCAGCGCCGCCTCGTCGCGCCAGCGCACGGACATATGCGCCAACTGGCCGTCAGCGGCCGCATTGAGCAGCACCAATATGTCGTCCTTCAGCCGCATCATCAGCACCTGGCATTCGGGGTCGCCGAAACGGACATTATATTCGATCAGTTCCGGCCCGTTGTCGGTGATCATCAGCCCGGCAAACAGTACGCCCGTAAAGGGCGCTCCCATCTCCCTCATGCCACGCATGGTCGGCTCGATGATCTCGTGCATGGTGCGGTCGATCATCTCCTGCGTCATCACCGGGGCCGGCGAATAGGCACCCATGCCGCCGGTGTTGGGGCCGGTATCGCCGTCGCCGACGCGCTTATGGTCCTGCGCCGTGCCGAAGGGCAGCGCCGTGGTGCCGTCGCACAGGCAAAAGAAGCTCGCTTCCTCGCCGGTCAGGAATTCCTCGACCACGACCTCGGCGCCCGCACCGCCGAAGCTGCCCTCGAAACAGGCATCGACGGCGGCCAGCGCCTCCTCCAGCGTCATCGCCACCGTCACGCCCTTGCCGGCCGCCAACCCATCGGCCTTCACCACGATCGGCGCCCCCTTCGCCTCGACATAGGCGCGGGCGGCGGCGGCATCGGAAAAGCGCTCATAGGCGGCGGTCGGGATGCCGTAGCGGCGGCACAGATCCTTGGTGAAACCCTTGGAGCCTTCAAGCTGGGCCGCCTTTGCCGACGAGCCGAAGACGCGGATGCCGGCGGCACGCAAATCATCGCCCAGGCCGGCGACCAGCGGCGCCTCGGGGCCTACCACCACCAGGTCGATCGCCTTGTCGCGGCAGAAGGCGGCGACCGCGCCATGGTCGTTGATGTCGAGGGCGACGATCTCGGCTTCCTTTGCGATGCCGGGGTTGCCCGGTGCGGCGTAAAGCTTCGTCAGCAGGGGCGAGGCGGCGATCTTCCATGCCAGCGCATGCTCGCGCCCGCCCGAACCGACCAGAAGAACATTCATGCTTGCAGCGCTCCGTGTCACGACCTCACGGCCTTCCGGTATGGTGCATGGACGCGCAGGTCAACCTCGCGCTTCGACCGATCAAGGACAATTCATCGTCTTGACGCCCGCGCCGCCTGCTGTCACGTCAGCAGCATGGAAAATATTCAGTCGAGAGAGGCGCAAGGCCGGGTGGCCGACGCGCCGAGCGGCCACTGGGTCTACCGGGTCCTGCCACGC
>JBARWP010000509.1:0-2220 GCA_049646905.1 Pseudaminobacter sp. | reverse complement strand
GTCGGGAATGATGATGCCGCCGGCCGTCTTTTCGTCTGCCTCGATGCGGCGGACCAGGACACGGTCATGCAATGGACGGAACGTCATATCGTTCTCCTTCTGGACAAACAGATTTTTGAGGTTCCTCCACACCGGACCGGCAATATCGGACCGATGCGGGGCTTGCGCGATCCTTCTTGTCGGCATCGCGCGCATATCGAGCTAGTTTTGCGGTTTTCCGGTTTCAAGAGGTTTCGCAAAAATTTTTGGCACTCGCACCGATCGAATGCTAGTGCCATGAAAACATACGACTAATCGGATCGCGACCATGCGTTTTCCGCTTGAATTTCCCGCCCGGTCGAACAAATAATCCGAACCCTCGCCGCTGGCGGCGGCGGCATGAATTTGAAGCCTGCACAAAGGAGCTTTTTTGGAAAGACGGAGGACCATAATGAACCGACACAATCCCAAGCCGATCATCCCTTCTCTCGTTCCCGAAACATCCGACCTTACGCTCGACCGGCTGCTGTCGCCGTCGCGCTTCTTCAGGCATCCCGACGACGTGCTGAAAGACGACACGCTCGACATTCAGGAGAAGCGGGCGATCCTCTCGTCCTGGGCCTCGGACGCCTGCGCCGTGGAATCCGTCCCGGCGCTGCGCCGGCCGCCGGGAACCGAACAGCCGATTTCTTTCGACCAGATCACGGATGCGCTGTGTCGGCTCGATCGCGATGCATCGGCGCGACCGCCAGTATCACGGGAGGCGCGCCACAGCTTCGACAGATTGGATGCCTGAAGGGTCGCGATAGGAGAAACGCATGGTGACGACGGTCAGCAGGGAATTCCGCCTGCAGATGGATGGCTATGGCCTGACAACGGCTGAAATCCACTACCATCTGCCGGACCATCCCAGCTTGCTGCAGCTCTATGTCTGGCAGGAGTATGATCTTGCGCCGCACTTTCCGGAGCTGAAAGACTTCCTCGGCTACTGGGAGCGCGAACTGGAGGGCGCGCTGCATTCCGTGCGCGTCGCCCACCACTGCCTCATCGAGCCGTCGGAATGGCGCGCCGTCGACGGCGTCATTGCCATCCACTGAAGGTCCGGCACAAGGAGACACCGGAGGCCGGCTTCGAACACAACGGCGTTTCGAATATGGTCGCCGGTGTTCCTCGCGGTCTCTCCTGATTTCGAGTGCACCGATTTGGCTTAGGCGCTGCTGCAAAATTCATCATGGCGATGTCGAAGCGATTAAAGCGGCGGCAATGCGCATGAGGGGAATCGCTACGCCATTATGCGAACCTTAATTCTTCCTGACGCTGCCCGTGTCGCTCACGTTGGCGATATTCCTAACTGTCCGGATTGGCTATCGAGGATTTAGAGCGCGTCCGGTTTACTCGGGGTCATACCCTGCGGCTCTGAAGTAGTTGGCACATTCGTTGGGTGTGAAGAGTTCGACGATGGAACCGACGGTGTTCCATAGGGCTGGGATGGTCCGCTCGGCCTTCGCCCGCATCAGGGCCTTGAGCTTGGCAAAGGCGTTTTCGATGGGGTTAAAGTCGGGGCTGTAAGGCGGCAGGAACATAAGCGTTGCGCCGGCCACCCCGATCGCGTCACGAATGCCGGCGGCCTTGTGTGCGGGCAGGTTGTCCATGACAACAATGTCGCCGGGCGCGAGCGTCGGAACCAGAACCTGCTCGACATAGGCTCGGAACACGTTGCCGTTCATCGCACCGTCGTAGACGAATGGAGCAGTCATGCCGGTCAGCCGCAGCGCGCCGGTGAAGGTCGTTGTCTTCCAGTGGCCATGTGGTACGCCAGCCCGGCAACGTTCGCCGCGGGGTGCTCGTCCACGCAGGCGTGCCATCTTCGTCGATAAGCCGGTCTCATCAATGAAAACCAGCTTCGCCGGATCGAGATCGAGCTGACCGTCGAACCAGGCGCGGCGGCGCTTCAGAATGTCGGGACGCTCCTGCTCCAGTGCATGTGCGGACTTTTTTTGAATGTCCAGCCGTGCCCGCGAAGCCAGTCACTCAAGGCGCTCCGGCTGATGCGCATCGAGTGCTCCGCCTCAAGACGCTCCACCATCTCGTTCAGCGTGATGTCCTTGCGGTCCTCGATCATCCCCACGATGAAGTCCGCAAATCCGTCGAGGCGCGAGCCGCGCCGTCGCCCCTGCTGTCGGGGTGCCAACTCGCCAATCTTCGCCCGTGCGATCCAGCGGATCGCGCTCGATACACCCA
>JBARWP010000508.1:0-1659 GCA_049646905.1 Pseudaminobacter sp. | reverse complement strand
TCTCAAAGCTCAAGCAATTCCGCCGCGTCGCAACACGCTTCGAGAAAACCGCAAGGCACTATCTCGCCGTCGTCACCATCGCCGCAACAGTCCTATGGCTCAGATAACTGTCCACACTTCCTAGCGCGTCATGCCGTCCAGCGTCTCACCGAGGCCGGAGAGATGGATACCGCATTCCGTCTTTGCCTGACCCGCCCAGCGGCCACTGCGCGGGTCTTCACCGGGCTTGACGACCGAAGTGCAGGGAAAGCAACCGATCGACAGAAAGCCGTAAGCGACGAGCGGATTTGCCCGCAGCCCATGCCGGTGCATATAGGCGGCCTGATCGGCGGTGGTCCAGCGGGCTAAGGGATTGATGCGAAAGCGTGGCCCGACGGCCTCGAAGACCGGCAAGGCCTGCCGTGTGGAGGCCTGGAAGCGCTTGCGGCCGGTAAACCAGCCCCGGAACGGCGACACGCCGCGCGCCATCGGCTCGACCTTGCGAATGGCGCAGCAGGCATCGGTGTCGGTCAAATGCAGCTTGCCTTCGGGATCGTCGCGCGCAAGAGCCGCCTCGTCCGGGGCCACGATGCGGATGTCGCTCAGACCAAGATCGGTCACAAGGTCATCGCGATAGGTCAGCGTTTCTTCGAAATGCTTGCCGGTATCGAGGAAGATGATCGGAAGCGACCGGTCGATCCCGGCAATCAGATGCAACAGCACGGCCGAATCCGCACCGAAGGACGACACGGCGGCAATCTCGCCCTCGCCGTGCAGTTCCAGGATTCGCGCAATCACTTCACCTGCCGGGAGACCGCCATACAGGGCATCGAAACGCCGCGCCTCGGCCCGCGCCTGATCTTCGGCAAGGGTTGCGGCTTGCGTCATGCCGCGACGACTCCCCGCCTTTGCAGGGCAAGCGCTTCGGATCTGTCGAAATTCGCGCCTGCAACGGCGTCGCCGATGATCGTCATGACCGGGCCGCTCATATCCGTACGCTGCTCCAGCGAAGGCAGGTCGGCCAGCGTGCCATGGAACATGCGGCGGCTCGTCAGGCTGGCGTTTTCCACCACCGCCACCGCCGTATCGGACGACAGGCCGGCCTCGATCAGGCGGCCGGCGACATCGGCGGCGACCGAGCGCCCCATATAGACCGCAACAGTGGCGCCGGAAATGGCAAGCTTCGCCCAATCGGGCAGCGAGTGCCCCTTGAGGTCGTGGCCGGTGGTGAACACCATCGAAGACGTTACGCCACGCAAGGTCAGCGGCAGTTCGAAATCAGCAGCGGCGGCGAAGGCCGCACTGATGCCCGGCACGATCTCGTAGGCAATCCCTGCGTCGCGCAGCGCCTGCATCTCCTCACCCGCCCGGCCGAAGACCAACGGATCGCCTGATTTCAGCCGCACCACATGCTTGCCTTCGCGGCCGAGGCGAACCAGCAATTCGTTGATTTCGCCTTGGGTCTTGGAATGGCAGCCCTTGCGCTTGCCCACGGCAAAGCGCTCCGCGTCGCGCCGGCCCATGGCGACGACCGCCTCCGGCACCAGCGCGTCGTAGACGATGGCGTCGGCTTCCATGAGCAGGCGCTGCGCGCGCAGGGTGAGCAGGTCTTCCGCCCCCGGCCCGGCGCCGACCAGCGCGACATGGCCGCGAACCGGCGCCTCCGCAAGCAGGAGGGCG
>JBARWP010000507.1:0-3269 GCA_049646905.1 Pseudaminobacter sp. | reverse complement strand
GGTAAGGCTCCGGCATCAATATGTGCACGTTGCGGCCAAGCAGCTCGGCTTCCGTATATCCGAACTGGCGAACGGCGGCCGCGCTGAAAGAATTGATATGCCCGTGCTCATCTATCACAACGGTCGCATCTGGCACGGTGTCGAGGATTGAACGCAGGTGCGCCTCGCGGGCCTTCAGCGCCTCTTCGGACTTATCGAGGGCGCGTCGCGCATGATGCAGCATCTCGCCCATCCAGGCGATTGCCAGCCCCACAAGGCTAAAAACCACCACCTGCACCATGCCCGCCTGATCGGGGCCGGCGATATAGATCGCTCCGGCAAGCGATAGAGCGCATGCAAGCAGTCCTGGACCGATGCCGCCGGCGATCGCGGCAACGAGGATGATGGGGACGAAAAGAATGAAGTTGGCCGCGTTGCCGAAACTGCTCTGCATGGCCAGTCGGAGCAAAAAAACGATTGCGACGGCGGCGACGGCTAGAAGATAGCCGGCTTTGCCTTCAAAGCGGCGGGAAAAGACAGCCTGCAGGAAGCGCCCCTGCAATCCAGGCATATCTCTTACAGGCATCGACGTTCCCCTTCCGAAAACCCGCCTCTTTGCAACGATCGTCGCAGCTTTGGACGGTTTGAATCGGAAGCCGTAAGTGCGCGAAGGGGCTTTTGACCAAGGTCAACGATACACCTGCGGCAATGTGAAAGGAAGGAACTCAAACTGCATCTCGTTACCGGCGGTTGGCATGGACCGGAAGCACAGCTTCAACATCGGCTACTTCATCCTGGCACTCGTCCTGCTTGGTGCTTTCCAGGTGTGGTTGGCATGGCGCGACGTCGCCCAGCTTTCCTACACGGACCTTATGCAGGCAGTGGAGCAGGGCAAGGTCGCGTCCGTCACGATCACCGAAACGACGATCCAGGGCCAGTTCAAGGAGCCGCAGGACGGCAAGGCTGTTTTCATTGCAGCGCGTGTCGATCCAAATGCCGCCGCAGCGTTCGACAAAGCGGGCGTGAAGGTCACAGGCGGCACGGACAGCAGCTGGCTTTCAACCGCCCTATCATGGGTTCTGCCTGTGCTGGTCTTCTTCGGGCTCTGGATGTTCCTGTTCCGCGGTTTCGCCGAACGGCAGGGCATGGGTGGCTTGATCAACGTCGGCAAGTCGAAGGCCAAGGTCTATGTCGAGCGGAAGACCGGCGTGACCTTCGAGGATGTGGCTGGTGTAGATGAAGCCAAGGCCGAGCTGAAGGAAATCGTCGCCTTCCTCCAAGACAAGGACAAATATGGCCGGCTTGGCGCCCGGATTCCCAAAGGCATTCTGCTGGTCGGCCCGCCCGGAACCGGCAAGACGCTGATGGCGCGCGCGGTGGCGGGCGAGGCTGGTGTGCCATTCTTTTCGATCTCCGGATCCGAATTCGTGGAGATGTTCGTCGGCGTCGGCGCGGCGCGTGTGCGCGACCTCTTCGAACAGGCGAGGCAGGCCGCGCCCTGCATCATCTTCATCGATGAGTTGGACGCGCTGGGCCGGGCGCGAACTCCGTTCAGCGGCTATGGTGGCGGGGACGAGAAAGAGCAAACGCTCAATCAGCTCCTGTCGGAGCTTGACGGCTTCGATCCGCGCGTTGGCATTGTCCTGCTTGCGGCGACCAACCGCCCCGAGATCCTCGATCCGGCGCTCACCCGTGCCGGCCGTTTCGACCGCCAGGTCGTGCTCGACCGGCCCGATCGCAAGGGACGAGAGGCGATCCTCAAGGTCCACATGAAAGCCGTGAAGACTGCTTCGGGGCTGAATGTCGGCGACATAGCTGGCCTGACACCGGGCTTCACCGGCGCTGATCTGGCCAACCTCGTCAACGAGGCGGCGATCTTCGCGACCCGCCGCAATGCCGATCAGGTGACGATGGACGATTTCACCAATGCTGTAGAGCGCATCGTCGCCGGCGCGGAGAGGCGGGGGCGACTGCTTAAACCCGCGGAACGCGAACGCGTGGCTTATCACGAAATGGGGCATGCTTTGGCGGCCTCGTCGCTGACGAAGACCGATCCCGTGCACAAGGTCTCGATCATTCCCCGCTCGATTGGCGCGCTCGGCTACACGCTGCAGCGCCCGACCGACGACCGTTTCGTAATCACGGCGGGCGAACTGAAGGAACGAATGATCGCCTTGCTCGCGGGCCGTGCGGCCGAGGAGATCGTCTATGGCGAAGTTTCGACGGGGGCCGCCGACGATTTGACCAAGGCCACCGATATAGCACGCCAGAGCGTGACGCGCTTTGGCATGAGCGACAAGGTCGGCCAGGCCGTACTTGAGGAGGAGAGGCAACAGTGGCTCGGTGATGGAAGCCGACTTCATCCGAAAGACTATTCGGAGGCGACCGCGCGTGAGGTCGATCTTGCCATCAGAGGCATGATCGATGAAGCCTATGTGTCCGCCAAGGACCTGCTGCGGTCGCGCCTCGACGATCTCAAGGCCGGCGCCAATCTACTTCTGACTCGCGAAACGATAACGCCGGATGATTTTCCGCCCCTTCGACGCCGAGAAGGAACGGCGACGTTTCCCAAGGTTCCTGCCACGTCAGCTTAAGCGTAATCGGGCAGATCGATGCGGGATTCCATCACGCGGTGATCCGACCTTCTTGCAGCTGAAGAACCTGCGAACGTAACGCGCCGGAACATCGCCATGAGAATTTGACCGAGCAGCGGCGGCAAATGGCCTCAAGCGGGTGCATCGCCAGATCGAGCCGGTCGCCGAGACGTTTTCGATGCTTTCCGGTTGGATGCGTGGATCTGAAGCGTGTTGACGACCTCTTCGTCTGAAAGCTGAGGGAAGTCGTGGTAGTGATGGCCAAGCGCAAAGAAGCGGACGGGTTGGCTAAGGCAAACGACCCTGTTCGCCTCCCTTGCCAGATCCAGAACGACGTCCGGCGGGGCGACAGGAAGCGCGACGACGATTTCGCGAGGTGAACGTCGCTGGAGGGCGCGGATCGCCACCTTCATGGTTGTTCCCGTGGCCGCGCCATCGTCGACGAGGACAACGGTCTTGTCTGCCGTCGAGGGCGACGGACGGCCGCTCCGATAAGCGAGCCGGCGCCGCTCGAGCTCGGGTCGCTCGCCGGCGACCAGAGCCCGCAATTCGGAGTCGTCGAGGCCGTATACCTCCACGATCTCTCGGTTGAGGACGATGTCGGGCGGATCTCCGTCGACGATGGCAGCCACCGCCAATTCCGGATTGCCGGGCGCCCCTACCTTTCGCACGATGACTAGGTCGAGCGGCGCGTGC
>JBARWP010000506.1:0-3525 GCA_049646905.1 Pseudaminobacter sp. | reverse complement strand
GTCCACCTTGGGGCCGATCTGCGAGAGCGACAGCGGCGCTGCCTGGCTGGCGACGTAGAAGCCGGAGCCCGGCCGCGAATGGATCGTCCCCTCGGCGACCAGCCGGTCATAGCCCTCCACCACCGTGGACGGCGAAACCCCCAGCGTCGCGGCAAGCCTGCGGATCGAGGGCAATCGCGCACCGGGCGTCAGGCTGCGCCCGGCGATGCGCTGGCGGATCGTGGCCATGACCAGCCCGGCCCGGGTGCTTTGCGTTGCCTGTTCCTTCATGCGTACTGTACTTTCGAGCATAACAGTTTGGCCGAACTGTACCGGATTGTCACTGGCTGCGCCAGTTGCGGGCATGGATAAGAAGCCGGCAGTCGAAGGAGCGTGGCATGCAGCGGGCAGCGGCAGGATGGGTCAACGGTCTCGTTGGCGTGGTGATCTTCAGCGGGTCGCTTCCGGCCACGCGCGCGGCGGTGATGCAGTTCGATCCCGTCTTCCTGACCGTGGCCAGGGCGGCGATCGCCGGCGCGCTGGCGCTCTGCCTTTTGCTGGTCTTCAAGGAAAGGCGCCCTGCCCGCAGCGACATCGTCTCGCTGGTGGTGGTTTCGCTCGGCGTCGTGGTCGGCTTTCCCCTGCTGACGGCGCTGGCGCTCCAATATGTGACCTCCGCCCATTCGATCGTCTTCATCGGGCTCCTGCCGCTGGCCACCGCGATCTTCGCCGTCGTCCGCGGCGGCGAGCGCCCGAAGCCCGCCTTCTGGTTCTTCTCCATGCTTGGCAGCGCGCTGGTGGTGGGCTTTGCCCTGTCGCAGGACCTCAGCGCCTCGCTCCTTGGCGACGGGCTGATGCTGGCCGCGATCGTCGTCTGCGGGCTGGGCTATGCCGAGGGGGCGAAACTCTCCCGCAGGTTCGGCGGCTGGCAGGTGATTTCCTGGGCGCTGGTGTTGTCGCTGCCCATAATGATCGTGCTGGTGCTTCTTCACATGCCCCGGACGTTTGCCGGCATCGAGGCCCCGGCCTGGATCGGCCTGGCCTATGTGTCGCTGTTCAGCATGCTGATCGGCTTCGTCTTCTGGTATCGCGGCCTCGCGCAGGGCGGCATCGCCGCCGTCGGCCAGTTGCAGTTGCTGCAGCCCTTCTTCGGCCTGGCGCTTGCCGCCACGCTTCTGCACGAGCCGGTGACCTCGGCAATGCTTGCCGTGACGGCTGCGGTCATCCTGTGCGTGGCCGGCGCCCGCAAATTCGCCGGCTAAAGCCTTACCCTCCCCGCAGGGAAGGGGTCAGGTCGGCCCCCTGCCCTGCCTCGGGCCAGATCCATCAGCCGCATGAATCGGTCGGCGGCAATCGATTCAGAAAATGCGTTGGACGCCGCCGGCCGGGCCGCCCGACAATGCGCCATGGCTACCGCGACGCATTCCCGCCTTCTCGACCGCATCATGCGCGAACGCAACATGGCGCGTTTTTATGAACTGTCCGTCGAGCCGACGCTCTTCGGCGAGGTTGCCCTTGTGCGCCGCTGGGGGCGGATCGGCACATGAGGCAGGCAACGCACCGACATTCACCCGCATGACGGCGCCGCCCTTGCGGCGCTGGAGGCTATCGCCCGCACGAAACAGGGCCGTGGCGATCGCCCGCGTGTTTGACCCACCTTGGCAAGCACGACGCCCGGCAAGGAAGCCGGGATGGGATGCCACCAGCCGAACCGTCAGGCCCGGCTGGCCCTCATCCGCTTTTCCTCGGAGGCCGCTAGAAATGCACGACCAGGCCCATGATCGGGCCTTGCTGGACGACGTCGAAGACGAAGCCGTCCTTGTCGCAGTCGACGCCGAGCGCCCGGTAGCCGACCAGCGCGGAGAACGTGTCGTTGAACCGGTAGCCGATGGCTGCGGCGACATCCCAGTCGACATCCGCGTCGCCGGCGCCCACGAGGCCCCAGCCGGTCAGGTAGAAATTCTCGTTGATGTTGTAGCGGCCGCGCACGCCGACCAGGCCGTCCACCCAGGTCTCGCCGTCCGAGGCGCTGCGGCCGTCGAGGATGCCGCCGGTCAGCGAAATCTCGGTGCGTACATCCCAGACCCTGACGCCTGCGACGACATCGAGATAGCTGCGCTCATCCTTGAGCACCGAGTAGCCGGCGCCGAGCAGCCCGGCGAAGGTTTCGGAGGTGACATCGACCCGCTCGGCAAACACGCCTCGTGAGGTCGCGGCATCGGAGGACAGCTTGGCGTAGATGATATCGCCGAAGATGCTGTAGCGGTCGTTGCGCGCTTCGCCGAGCACCATGGCGCCGAACTCCAGATTGTCCAGTATGTCGCCGAAATCGGCGCTGACCGCGAAGGTCCACCCGCCCGCCTCGGCTTCCACCATTTCAGGTGTCACCGGCGATACGGCATCGGCTGCGTAGGCGGAAGACGAGGCCACAAGGCCCAGGGCGAAAAGCGGCTACAGGCGTCTCGGGAAAATCATGGCAGTTCCCTCTCTCCAAAGGCCGACACCGGCACTTGCTGATAATATCACCTCACCTCGGAGCGGATCGACGAATTTCCGAGGCGGCCGAAGAGCGAGAGATATGGAGTGTGACATTCCTGTCCGTTCCGCGGCTTCCGCAGCCGCTTTTGCTCTCGCTGATTGTGTTTGGAATCCGCAGCGCTCGCGCTGGTCGCGTTCGCGGAAGGCTCCGATGCCGGCGATCGCGACGGCCCGGCGCTTCCTCCGGACCCCGCCGCTCGCTTCTCACCCCCTGTTCGAGGGTGAAGAGGAAGCGCTGTGACACGGGCACTCTGGTCAAGCTGTCGGCGGGATCACGCGTGCAGGCCGTCGTGCGCGCCCAGAGCCTCGGGCTTCTGCCTACGCTGCAAGTGGAATGAAAGCGGTGCAGGCTGGTTTGTCTCTATGCGTAGGCCCCCTCCCCTCCTCCACTCCGTGCAACTTCGAACCGGTTGACAGCTGTCAACTGCGCTCGGCGGGAGCGATCCGGTTCTGACAGAAGCGGCCCCTCACCTTCACCCTCCCCCTCTCCCCGCAAGCAGGGGGCGTCGGCGTTGCGGCCATCCTCCTTCTCCCCGTTGACAGGGGTGTGAGGAGTGGTCCGCGAAGCGGATGAAAAGCCAACGAACTGGCTTTTCGAGTGACGAACGCCCCGAGCGCAAGCGAGGGCCTGGTCCCGGCAGGCGGATGAGGGGCGATTCCCTCTGAACCAGGATCGCTTCAACCCAACGATCCGGTTGCAGGAGGGTTAATTTCCGTTAACCCTATTTCCCTTGACAGGAATCGGCGTTTCCCACAGCCTTTGATACGGAATTTGCGAGTAAATGGCCGGTTTTTCCGTAACTCGCGCCGCGTACTGTTAGTTCCAGGTGAATTGCGTAAACTTGGCGACGATGAAGTGAGTCGGGTGGAGGCCCCTGCCCTGCCTGCAGCGGAAGCGTGGGCGTTTGAGACAGGACGATCAGTGAAGCATACGACGGCAGAAATGGGGATCGCAGCGGACCAGCAGATCGCGGCAGACGCGGAACTGCTGTCGGCCCAGCTTGCCGC
>JBARWP010000505.1:0-8674 GCA_049646905.1 Pseudaminobacter sp. | reverse complement strand
GCCGAGGCCTGCCGGCTGGCCGCAAGCATGGCGGCGCAGGCTGAACTGCTGCGGGCGGCCGTGCCAAAACTGCGATCCAGGGCGGCCGGCGACGTCGTCGAGCGGCTGCTCGGCGAGGATGCGGTGTCGGGAACGTTGACGACCAAAAACCTGTCGCGCTGGGCCAGCCGGCGCCTGTTCGATCGTCTGATCAAGCTCGGCGCTGTGCGCGAGTTGTCGGGTCGGTCGACGTTTCGCATCTACGGGCTGTGACGATGACGGAGAGCGCAACCAGGCGCCGACGGGGAGGGCAGGGGGGCGAAAGTCGATCAGCTGGCCATTTGTTCGATCGGGAGCTGGATCATTTACCGCCGGAGGCGCGCTGGCGCGAATGGATGAACCGCGTCGAGGCGGTGATCTTTGCCGCGAGCGAGCCGGTTGGTCGCGAGACGTTGGCCCGGATCGTCGGCAAGAGCTGCAGCATTGACCTTCTCATCGACGACATCCGCGAGGAGCTCCGCGGCCGGCCCTACGACCTGGTCACTGTGGCCGGGGGCTGGAAGCACTTGACCCGGCCGGCCTATGCCGACGCCATCCGCACGGCCGTCGGCGCGAACGAGCGGGCGGTCGACCTCACCCAGTTCGAGGTGCTGGTGTTGATGTGCATCGCCTACTTCCAGCCGATCACGCGTGGCGAACTGTCGTCGTTTTTTGGGAAAGAGATTTCGCGCGACCTGATCGGCCGTCTGCGTGGCGCCGGATTTATAGATTCCGGTCCGCGCAGCCCGACGCCCGGCGCGCCCTACACCTACGTCACGACCAAAGTGTTTTTGCTCCAGTTCGGGCTGGATACGTTGCGGGATTTACCAGACTTTGAGGCGCTTGAGGATGCCGGGCTGCTGTCGAAGGAGAAGCTGCTGGCGGGGGATATTCCGGTTGGGCATTCTGATGCCGACGGTGACGTTGATCCGGGTCGGGAATGACGTCTTGGCACGGAAGTCAATATCGGCGGTGCCAGCTGTGGCGAGCTTGATTATTCAATGGTTGGATGGTCCAAGATGCCTCGATAGATCGATCGCACCTTCGTAGCCACCGCCACTCAACTTATCGGGGTCCTCCATGGAACACGTGAATGAACGTCGCCCCAAGGGTCATAGCCATCATCATCAGACCCTTGAGACAAGCCACGGTCCGGTCGCCAACCACGCTACCGCAGGAGGTCATTCGGGCCATGGCGGGCACGACCACAGCGAGATGGTGGCCGATTTCCGGCGCAGGTTCTGGATCTCGCTCATCCTGACCCCACCGGTCCTGCTGCTGTCGCCGATGATCCAGCACTGGCTGGGCATACAGGGCGCGCTGGATTTTCCTGGCAGCGAACTGTTGCTCTTTGCTCTGTCGACGGTGGCCTACATTTACGGGGGCTGGCCGTTCCTTGCCGGGTTTGTCTCCGAGGTCCGGGACGGTAAGCCAGGCATGATGACGCTGATCGCGCTCGCCATTTCAGTTGCATATTTCTACTCGGCAGCGATCACATTCGGTCTGTCCGGGATGTCGTTCTATTGGGAACTGGTGACGCTGATCGTCATCATGCTTCTCGGGCACTGGCTGGAGATGCGCTCTGTCATGGGCGCTTCACGCGCGCTCGAGGAACTCGTCCGTCTTCTGCCGGACACGGCGGCGCGCCTCGACGCCTCCGGGGCTGTAACCGAAGTAGCTATAACGGAACTCGTGCCCGGCGACAGGGTGTTGATCCGGCCCGGAGCCAAGGTGCCCGTCGACGGCACGATCGTCGAGGGTAAATCCTCGTTCAACGAGGCTATGCTCACGGGAGAATCGCGGCCCGTCTCGAAGGAGAAGGGGGATAGCGCCATAGGCGGAGCGATCAATGGCGCGAGTGCGGTTACGATCGAGGTCACCGCTACCGGTGACGAGACCTATCTGGCGCAGGTCATCAACCTGGTCAGGGAAGCGCAGGCAACAAGGTCGCGCACTCAGGACATCGCCAACCGTGCGGCGGGCTGGCTGACTTATATCGCCCTTGCGGTCGGCTTCGGATCGCTCGCGTTCTGGGTGCTTGCAGGCGAAAGCTGGGAATTCGCCGTCGAGCGCATGGTCACAGTCATGGTTATCGCCTGTCCCCATGCCCTTGGGCTGGCGGTGCCGCTCGTCGTTGCGGTAAGCACTTCGTTAAGCGCTGGAAGCGGTCTCCTGATTCGCGACAGGGCGGCGTTCGAAAGGGCGCGGAACCTGAATGCGGTCGTCTTTGACAAGACAGGAACGCTGACGGAAGGACGGTTCGGAGTGACGGATATCGTCCTGCTGGCAGGCACCAGCGAAGAGGAGGAGCTTCGGCTCGCTGCCTCCGCTGAGAGTCATTCCGAGCATCCGATTGCGCACGGCATCGTTTCGGCTGCAAAGGATAGGGGGATCGACTTTCCCGCTCCCGGCCAGCTTCGCAACATCACCGGCGAGGGCATTGTCGCGCAGGTCGAAGGGCATGATGTACGCATCGTTAGTCCCGGGCACCTGGCTCGCCACGGGAATCCTGTTCCGGAGGAAAGGCTCCGTCAACTCGAGGCCGCCGGCAAGACCGTGGTGGTTCTTGTCCGGGACGGAGAGCTGCGCGCCCTGTTTGCGCTCGCAGACATAGTGAGGCCGGAGTCCCGCGAAGCCATCGCCGACCTCAAGAAACTTGGCATCAGGTCGATCATGCTGACGGGCGACGCAAAGGGTGTGGCGCAAGCCGTCTCCCGGGAACTCGGGATTGACGAGAATTTCGCCGAGGTGCTGCCGGATCAGAAGTCGACCAAGATCAAGGAGTTGCAGTCGCGCGGCCTTCAAGTGGCTATGGTCGGTGACGGCGTGAACGACGCTCCAGCGCTGGTGCAGGCCGACCTCGGCGTCGCTATCGGCGCGGGAACCGACGTCGCCGTGGAGTCCGCCGACGTGGTGCTGGTCAGGAGCGATCCGCGTGATGTGGCTGCAATCCTTGGCCTGTCTCGCGCCACCTACAGAAAGATGGTGCAGAACCTTATCTGGGCGACTGGGTACAACGCTATCGCCATCCCCATGGCCGCAGGCATCACCTTCGGCACGGGCTTCCTTATGACTCCGGCAGTGGGCGCCGTTTTCATGTCGGCGAGCACGATCATCGTCGCGATTAACGCCCAACTGCTAAGACTTTACCGGAAGAGAAGCTGACCTGAAGCATCGAAATTCGATGGGTCGTTTCAGTTTGATCCAGGACAAATCGGCTTGTCTCCAACCGGTCTATGTTCATATTGGAGAGAATAGAAGGACAGCTAGGTTGCTCCTGAATCTAGCCAGGACAGTGGGAAGTGCCACCGCGCGGCGATGCGTCGTGCGGTTTGCTGCTTTCCTTTTTGCCGTGCTGGCCGCTTTCTCCCTGTCTTTCGGCAGCGCGCATGCGCATGCGGCAATGGCTGCAGAGTCTTACGCCGCTGCCGACCACATTGTCGCCGGCAAGGGTCACACGAGCCAGGAGCACGTGCATACCGCCTCCTGCAACGACAGCAACACCGACCATGACGGCCATGACGGTGTTTGCGTGTCCGTTTCCGCTTGCGGCGCCTGCGCTCCGCTTCCGTCAGCAGGAATCGTGTTTATTCCGCAGGGAATGCCTGCGGCTGCCGAACCCGGTTCGGTCTCGTTTCCGAGCGACCCGCCGACGCTCGACCGCCCTCCCAAGCTTACCGTGACCGCCTGAGCGCACGAGCTTACGGGTTCGTGCGCTCCTTGAAGGAGTCACGAACACGAGAGCTTTGAACCATGAACATGATTATCCGGCGCCAGTTCCTGGCGCCCTCGACGGCGTGCGGGTTTGCTAGCGTCGTAACCCTCCTGATCGCAGCGGATACGGCGGATGCCGGCGTCCGTACCGGCGGGCGGATCGAGCTGGCCACACGCAACGATAGCGTGCCGGGACACCCAACGCATTTTCCGGCTCGCCGCAAAGAGCCGGCCACTTCAGTCGGAGACCGCACACGGGCTTTCCATTGTTACCACCTCGGCCACACGGCGGCAGGCATGATGACCGTCGTCGAGCATGTCGGCTGAACACAGGAGAAGAAGATGAATAGGATCAACACATCATACTCGCGCCCGGCAGTTGCCACGTTTGCCGGGGGAGCGATCCGGAGGAGAACTTCGGCCGCTGCCATGGTCACGGCGGCGGCGCTGGCGCTGCTAATCGGTCTCGCCGCTCAGGTGCGTGCCCAGACTGCAACATCCGGCTTCGTGTATACGGCCGATGAAAACGAGAATTCCGTCAGCCGCATCGATCTCGCGGCAGGAAAGGTCGACATCTTCCCCGTCGGCGTCACACCGCACAACGTCCAGTTTGTCCCCGGGAAAGATCTGGTGCTCGCGGTGGGCACGCCTGTGACGATGGCGGCGGACATAGGGCACGCGGGAGCCGACGACAGCGACGATGCCGCTGCCTCGCACGGCGGTGGAGGCCACGGAGGCGGCGGCGCGGGCGGCGCCCTGATCGTGATGGAGACGGGGAATATGGCCTCAGCTCCGGTTGCCACCATCGAGGTGGGTTCCCATCCTGCCCACGTGATCGCCGATGCGGCCGGCGAGCGCGCCTTCGTCAGCAATTCCGGCGACGACACGTTAACGGTCGTCGATCTGGCGAAGGGCGAGGTGGTGGGCGAGATCGGCACGGGCGACTATCCGCACGGCTTGCGGATGAGCCCGGACGGTAGCACGATCTACGTTGCCAACGTCGAGGACGGCACCGTTTCCATAATCGACGCCGCCTCGCTCGAGGAGACGGATAGGATCGAGGTCGGCAAGGCCCCGGTCCAGGTCGGCTTCACGCCGGACGGGAGCCGTGTCTACGTCTCGTTGAGAGACGAGAACAAGGTCGCCGTCATCGACACCGCAACGCGGCGGGTGACCGCACGGATCGGCGTCGGGCGCTCTCCGATCCAGATGTATGCCACCCCCGACGGGCGGTTCGTCTACGTGGCCAACCAGGGCACAGGCGACGACCCTGACGAGACGGTATCGGTGATCGACGTGGCGGGCGGAACCGTCGTGAAGACGATTACCACTGGCAAGGGTGCGCACGGCGTCACTGTCAGCGACGACGGCGCGCAGGTCTTCGTCAGCAATATCGTGGATGGCACTGTCTCCGAGATCTCCGTTGCGTCCCAGGCTGTCGTTCGCACCTACCGGGTCGGAAAGGGGCCGAACGGGATCACCTTCCAGGCACAGTAAGCATGCCCTGGGCGGCAATCCCGCCGCCCAGGCTTCCCGTGGTCAAAGGAACACGCACATGAACACGATCGCAAAGACTGCCTTCGCCGCAATCCTGTTGCTCTCGGCGGCCCCGGCGCTTGCCGAGGACGCCCACCACCCGACAGCGACCGAAGCCCCGGCAGCAAATCCGGCTCCGGAAACGCTTCCTCCGGGGGGAACCGCTCCCGTCACAGGCTCGCAACCCGCTATGCCAGGCGGCATGATGGAGGGAGGAATGGGCGGCGACATGATGAAGATGATGCAGGAGATGATGGGCCGACATGCAGGGATGATGCGGGACATGATGGCGGAATCTATGGGTTCCCGTGCAGCCATGATGAGCCAGATGATGGCTCCCGAGCATGTCGAGGGCCGCATCGCCTTCCTGCGCACGGAGTTGAAGGTGACCGCCGCGCAGCTGCCACTCTGGGATGCCCTTGCCGAAGCCATTCGCGCCAATGCAGGGGCTGCAAGCGGGGTCATGTCCGCAATGGCGGGTGGAATGCCGATGGGTGCGGGCAGCTCGACGGCGCCGCAGAGGATCGAAGCGCAGGAAAAGGCGCTGTCCACTCGCCTGGAATCCTTGAGCCGGCTGAAGACAGCCTTGGACCCCTTCTATGCCGCCCTTGATGCTGCGCAGAAGGAAAAGGCGGACAAGCTGCTCGTCGCCGCGCCGATGGGAATGATGTGATGCCAGCCCCCGGGCTGCGCGGCATCTCGCGCCCCGGGGGACTCACAAGTGAGATCCCGGATGGGAAAGCATTTCCAACAACAGGAGAGTACCGATGGGTGCAAACAGTTTTGACCGTCCCAGGACACCCGACCTGGTGGTGATGCTAAGTGCGGATTCTGGAGGTCGAAAGCTGGCGTTGTGGCTATCGGGTTCGTGCTGATTGGCGGCGCTTCTATTCAAGCACAGGTTGCACGTACTCGGCTATCTACCGTTCGTGCTGCTGCTTGCGTGTCCGCTGCTCCATCTGTGGCATCGCGACCACGGCGGGCACCATCGCTCTTCGCCGCCGTCTAGCGGCGATACGGGAGCATGAGCCATGGAAGCGACCCTTGGGTTCATGGTGCAGTGGCCAACGCTGCTCGCGATGCTTCCGGTGCTCGTGGCGTTGTACGTGCGGCTTGCCAGGCGAGAGGAGGCTGAGGTGTGCGCCCGTTTTGGCGAGGCCTACGACCGCTACGCAGCCAGAGTTCCGGCGTTCCTGCCCCGGTGGACTAAAGCCCTTGCCACAGGTGGCGAGGCGGATGGACGGAGAATTCCATGACCTTGTCGATATCCTTCCTCGGCGGCGTCGGCACTGTGACAGGCTCGCGGTCCCTTCTCGATCGCCGCGGCCGACGCGTCCTTGTCGACTGCGGCCTGTTCCAGGGTCTCAAGCAATTGAGGCTCCGCAACTGGGCGAAGTTCCCCGTCGATCCGGCAAGCGTCGACGCAGTCCTGCTGACGCACGCGCATCTCGACCATTCCGGCTATCTGCCCGCGCTAGTGCGGGATGGCTTCCGGGGCAGGGTGCATGCTCCCCAGGCCACGATCGACCTTTGCGAGATACTTTTGAAGGACAGCGGCTTCCTTCAGGAAAAGGATGCCGAGTACGCCAACAAGCACGGCTTTTCCAGGCACAAGCCTGCAGCTCCTCTCTACACCCTGAAGGATGCCAAGGCTGCCTTGCTGCACCTTCGGGCGGTACCGTTCCACGAGCGGCATTCGCTGCCCGACGGTCCGGAAATCCTGCTGAGGCGTGCGGGGCATATCCTCGGAGCTGCCTCCATCGTATGCAGGTGGGGCGGTGCCAGCATCGCCTTCTCCGGGGACCTTGGCCGTTTCGGTGACCCGGTGATGGTGGCCCCTGAAGCTGTCCCGGAAGCGGACTACGTGGTCGTCGAGTCCACTTACGGAAACAGGCTTCACGAAAAGCGCGACCCCCAGGACGCGCTCGCGGAGATCGTTAACCGGACCGTCGCGAGAGGAGGCACAGTCGTGATTCCGGCGTTTGCCGTCGGCTGCGCGCAGTCTCTTCTCTATCACCTGGAGCATCTCGTCTCCTCCGGGCGGATTTCCGGCGCTCCAGTGTTCCTGGACAGCCCCATGGCGATCAACGCGACCGAACTGCTGCACCGCCATAACGGCGACCACAGGCTAACACCCGAGGAATGCGCGCGTGCCTGCAACGTCGCGCAATACGTCCGCGGGGTCGAGGAATCGAAGGCCCTCACCTCCAACCCGATGCCGAAGGTGGTCGTCTCGGCGAGCGGCATGGCGACGGGAGGGCGGGTCCTGCATCACCTCAAGCGGTACGCCCCAGACAAGCGCAACACCATTCTCTTCAGCGGCTTCCAGGCCGCGGGGACCCGCGGCGCCGACATGCTCGATGGCGCAGATCGCATCAAGATCCATGGCGAGTACATCCCGGTCCGGGCCGAGGTCGCCAACCTGCCGATGCTGTCGGCGCATGCCGACTCGGACGAGATCGTCAAATGGCTTGGCAGCTTTCGCAGGCCGCCGAAGATGACCTTCATCTCCCATGGCGAGCCCGAGGCATCCGACGCGCTGCGCCGGCGCATCCAGGACGATCTGGGCTGGCCATGCCGCGTTCCCGAACATCTCGAAAAAGTGGTTCTCGAATGACTGACGGAAGCAATCCGGCACTACAGCCTGCCTCGCAGCCAGGTCTTCCCCTCAGGGCCCGTCGCCTGGGAATTCACACCCAGAACGAATCCGTAGTCTTCATGCGGACCGATTGCCATGTGTGCCGTTCCGAGGGTCTTTCGGCGAACTCCCGCGTGCTGCTCTCGGCGAACGGCCGGGAAGTGATCGCCACGCTGTACCAAGTCTCCTCCGGCATTCTCGAGATTGACGAGGCCGGGGATTGGGATGTTTCGCCCGTGATCGACAAGCATTGCGTCGGCGGCTTGCCCGGGAATCGTACCACGCCGATCGTGGTGGCGATTGTCGCTGCACACGGGCTAACGATGCCGAAGACATCCTCCCGCGCCATCACCTCGCCCGCGGGCACGGCCGACACCATGGAGACCCTGGCTCCGGTCGATCTCGGCCTGGAGGACATCCGCCGAGTAGTGGAGCAGGAGTCGGGCTGCGTCGTCTGGGGAGGCGCGGTGCGCCTCAGTCCTGCGGACGACATCCTTACCCGCGTCGAGCGCGCCCTCGACATCGACTCCGAGGGGCAGCTTGTCGCATCGGTGATCTCGAAGAAGATAGCCGCCGGATCGACGCATCTTGTCCTGAACATTCCTGTAGGGCGCACGGCCAAGGTACGGAACGATGCCGCCGCCAGAGCGCTCGCAGCGCGGCTGATCATGGTTGGCGAAGCCTTCGGGCTAAAGGCGGCGACAATCTCCACCGACGGCTCGCAGCCCGTTGGCCACGGCATCGGTCCGGCCCTGGAGGCCTGGGACG
>JBARWP010000504.1:0-2053 GCA_049646905.1 Pseudaminobacter sp. | reverse complement strand
GGAGCGCGGCGCGTCGCCGAGCAGGATCGGCTCCGTCAGCGCGCGGTGCACGGCCGCCAGAAAACCGGGCACAGGCTCCTGCGGCTCCATCACACCAGCGCTCCGCCGCCGAAGGAGAAGAAGGAGAGGAAGAACGAGCTCGCGGCAAAGGCGATCGAGAGGCCGAACACGATCTGGACGAGCCGCCGGAACCCACCGGCGGTGTCGCCGAATGCGAGCGTCAGGCCGGTCGTGATGATGATGACGGCGACGATCTTGGCGACCGGTCCCTCGATGGATTCGAGGATCTGCTGGAGCGGTTCCCCCCACGGCATGGACGAACCGGCCGCATGGGTCGAGGTGGAGAGATATAGGAGGAGTGCGGCCGATGCGCCGCTCTCTGCAAGACGGCGGCGGAGACAAAGAAGCTGCTTCATGATGAGAAGTCTCCAGTAGCGGGGGTGGCGGATTCGAGCCTGGCGTCGATGGTGCGATAGTCGCCCGTCGCGGAATCGAGCCCCTCGACCCAGGCAATCTCGATCAGCCGTCGTGCGGTGCCGCGGCCGGTAAGGACGGCAATGATGTCGATTGTTTCGGCGATGAGCGCGCGCGGGACCGTGATGACGGCCTCCTGCACGAGCTGCTCCAGCCGGTGCAGCGCGCCGATCGCCGAATTGGCGTGGATGGTGCCGATCCCACCCGGATGCCCCGTGCCCCAGGCCTTTAGGAGGTCAAGCGCCTCGGCGCCGCAGACCTCGCCGACTGGTATGCGGTCGGGACGCAGGCGCAGCGAGGACTTCACGAGATCGGAAAGCGATGCCACACCATCCTTGGTGCGCAAGGCGACGAGGTTGGACGCTTCGCATTGCAGCTCGCGCGTGTCCTTGATGAGCACGACCCGATCGGAGGTCTTCGCGACCTCGGCCAGCAGGGCATTGACCAGGGTGGTCTTGCCGGTCGACGTCCCGCCAGCCACCAGGATATTTTTCCGGCGCTCGACCGCGAGCCGCAGTAGGTCGGCCTGGGACTCGGCGATGATGCCGACGGCGACATAGTCGGCCAGCGTAAAGACCGCCACGGCGGGTTTGCGGATGGCGAAGCTTGGAGCCGACACGACAGGGGGAAGCAGCCCCTCGAAACGTTTGCCGGTCTCGGGCAGTTCGGCCGACAGGCGCGGCGATCCCGAATGAACCTCCGCTCCAACGTGATGAGCGACTAGGCGCAGGATCCGCTCGCCGTCGGCAGGAGACAGCCATTCGTCGGTCTCGGCGAGACCGCCACTCAGGCGATCGATCCACAGCCGTCCGTCTGGATTGAGCATCACCTCGACGACGGCAGGATCATCGAGATAGGTAGCGATGGCCGGACCGAGCGCCGTGCGCAACATGCGAGCACCGCGCGAGGCGGATTCACTAAGGCGGACTGTCTGGCCCATCGCTACCCCCGAAGCGTCCGGACCGGGCATGGCTGGACGTCGGGGATGATTAAGAAAGACAACAAATCCGGCGGCGCAACAGCTCAGACGGAGCGTCGAAGGATCGCTCGCAAAGACTTGCAATCGGCGGAGTCAGGTTTGGCCGCGACGGGGCGAGCGATCGGAAAATTCAGGGAATGACCGAATCACTCTCGCTTGCACGCGCCGAAAGAAATGACGGCATCGTCGGAAAGCGATCCAATTTGAAGCCCACATCAAAGGCGCTATTTATCCGGGATTGACGTGCTCGAGCGTCCGCCTCCTTTTCAACCTACCGCAGCGTACGGCTGACGCCCATGTTGGCCCTTCTGCGCTGTCACGTTTGCGCAATACTTCGGAACTAGGTGCTACCGTTTGATATTGCGTCGTGTTTTGGGGGGAATTCGTGGAAATCTTGAAGCTTGGCGCCTCGCCGCGCTTTCTGCCGCTGTCGATCTGCCTCCTCCTGGCGCTCGCCACTGGGCTACTCTTTCTGACCGGCGTGGCGTCGTTCAGCGTGTCGGTCGTGCCCTTCTTCGTCTTCGGGCTGCTCACGGCCGTTGGCCTTCACGACATGTTGCAGACCAAGCGTGCCGTTCTGCGCAACTATCCGATTGCCGG
>JBARWP010000503.1:0-6157 GCA_049646905.1 Pseudaminobacter sp. | reverse complement strand
GAGCAGGCTCGCCTTCGGCTTCGGCGCCGGAAAATAGTCGAGCACCTCACGCTCCGCCGTTCCGTAAGGCAGATCGAGCCTGGCCGTGATATCGCGGCGCGTCGCGGCGCTCTCCTCGCGCCAGCGTTCGATGCGCCGGGGCAGATCCGGATACGCCGCGCCGATGTTCAGGTGCCTGTCGAGATACGCCTTGTCAAAAGTCATACGCCCCCTCCCCCACGGAAACACCGCAGGTCCCCCACGTAATTTAATGCAGATTAATCTGCTTTGTGTGAAAATAACGATCAAAAATTATGTTATTAATGTCAATTGCCGAGTGCTGCGCTGCGGCATTTTGTCTCGATTTAAGATCAAGGGTTGTGATTAGTTGAAATATATCAGCTACTTAGAGCGTAAGCACGTAGGCAGTATGCCGCGCTTGCGTCACCTTGAGTTGAGGTTTGGCCGGATTGGTTTTAGCTATAGATTGAAGAGCGCTCGGCCGCAGTACGATGAAGTTGAGCGGAGCATTATGGCCCATGTGCAGGAGGGACTTTCGTTGAAGAAGCCGTCCATGATCCAATGCAACCGGTTCTCCTATGCCATGTCGGCGACGAACAGTAGCAAGATGGTTGAGGATGTCTCGAAACACCTGCCTGGTTCAATCGGACGAAGTGTTTCCCCAGCGTTGGTGACGGTTCTGGCATGTATGCTAGGGGGCAGGCTTCACAATGGAGCGTAAGCGTCGGCCTGTCGCGGAACTCCTAAGTTTTGCGACAAAATCGCCGGCGCTGATTTTTCAGAGAAAAATCTGTCGCAAAAGTCAGGTGCGAAAGTCAGACTTGTGCGACTGACTTTCGCGACACGTCGCGGCCCGGATTCCGGGCCGCTGCGGACGTGGTGCGGGTTTCAGGATTTGCGCAACAAGCACACTGCCAGGGCGACCGAAAGCGCACCGAAAGCGTATATGCCCGTCCATTTCTCCAAGCGGCATAGGCTGGCCGCTCAAAATTCGCGACCGATCCACCGATCGACGTAAGCATCCGAGGGGAGCCGCCTTGAGGGCTTGATGTGAATCTGTCGATTTGTCCTTATGGACAGGCATAAGGACATTTTGCGGACACCTGTGAGCCGCCTCGAAATCGTCGAAACGGGCCGGCGTCGTCGTTTTACGGACGAGGCGAAGCTCCGGATTTTGGAAGAGAGTTTTTCAGGTGATGGCCGTCAGGTTTCCGCCACGGCGGCGAAGCACGGGATTTCCCGCTCCCAACTGTATCGCTGGCGCCAGTTGTTGCGGGAAGGAAGTCTTGGCGGCATTCGGGTCGAAGGCTTCGTGCCAGCGCTGATAGCACCGGAGGCGCCGCCTCGGGACGATACGACGACGTCATCCGGTCGCATGGAGGTCATGAGCGCGAACGGGCGGCGCGTGATCGTGGATCGTGATGTTGATGTCGAGGTGCTGCTTCGGATCGTCCGGGGACTGGAGAACCTGCGATGATCCCGATCCCGGCGGGCGTGAGGGTTTGGCTTGCGACGGGCTACACCGACATGCGCAGGGGCTTTCCGTCGCTGGCCTTGCAGGTTCAGGAGGTCCTGAAGCATGATCCGTTGAGCGGTCATTTGTTCTGCTTCCGGGGTCGCAGAGGCGATCTGATAAAGGTGATTTGGCATGATACCCAGGGGGCGTGCCTGTTCACGAAAAAATTGGAGCGGGGCCGGTTCATCTGGCCGTCTGCGGCGGATGGTGTGGTGACGATCTCGCCTGCGCAGCTCTCCTATCTCTTATCCGGAATCGACTGGCGCGCGCCGCAGGAAACCTGGCGTCCGACACGGGTCGGATAGCTTTATCGCATTGAAAATATTGATTGAATCTGATCGAATGGCTTCATGATCTCGAAGCCTATGGATCTTCCTGCGGACCTTGCGAGCGCCTATCTGGCGCTGCTTTCCGAGCGTGAGATGTTACAGGCTGAACGCGATGTCGTCGTTGCCGAACGGGACACGGTCATCGCCGAGCGGGACGTTGCGGTGGCGCAAGCCGCCAATGCGCAGGCCATGCTGTCGGACAGCGAGGCCTTGATTGCCAGTCTGGAGTTGGCGATCGAAAAGCTGAAGCGCGAACTGCGCGGCCAGCGATCCGAGCGCACGGCGCGCCTGATCGACCAGATGGAATTGCAGCTCGAAGAACTGGTGATGGCGGCGACAGAGGATGAAGCCGCAGCGCAAGCGGCTGCCGCCAGGACCTCGAGCGTGCGTTCGTTCACGCGCAAACGGCCGGTCCGCAAGCCGTGGCCGGAGGATATCGAGCGTGAGCGCGTGGTGATCGATCCCCCAGCCACCTGTGCATGCTGTGGCGGGTCGCGCCTGTCGAAACTGGGCGAGGACGTCACTGAGACGCTCGAGGAGGTTCCGCGCCGGTTCAAAGTGATCGAGACGGTGCGGGAGAAATTTACCTGCCGCGACTGCGAGGCGATCAGCCAGCCGCCGGCACCGTTCCATGCCACGCCGCGCGGCTTCATCGGTCCTCATCTGCTGGCGACGATCCTGTTCGACAAGTTCGGCATGCATAGTCCGCTCAACCGCCAAAGCACTCGCCTTAAATGCGAGGGCATCGAGCTTTCGACCTCGACGCTGGCCGACCAGGTCGGGTATGGAACGGCCGCGCTCCTGCCGATCTTTGATCTGATCGAGGCGCATGTCTTCGCGGCCGAGCGTCTTTTTGGAGACGACACCACCATTCCCATCCAGGCCAAAGGCAAATGCACGACCGGGCGAATATGGACGTACGTGGGCGATGACCGGCCCTACGGCGGAGCGGCTGCGCCGGCGGCCATATACTATGCGTCGAGCGACCGCCGCGGCGAGCACCCGCAGAAGCACCTGGCCGGGTATGGCGGCATTCTGCAGAGTGATTGTTACAATGGCTTCGAGCCGCTCAGTGTCGCCGAAAAGAAAGCAGTGCCGATCACCTTTGCCTTTTGCCATGCGCATGCGCGGCGCAAATTCTTTGAACTGGCCGATATCCAGAAAAGTGCCCGTAACCGCAAACGCAGAGGCAAGCCGATCTCGCCGATCGCATTGGAGGCCGTCCAACGGTTCGACGCGCTGTTCGAGATCGAACGCCAGATCAATGGATTGAGCGCTGGAGAACGACTGGCCGCGCGGCAGGAAAAGAGCAAGCCGCTGTTCGATGACATGCACGAGTGGCTGAAACGGGAGCGCGCCACGCTCAGCAAATCGTCCGAGGTCGTCGAGCCGATCGACTACATGCTGAAACGCTGGGATGGTTTTGCCCGTTTCCTGGAAGATGGCCGGATTTGTCTCACGAACAATGCCGCCGAGCGCGCTCTGAGAGGAATTGCACTCGGGCGTCGAAACTGGACCTTCGCCGGTTCCCAGCGTGGCGCCGATCGCGCCGCCATTATGCTCACCTTCATCACGACCTGCCGTCTCAACGACGTCGACCCAAAGGCGTGGCTCGCCGATGTGTTCGCCCGCATCGCCGATCTTCCCGTCTCCCGCTTGCACGAACTGCTGCCTTGGCAATGGAAGACACACAAAGGGACGGCTATTGCGGCAGCCGCGTAAACAGCTCCCGGAACAATGCTTCCGAACGCTCCAAGCCTTCATCGGTCAGGATCAATGACTTCGACTTGTTGACTGGGTCGCCGATCATGCCCTTCTTGTGAAGCCGATCCTTCGTTGCCCAATCGAAGCTCTTCCATGCACAACGCTCGTTATGCAGTGTCGGCATCCAATATTGCCCCCCTGGGCGACGCTGGCGCGGGCTTCCTGCATCAGGTGCAGGCGAAGGCCGAATTCAATTCGACCTTCTGGACAGCGGGGGCCGCGCTCATCGCGGCGTTTGGTGGCGGCAAACTGTCGGTCGATCGGTATCCATCCGAGCAAGGCCGCGGGATTTTGGGCGCCGCGCGTGGTAACGTCGGTTGATGGAGATCGATGAGGACAAGATCGACGATGCCGTTTTGGCGCTGTTATGGCTGACGCTAGGCTATCACCGCCTGAAATCCGTCAAGCGGGTGACCGCCCTGCGTCTATACGGAAGTTTGCAACACAACCCATGGAAGTGCTGGCCATGCGGAAGGAGTGGATCGAACCGAACGACAACTGTGTGGCCTTTCCAGATACGAAGTCCGGCGCGCAGATTCGCGCTGCCGGCGACGCCGCGATTCTACATCTGATGAGCCAAGGACAGCGCAGCACCTCTCCTTATGTCTTCCCAGCCGATTGGGGTGATGGCCATTTCATTGGGATCGTTCGCGTGCTCGACCGGGTGTGCGCGCGCCGGGTTGGAGAATGTGACGCCGCATACGCTGCGCCACACCTTTGCCAGCATCGCCGCTTCGCTCGGGTTCAGCGAACTGACGATATCCGGATTGCTCGGACACGGGCCGAGAGGAGTGACGCAGCGCTACGTCTATCTCGATGTCGCGTTGGTGATTGCAGCCGATCAGATCTCGGCTGAGATTGCGCGGCTGCTCGACGGGGGTGAGATCCTGTCCACTAAAGGAAGCGAGGCGACTTCGCTTTTCGGAGAAATGCCGGATGATCGCACCGGCGTGATGGGATGAGATCATTAACCAGGCAGACGCGGTTAACGAGCACTAAAAGCGTCATATTTTTCTGCGGACCACCAATATGTGCTGATTCCCAGTAGGAGCTTTTCGTCCCTCCGAAGCCGGTTGGGGCCCAGGTTCTGGTCGGGATCAACGTTGTTTCCGGCAACTTTCGTGACTTGCTGGTGATCGCAGGCAACGCGACGTGCCCCTTTCTCTTGACGCCCGTAGGGCTTGTTGCCACTCTCTCCCGTACGCAAGGCCCCATTCCTGATCTCTACGCTTTGCCTTCAGCGCCCAGACCTGGATTTCGAACCTACAAACCACCGGACTTCTGCCCTGAAGAGAAGCGTGTGTGCCGTGACGTTGTTGGATGCAGGGCTTTGGTCGGGCTTTGAGTAGCAACGGAACAGAAAACTCACATAAGCGGCCGAGGTGAGCTTTCCGGCATTCCGGCACGGCGTCAACGATAGCGGTCCAGGTCCTTGATGGCTTTCCTGTGGCATTTAAGGTGATGCTTCATCAGCCGAATGTCGTGGAGATAATCCTGCTCCGGCCGGAACTCGTAATCCGGATCGATGTGGAAGTGGTTGCGGGTAAAGCACTCGAACAGATTGATGCCGTCCCAGGTGTCGATAACCTGTTCGAGGCTTTTCGCCATATGATGCAACGGCGAACCAGGTCCGTCCTCATCCCTCATTTTATCAAGGCGCAAATGGATGTGTTGCAGCATGTCGGTGCGCATGTAGCTATTCAAAAGCATGAGCGAGTGGGTCGGTGTCTTTGGAACAGCAAAGCCCATCTTGTCTTCTGGCGGCAGGCCCGCGACATCCTGGTGGTCGTCGTTTTCAGTCATCACGTTTCGCTCGCAAAAGATTTTGCTCCACCGGCGGCACCCACAAAAGCCTTGCCCGAACGTCGCAACAAACCCCGGTTTTCTGCACCACGAAACGACGCGCCGGCGAATCTGGCGCGACGGTCTGCCGATTTCATATAAAGCCTTGGATAAACCTATAGCCAGAAAACCCAACCTTCGCTACGTTGATAAGCGAGAGGCGAAGATCATCATGCTGATCGGATATATGCGGGTGTCGACGGCCGAACAGAGCCTCGACCTCCAGCGCGATGCGCTTGAACAGGCCGGCTGTCGGAAGATCTACGAGGATGTCTGTTCGGGCCGCGCCACCGAGCGCCCCGGTCTTGCCCAGGCGCTCGACACCGCCCGTGACGGCGACACTCTCGTCATCTGGAAGCTGGACCGGATCGGACGATCCCTGCCACATGTCGTCGGACTTGTCGGCGAGCTTCAGAAGCAGGGGGTCGGGCTGAAAGTGCTGACCGGTGACGTCGACACGACCACGGCGACGGGGCGACTTGTCTTCGGCATCTTCGCCACGCTCGCCGAGTTCGAGCGCGATCTCATCCATGAGCGCACCATGGCAGGTCTGGCCGCCGCGCGAGCGCGGGGTCGCGCCGGCGGACGGCCGCGGATGATGACCCGGCCGAAGCTCAAGACCGCGATGGCGATGATGGCGGACCGGGAGAACAGCGCCCGTGATGTCGCCACCCAGCTCGGTGTCTCGCTGTCGACGCTCTATGCC
>JBARWP010000502.1:0-4205 GCA_049646905.1 Pseudaminobacter sp. | reverse complement strand
CGACCGTGAAGCGCTCAATCGTGGGAACTCGGTCTATTTTCCAGACCGTGTCGTGCCGATGCTGCCCGAACGCATCTCCAACGACCTCTGCTCGCTGAAGGAAGGCGTTGATCGACCCGCACTTGCGGTTCGAATGGTGTTTTCGGCCCAAGGCCGGAAAATCCGTCATTCCTTTCACCGCGTCATGATGCGCTCGGCAGCGCGCCTCGCCTATCCGCAAGCGCAGGCGGCAATCGATGGTGTACCGGATGACGTGACCGGCCCCATCCTCGATCCTGTCCTGAAGCCGCTCTGGACCGCCTATGACGTGCTCAAACGCGGCCGCGAATCACGCCAGCCGCTGGAACTGGAGCTTCCCGAGCGCAAGATCCTGCTCAAGGAGGACGGTTCCGTCGACCGCGTCATCGTTCCTGAACGGCTCGATGCCCACAAGTTGATCGAAGAGTTCATGATCCAGGCCAATGTCGCGGCCGCCGAGACGCTTGAGGCCAAGAAGCAAAGCCTGGTCTACCGCACCCATGATGCGCCTTCGCTCGCCAAGCAGGAATCGCTGCGGGAGTTTCTGGCAACGCTTGGCCTTTCACTGGCGCGCGGTGCCCAGATGAAACCGTCGCAGTTCAACCAGATCCTGAGCCAGGTCAAGGGCGCCGAGCACGAGGCGCTGGTCAATGAGGTCGTACTGCGAGCCCAGAGCCAGGCCTTGTACTCACCGGAAAATCTCGGCCATTTCGGGCTCAACCTGCGGCGCTATGCACATTTCACCTCGCCGATCCGCCGCTATGCGGACCTGATCGTCCATCGCGCCCTGATCGGCGCGCTGCAGCTTGGCGCAGGTGGCATTTCCCGCGCCGAAGAAGAGCGGCTGGAAGATATTTCCGAATTGATATCGGCCAGCGAGCGGCGCGCCATGGCGGCAGAGCGCGATACTGTCGACCGGCTGATTGCCGGTTACCTGGCCGGACATATCAACGACACATTCGACGCGCGGATATCCGGCGTCACCAAGGCAGGACTATTTGTCCAATTGCCGCAGTTTGGCGCGGATGGCTTTATTCCGGTGTCATCTCTCGAGGGCGACTACTATATCTACGACGAAACTACCCGCTCGCTTTTCGGAGAACGTACAGGAAAAGGCTATCAACTTGCTGATCGCGTCGAGGTGCGTCTTGTCGAGGTCGCGCCGCTGGCCGGTGCCATGCGCTTTGAGATGCTGACCGACCCAAAGCCTTTGTCGGGATCGAAACGATCCTTCCACAAGGCGAAGATGCAAAGATCAAGGGCTCGCGCATCACAATCGCGCCAAACGCCCCGCACCAGGAGACGATGATGGAACAACAGGTTTTCGGTGGCGAATACCATACGGGTCGGCCCGCACGTCCCTTGTGGACGGCCTTGAAGCGTGGCTTCCTCGGTCGCTGCCCGCATTGCGGCGAAGGCAAGCTTTTCACCTCTTTCCTGAAGGTGACGCACAAATGCGAGCATTGCGGCGAGGAAATGTTCCACCATCGCGCCGACGACCTGCCGGCCTATCTGGTGGTGGTGCTCGTCGGCCATATCGTCGTGGGCGCATTCATGAGCGTGGAAGCGGCCGTCACCCTGGAGACCTGGCAGCATCTTGCGATCTGGGTGCCTTTGACCATCATCCTGGCGCTTGGCTTGCTGCGGCCGATCAAGGGTGCTGTCGTCAGCCTGCAATGGGCACTCTATATGCATGGGTTTGGCGGCGAAGACGATGTGATCGAATCCCATCCTGACGTTTAGGCTGCCGTGACTGTAACCGGCCATTTTGCGTAGTTCCGCCTGGCCATCGTTTGGCCTATAGAGGTGCGCATGGAAGGGATGACCAGATCGCAGGTGGACAGGGCCGAGTCACGCGACTTCGCGCTTGGCCAAGGTCCGAAGCGTCCGCGCGACGCTGCCACGCTCATGCTGCTCGACCGCAAGGGCAACGACGTGCTCGTGCTGATGGGGCGGCGTCATTCCAGCCATGCCTTCATGCCGGGCAAGCTGGTCTTTCCCGGTGGGCGAACCGACCCGGCCGATAGCCGCATCGGTGTCGTCGACAGCCTTCCCGCAAAGGACGAGGTGCGGCTGATCGCAACGACTGCGCGCACGAGCGCTGCCCGGGCCCGGGCCATAGCACTTTCGGCAATCCGCGAGACCTATGAGGAAGCCGGCCTGCTGATCGGCCGCAGGATGCCCTTTGCCACCAGCAAGCCGGACTGGCAGGGCTTCGTCGACCACGAGGTCCAGCCGACGCTGGCGCCGCTTCGTTTCATCGCACGAGCCATAACGCCGCCGGGGCGGGTGCGCCGTTTCGACACACGCTTCCTGTCGGCCTGGAAAAGCAGCGTCGCCGTCGAACTGCCCGATGGCGGCCCGACCAATGAGTTGGAAGAACTCGTCTGGCTGCCGCTTGATGAGGCAAAACAGGCCGATGTGCCCGCCATCACCCGGACCGTGCTTGAGGAACTTGAACAGAGGCTTGCCCTGGACCCCAACCTCGAGCCGGGCGGCGTCGTTCCCTTCTATCGCATGATCCGCAATCGGTTCGTGCGCGACCTCCTCTGATTTCCTTCCAAGCGCCGGACCGACCATGACAGGCCTCTCCCGATCGACGGATGACGACGCGCCGATGCTCTGGCTGCCGATTGCGGCCGCCATCGCCTCGATCAGCGTCGTCGGTATTGCGATCGGCCTGGGCATGCCGTTGCTCAGCATCATCCTCGAGATACGCGGCTATTCGGCCAGCATGATCGGCCTGAACACGGCCGTTGCCGGCATCGCCTCCATTTTTGCGGCACCGCTAGCAACCCCGCTCGCGGTGCGTTTCGGCGTGGTCTGGACGATGCTGGCGATGATCTTCCTTGGTGCGGCCTCCTTCGTCGGCTTCTATTTCGCACCCTCGTTCTGGATGTGGTTTCCGCTGCGGGTCACGCTGCACCTGTCGCTGACCGTCCTGTTCATCCTGTCGGAGTTCTGGATCAGTACCTCCGCACCACCACATAAGCGCGGCCTCGTTCTCGGCATCTATGCAACGGTGCTCTCATTGGGGTTTGCGGCCGGGCCCTGGCTGTTCGCACAGATGGGCAGTTCGGGTTTCCTGCCCTTCGGCACTGTTTTTGGCCTCGTCATGCTGGCCACAATACCGGTGTTGGCGGCCTGGCGGGAAAGCCCACAGATCATCCCTGAAGGAGGCTCGACGGGCTTCATCCGCTACATTTGGGCAGTTCCGACGGCAACGGCGGCCGTTCTGGTCTTCGGCGCCGTCGAAACCGGGGGGTTTGCCCTGTTTCCGGTCTACGGAAACCGCATCGGCTACTCCGAAGGCGATGCCGCCCTGTTGCTGACCATGGTGGGGCTGGGCAATGTCATCATGCAAATCCCGCTCGGCATGATCTCTGATCGCGTGCGCGACCGGCGCCATTTGCTGCTCCTGTGCGCCGGCGTCGGCTTGGGCGGCATGATCCTCCTGCCCTACATCCAGATCAGTTGGCATGTCATGGCGGGCGTTCTCTTCATTTGGGGTGGCGTGGTCGCCGCCCTTTATACCGTCGGCCTCGCCCATCTAGGCTCTCGCCTTTCAGGCCACGAACTGGCAAACGCGAATGCCGCCTTCGTGCTTTGCTACGGCCTCGGTATGGTGCTCGGGCCGCAGGCCATCGGCGTTGGAATGGATATGTTCGGGACGAACGGTTTCGGCTGGTCGCTGGCGTTTTTTTTCGGTGCCTATATCCTTTTGGGCGGCAGCAGGCTGGTTGTCGGCGGCAAGCAGGCTTGACTTTCCGTGCACGTTCTTTATGTGTCGCGCCAAGTTTCCCGCGTCCGGGCTGTTTTGCCGTGGTCAGGCGGTCCGAACTCCTCAGAAATATAACGGGCAAGAATCATGGCCAAAGCCGCAAACATCAAGATCAAGCTTCTGTCGACCGCTGACACCGGTTTCTTCTACGTGACGAGCAAGAACAGCCGCACCAAGACCGACAAGCTGTCGTTCCGCAAGTACGATCCGATTGCCAGGAAGCATGTCGAGTTCAAGGAAACGAAGATCAAGTAGCCTTCGACCCTTCACTTGCATATCGAGCGCCGCCCATCGGGCGGCGTTTTCGTTTCTGGCAACAGGTTTCCGACGCAGGCTCGCGGAAGTGCGGATAGTCAGGATAAGGGGGCCGGTCGGCGTTCTGGCAGCGGTACGAGGAGGCCACTAT
>JBARWP010000501.1:0-2068 GCA_049646905.1 Pseudaminobacter sp. | reverse complement strand
ATCGCAGCCTGTTCGGCGAGCACGGTCACGATGATGAGCCACTTTTGCGCATAGGCCCAATCCGGCCAGACGCAGGCCATCTGAAGTTAGCCAGTTAATTTGAAATCAAAACGCCCCAGCGGTGCCCGGTTCTGGCGCGCCGTGGTCGGACGAGCGTTTTATGTAACTAGGAGGATTTATTATGGATTTGAAAATTTTTGACCGAATGGAGTCGGAAGTGCGGGGCTACGTTCGGTCGTTCCCCGTTGTTTTCAAAGAGGCCAGAGGGTCGTTGCTAATTGATGAGTCGGGTAAAGAATATATCGATTTCTTCAGTGGCGCGGGGACGCTTAATTATGGCCATAACAACCCGGTATTTCAAGAAAAGCTCATTGACTATCTGAATACCGATGGTGTGGTGCATGGGCTTGATATGGCGACATGCGCCAAGAAAGAGTTTCTCGAAACTGTCGACCGTGTATTGTTTAAACCGCGCGGATGGAACTATACCTTGCAGTTTACAGGCCCTACAGGCACTAATGCGGTGGAGGCTGCCCTCAAGATTGCGCGCAAGGTAAAAGGCAGACAAAATATTATTTCGTTTACCCATGGGTTTCATGGGGTGAGCGGCGGTTCGCTGGCTGTGACAGCAAACGAGAAGTTCCGCAATGCCGCAGGCGTTGCGTTGAGTAATACCTCGTTCATGCCGTTTGACGGATATTTGGGTCCTGACGCCAACACGATGGCCTATCTAGAGCGCATGCTAGATGATCCAAGTAGTGGCATGGATCATCCCGCCGCCGTAATCGTTGAAACGGTGCAGGGTGAGGGTGGCGTTAACGTTGCAAGCAAGCGCTGGCTTAAAGAGTTGCAAACTCTGTGCCGCAAGCACGACATGCTGCTTATCGTCGATGATATTCAGGTAGGCTGCGGTCGTACCGGCAGTTTCTTCAGCTTTGAGTCACTCGGCATTGAGCCTGACATCATTACCCTTTCCAAGTCGCTATCCGGCTATGGATTGCCTATGTCGCTGGTGTTGATGAAGCCTGAGCTCGACATATGGAAGCCCGGCGAGCATAGCGGTACGTTCCGCGGCAATAACCTGGCCTTTGTCACGGCGACTGCGGCACTGGAGCACTACTGGAGCGATGACGCTTTCGCAAAAGAAACCGCCCGCAAAGAGCGTATGGTGCGTGACTGGCTTGAAAACCTCGACCATAGCTACCCAATGGCGGGCCTCAGCGTGCGCGGACGTGGCTTGATCCAGGGGTTGGTTACCCCAGTGGGTGATGACCTGGCCAACAAGATCGCACATAAGGCATTTGAGGAAGGTCTGGTCATTGAGACATCCGGGGCACACGACGAAGTGCTTAAGGTCTTGCCGGCACTGACGATTGAAGATGACTTGCTGCGCCGCGGTCTTGAAATTATTGAGAGTTGCGTGGCTCAGGTGCTGGACGAAAACGGTGTCAGCGCACGTGTACTGAAGTTTGGAGGTAAAGCAGGATGATTGTACGTAATGTGAAAGATGTAATTGGCACCGAACATGAGATCAAAACCGACAACTGGCTTAGCCGGCGTGTTTTGCTCAAGAAAGATGGCATGGGTTTTTCATTTCATGAGACGGTGATTTTTCCTGGTACTGAAACGCATATTCATTACCAGAACCATCTTGAGGCTGTGTGGTGCGTCGAGGGTGATGGCGAAATTGAAACCATTGCTGACGGCAAGAAGTATGCACTGGGCCCAGGTGTTGTATATGCACTGGACGAGAATGACGAGCATTGGCTTCGGGGCGGCAAAGAGCCTTTGCGGGTGATATGCGTTTTCAATCCGCCGCTGACCGGCGACGAGGTGCACGACAAGGAAGGTGTTTACCCGCTGGAGACTGATGCCGCCTGAGTCGGGCTCAATTTCGCAAGGAGTATTCATTTAAATGTCTACAACTATTAACGATTTATATGCTTCGCGCGGCAGCAGGACTGCCGCCATCATCGCGCGCCAGGATCCCGTTGTTTATGACGGTGGGTCTTACGCAGATGCTTTGACGTCCGAGCAGATAGAGTCATATGAGAATAATGGCTTTCTG